>DASWCL010000222.1:0-8097 GCA_036390135.1 Binatia bacterium
GCGATTCCGTCTGCACCGACGATCTACCGAAGTTCACCGAGCGTTTCCCCTATTTTCCGGGCGGCCTTAACGTCAAGAGACTCGACGAATGGGGCACCTCGTTGATCGGCAGCCCGGACACCGTCATAAAGAAAGCCCGGAAGATGATTGAAACCGCGCGGCCCGACAGTTTGGTCGGCATGTTCAGCTTCGGCGGCTTGGAGCATGAGCAAGTGATGCATTCCATCGAGCTCTTCGCGACGAAAGTGATGCCCGCGCTGGGGGCGTGATGGGAAAAGGATAAAGGCAGATGGATGAAGGATAAACGGTAATCGAAATGACAAGTCGCGAAACAAATGTAGCTTTGCAATGGCTCGATGCGCGCGACGAGCGGCTCGAATGGTTGAACGTCGCCGATTGGGAACCGCGAGACGGCGGGCTCCAACCCGTACGCGTAGGGAAAGTTTGGCGCGATCGTTGGCCGGCGCGCACGGCGCGACGCGGCAAGTCGGCGGCCGGCGTGACCCTGCGCTTTCGCACGGACTCCAAGAAGCTGGTTCTGCGCATAACCTTCATCGATTCGCCCGACGCGCCGGACAATCCGGCCGTCGCTTGGGAGCGATCTCGCCCAGCTTTTTTCTCGCTCTATCATGACCGGAAATATGTCTCCAGTGTGGCGGCGTTAACTCAATTCACCCGTCAGGACGTGACGATTTACAACGACCCGGAAATGTCCGGCGAAGCTGAAATTCAAGTGCTGTTTCCGTTTTACTATCGCAATGCCGAAATAATCGTGCACGGCATCGGCATCGAGCCACAGGCCGCGCTGACGCGCGCCGCACCGGATAACCGGCCGCGAGTTTTGTTTCACGGCGACTCGATCACCCACGGCCACGGTGTCACAAGCCCACGCGAAACCTACGTTTGGCAAGTTGCGGACAGACTCGGCTGCGTGCCGCTCAACTACGGTTTCGGCGGTAGCGCGTGGGCGGATAATATCGTCGCTCAAACCATCGCCAGCCGGACGGATTGGGACGTACTGACGATCATGATCGGAACGAATTCTTTAGCGGGCGCCGACGCGGCAGGTAAACCAGAACCCGCGGCCCAGTACATCGCGAAATACGATGCCTATCTTGCGACGATTCGAGCCGCCGCGCCGGTGAAGCCGATCCTGTGCGTCACGCCGATCTTGAATCGCGCCGACTTGAAACGCGGCCCAAATCAAAACGGGGAAAGGCCCGACGTTTATCGCGACGGTATCGCCCGCGTGGTGCAAAAGCGCCAGACCTCGGACGCAAATTTGCACCTGCTCGACGGCCTGACGATGATCCATGACCCCATCTACCTGTTGGTCACGGACAACGTGCATCCCAACGACGCCGGTATGCGGCGCATCGCCGAAGGTGTCGCCGCGGCGTTGAAACCGCTTTTGGCGTCCCTCGGGTAATTCTTAGTTCATAAGCACAGGAGATCATCATGACCGACTCTGGAAACAAACTACTACCCCGTTTTCGCTACGGCTCGATCCGTCCGCGCGGACATGAAGATTTGCAACGTGGTCCGGGTTACCAATTCTACCAGATGGTACCGCTTGACGTCATGGAGGTATCGACCAGCTTGGGTCTGGAAAACTACACCGCGGAAGCTGTCGAAAAGGCAGTCCGCAATTACTGGCCGTGTGTCGAGCGTTTGGCGAAAGAACGAGCGCAGGTCATCGTCTTCGGCGGCGCGCCGGTCTCAGCGGTGCTGACCCGTCCGCGCGTGGTTGAATTGTTGCGCCAAACTACGGAGAAAACCGGGATTCCCGCCGACGCTCCCCTCGAAGCGCTCATCGCCGCATTGAAGTATCTTGGACTCACCAAAGTCGCCGTCGGGAGCCGCTGGGCCGACAAGGTCAATGACGCCATCGTCCGTTATCTCGAAGATGGCGGCATCAAAGTCGTTGGTATCACCAAGCGCAATCAATGGGCTTCGGAGGCATCAGCGATGACATTTGAAGAAGGCCTCGACCTCGCGCTGGAAGTCGGTCAAGAAGCCGCTCGGCTTTGGCCCGACGCCGAAGGAATTTCCGTTCCCGGCGGCGCGGCGATGAGTCTTCACGCGGTTCCGGCGATCGAAAAAGAATTCGGCAAGCCGGCTTTTACGAACTTGAGCGCCGAGGTTTGGAACAACCTCGTGCGTCCCGGAATCATCCCGACGGTTCAGGGTTGGGGAAAGTTACTCGCGACAGCCGGCAGCTAGTGACTTGAGTGTGATGAATAGAATGGCGGCGGGCGCAATCGCAATCAGCACGACTAGTAGCCCGAGCCCCCCGAATGAGTTCAAGCCGTCTGTCGCAACGAGATCAGATTTTTGCTCCGCATCAATTGGAAGAAGGCGCTGAAGACATCTCGATGCGCAAGGTGAAAACTCTCCGCTGACCCGGGCCTAGTCCACCGACACCGACGCTCTGCCGAGACAGCAGCTTGCCGGTTTCATCCCGCACCTCTATAAAGACATCATATTCCAGCGGCAAGCCTTCGCCCGGATGATCGAGGGTGCCTTCCACCAAAAGCGGACACGTCGTCGGCCTGGAGCGCGGCGGCTCATAGCCAAAAGACGTAAATCGCAAAACATGGCGACAGATGGGGCAAGACGCGGCGCTCTGAAGTATCGTCGCCTTACAGTGCGGGCAGGTGCGCGACTCGCCCGCTGACGGCGCACGTGCGCCTTTCATCCGGCGGTCCTGCTCTTCTCGTTATTGTCGTTATGGCTCTTGCCGTTGACGAACTTGGCGACTTCGGTCGGGCTCCAGCCGAATTCGACGTTGCCGCGCATGCGCGAACCGGCCGCGACGGTCAGCGTGTTGGCCTTCAGATCGCCAATCAGCTGCGCCGATTCCAACAGGTTTACCTGACCGCTGGCGGTGACATTGCCTTCCAGTTCGCCGCCGATTGTGACATTAGCCGCGTTGATTTTGGCGCCGAGATGAGCGCCCTTTTCTATAGATAAATCGCCCTTGATTTGAATATCGCCTTTGAACTTTCCCGCAATGCGCACGTTGGCGTCACCTTCGATTTTGCCTTCGATGGTAACTCCGGAGCCGAATACGGATTCGCCGCGATTGCTTGGCGCGGTCTCTTTCGCTATTGCGGCCGCCACGGGTGTAACTTGGACGGGCGTCGGCGGCGTCACGGGTGGCTTTTCCGGCGGCTTCTCATTCGCCTCCCCCGGTGTCGGTTGGTTCCACAGTGCCATAAAAACCTCCTGTTTAAAGTCAATTGAAGATCAAGACAAAATAACTTCAAAGGCAAATCTGGAAAATCGCGAGTAAAACACGCAAAGCAGGTGCCAGAAGGCACACTGCGTGATCGAAACGGCCGTGGTCGGTTTTTGATGAAACCGCATCGTCTCGTTGATTCATAGATGATGATTTTCGAGAAGTTGCCACCGCTTTAGTGCCATAGCCGACAGGCATGACACGAACTCACATCTCCACGTCACCTGATCCGCCAATACAGAAAATGAACAGTGTCTGCGAAGCACTATACTTCCGCGCAGGGAATATCGGTCACGAGGTGAATGTAAAAATGTGCGGTTGCCATTTAAACCAGCCCGTGATTTTTCAGAAGCCTATACCGACCCCGACCGAAGGCCCGCGCCTACGGTCAAAATCGCGATCGAACTGCCGCCGCTCGTCTTGACGCACGCGCTCCAGCTCGTCTTCCATTTTGTTGCCCAGCCATTCGGCGTCGGCGATCAGCTGTTCGTGATCAAGATCTTTGCCGGAAGACTTATCGAGGTCCTTTTCGATGGCTTTGCGAATTTCCCGCAGTGGATCCCAAAAGGCCTCGAACGGGCGGCTGCGCTCGATGTATTCGAGCCAGTCATGAATCCCTTGCATCGCGCTCTCGATTTCTTTCAAGCCTTTTGCGGAATCGCCAGTCCGCGCCAGCGTGAGGCCGAGGTAAAGCCGCGCCAAGTTGTCATCCTTGTCAACTGCCAACGCGCGCTCAAGAGACTGGCGCGCGTCCTGATATTTTTTCGTAGCGTACTCGGTGCGTCCGACGTACGTCCAGACGCCCTCGCGGAAATGTTCGGAAATGTAAATATAGTCAGGATTGGTTTTCGCCGCCTCGAGAAAATAGGGCAAGGCACGCTCTGGATCATTGACCAGCAGCGCCTGCCGGCCGCTCTGCACCTGTCCTGCGACCTTAAAAGACGCACAACCGGATAAAAGACCAGCCAGAATAAGCGCGCTCAGCCGATTTGTCTGGTCCATACACCAACAGGCTAGGTCCACGCAGAGTCGATGTCAATGAGAACTTTCACGTGCTCCGACGGATCATTGCCCCACTGTCCCGCATAATCGGATACGCGCCGTACCGTCGCAAATGATTTGACTTGATCGACAGTTCTACGCTAACAGTCATCGCCAGCATGCTGGAGGTGGTTTCTGAAAATTGCTGACGTTAGAGCGACTTTGCATCGCGTGCCGATCGACGTGCCGCTATTGAAAGAAAAAATCGTCACGTCAATCTTGTTTGTCGCAGTCGAAACTGATCTAGGCGTGACCGGGTACGGTCTCACCCGCGGCTCGCAGCGCTTCGGCCTGAAGGAATTTATCAATCGCGAACTGGCGCCGTTTCTGCGCGGTAAAAATCCGCTCGAGACCGAGCGAATCTCAAGTCAGCTTTTCAAACAGTTCAACCCACGCGCCCAGACCGGCATGTGGAGCTCGGCCGTCAGCGCCATCGACATCGCGCTCTGGGACATCAAAGGCAAACACTATAAAGAACCGGTTTGGCGCCTGCTCGGTGGCGCACAAAATCCGGTGCCAGCGTACGTTACCTTCGGTCTCAAACAATATCGCAAAGAAGAATTGGTCGAAGTCGCCAAACAACTCGTCGGACAGGGCGAAAAGCGCCTCAAAATGGTCGTCGCCGTCGATCCGGAAAACCCGAAACTTGACGCCGAACGCGTGCGCGCAGTGCGCGATGCGGTCGGTGACGAAGTGGAGTTGATGATCGACGCCAATTATCTTTTTTCGTTCAACCGCGCATTGGAGTTGTGCAAGCTCGTCGAACCCTATGGCATCACCTGGTTCGAAGAGCCGGTCTACCAAAATGACGCTGCGCTGCTCGCCGACTTGCGCCGCCATACTTCCATTCCGCTCGCCGCCGGCCAAAACGAAGGACATCGTTTTCGCCATCGCGAGCTGATCGTCAATCACGCCGTCGACATTGCCCAACCGAATGTCTGTTCGGTTGGCGGTTACACCGAAGCCGTGAAAGTCGCCGCGCTGGCGCAAGCGTTTAACTTGCCGATCGCCAACGGCGGCGGCTGGCCGCATCACAACATGCATCTGCAAGCAGCGATGGCCAACGGCTGGCGTGTCGAATTTCACTTTGAGATGTGGGGCGTGGGTGACAAAATCTACAAGGAACCCGCCGCACCGGATCACGGCTGGGTGACTTTGCCGGAAACACCCGGTTTAGGCTTGGAACCGCGCTGGGATGCACTGAAAGAATACGAAGAAAAATGACCTAGGCAATATGATAAATAATCTCATTGTCGCAAGGCACGACGGAGGAAGTCCAATGGCAACGGCCAACAAGCGATTTGCGCCATCTGTCCTATTCGCCCTACTCGTCCTATCTCCGCCTACCTCGGCCGCCGACAAGATCATGCTCAGTTCGACTAATCCCACCGCCTTCGAGATCGATCACATCGTCGCCAAAGAAAAGGGATTCTTCGCCAAAGAAAACCTCGACGTTGAGGTCAACTACATGACACCGGATTTGGTTGTGAAAGCGCTGATCGCCGGAACCGTGGACATTGCTCGATCCGGCGCGCATTTTGGTCTCATCGCGGCGGCCCGCGGCGCCGAGATCAAGATCATCGGCGGTTCCAATTACGGCTATCCGTATCAGGTCATCGGAAACCCACAATTCAAAACGCTGAACGATCTCAAAGGGCAAAAAATCGCCGGTGCTTCTTTGGCGAGCATCACCACGACGATCTTTAAAGACGTCATGCAGCGCCGCGGCATTCCACCAACGGCTTACACGCTGCTTTTCGTCGGCGGCAGCCCCGAGAGATTTCAAGCCGTGGCTTCGGGACAGGTTGCCGCATCGTTGGCCGAAGCGCCGCCGTTCAATTTCAAGTCAGTCGAAGCCGGTCGCAGGGTGCTGCTTAATTATTCGGACGAGATCAAGAATTTGCAGTACACGGGGTTTTTTGCGTCGAACAAGTCGCTGGCGCAAAACCGTTCGCTGTTTACCCGATTTATTCGGGCGATCGGGCAGGGCATGCATTGGGTGAACGACCCGGCCAATGAAAAAGCCGCGATAGAATTAATGGTGCAGCGCTTGAAGATCGACGAAGTGATCGCCGCGCAGACATATAAATTTATGATTCCCGAGAACAGAGCTTTTCGCGGCGAGGGCACCATCGACGGACCCGGTTTGGCGGAGATGATCCGATTGCTCGCATCCGACAACATGATTCCCGAGAAAAAACCTTGGGAGACTTTTGTCGATCCCGCGTTCATGCCCGCAGGGAAGTAGCCGTCCGGTCAGAGTCCGTCATTCCCGCATGCTTTTAGCGGGAATCCAGGCGAACTTCGGTTGAACTCGCGGCAGAACCGCTTGTTGCCGACAGCAAGTTCGTCGACAGCCTCCGCAAGCCCGACAAGCCTTACGGCTTCCACCCGCTTGCCTTGAGTTCTTCGTTGGCTTTTTTCACGAAGCTCAAGTCGAACACATCGCCGACCTTGATGTCGCGCTGCACTTTCGTCGTTCTTTTCATGTCGTCGATCATCGATTGGAGAACCTTGTCGTCGCTGAATCCCTCTCGAAGCGCCAGTGGCGTTAGGCTGTCATAGACCGAACCGACTAACTCTCCGTCCTTCATCCGCAAGGTATCCATCATGTATTTGATCGCCGGTTCCCGTTTAGCAACGTAATAATTCAGTCCTTTGAGAGCGCCCCGCACGAAGCGCAAGATTTTTTCCGGATGTTGCTTGATCTTGTCTTGTGACGTCGCCAATCCGCCCTCGATCAAGTTGGCATATTCGCTCGCGTTGCCGAGCTTAATAAAGCCGTCCTTTTGCGCCTTGATACTCATGGCCGTGCTGAACAGCGTCGCTTGTATGGACTTGGTCTGCAGCGCAGGAAAGCGTACCTCATCGCCTCCCATCGTAACCAGGTTGACGTCCTTGGTCGGGTCCAAGCCGTTCTTGCGCAACATCTCGCGCGCGACTACCGCAAGCGACCCTTCCGGGGACATGACCCCGATGTTCTTGCCGCGCAACTGGCTGACCGACTTGATTTCCGGCTGCGCGATCAAATCCCAACTAGGCTTGTCCTGAAAAACCGTCACAAGCCTGACCGGAACACCTCTGACCGCCGCGGCTAGTGCGCTGCCCGCATTGGTAAAAAAATCGACCTCACCGGCCAGCGTTGTGCGGATCGCGATCTCGCCCCGGATACTGAGCAGCTCGACGTTAAGACCTTCTTCTTTGAAGTAACCTTCCTTCTGAGCAACGACCAGGGCAAATACCGCAGTGCTGCTCAACGAAGGATAAGCTACACGGAGGTTGTCGATGGCCCGCGCTGGTCGAAAAGCGCCGAGGAAAAACATCGCGCATAGTAAAATCCCTTTTGCCAAGCGTGTATTTCCCATGATCATGCTCCTTTTTGATTGACCGCGCACCGTCTCGGGCAGCGCATCGCCGTCTAGCTGAACGCCTTTTAACTCCCAGCCAAAGTTCGGTCAAGACGTAACTGTTTGTACGATGCGAAATCCGTAATCGGAATATTGGAAACTCGGCGGCAGCGAGCTGCGCGCCGCGCAGCGGCTGAATTTTATCCGGTGGCGCCACGAGCCCCCGCGCGAGACGCGCCGTTGCCCGGCGGCGGCTCCGCTGGGATTTACCTCCGGCGAGTAGCGATAGTAGTTGTAATCGTACCAATCGCTGCACCACTCGTGCACATTTTCGCTCATATCGAATAATCCGAAATCATTCGGCGCGTTGACGCCGACTTGCGCCGGACCGCCGGTCTGAGGATCGCAACCCGTGAAATGTTTTTCCGACGGCGGCTCGTCGCCCCAGGGATAAAGCGCGCCCTCGCG
>DASWCL010000223.1:0-4259 GCA_036390135.1 Binatia bacterium
GAATAATAATCTACGGGCATCGCCACGCCTTGACCTTTGGGATCGGGCGCCAATATTTTTATCGGCCGCCCGTCGAAATATCCCAGCACGTTGCGTTTTTCTTGCCAGGCTTTGGCGACTCCGTTGACCGTGCCGCTCTTACGATCGGTAACCCGCAAATGCTCCGCGGTGTGCTGAGCCGACGTCGCAACCCAGCGATCGGCGCTTGCCTCTTGCTCCAATCAAAGGGAATCATCGATATCAACTCCTTAGTTTGCAAAGCCGAAAAAAAATGGCGCTGAACCTTCTTCGGTACCGCCATTGCTCAGATAATATTCACGCCGATGGGAAAAACTCCGTCGGCACGAGTCGAACTTTCTTTTCGATAAAAATATTGCAATTGATCAAAATCGCGTCACTGGCTCGACGCCAATCGTTGGTCGTTTTGTCAGCCGTTGACAAGGCGCGCGCGGCTCCTCTACAGTCGAGACACTTAGCTGAAGGAGAATCCGATGGCAGAACCGGTACTACTACAAAAGAACGGCGATATCACAACGATCACATTGAACCGGCCGGAAGCCGGCAACCGCCAAACCGACGCGGTCTGGACACAGGTCACGCAGATGTTCGACGAGGCGGGGAAGACGTCGCGGCTGATTTTGTTCAAAGGCGCGGGTGATGATTTTTGTCTCGGACGAGAAGCGATGGGACAAGCGCAACCCGGCCCCGCGCCGGAAGCCTATGCCGTGCGCGACCGCGCCGAAACGATTTTCAATCTCTACGGCGCATTCCGCAACGCCAAAGCGCCGGTTATCGGCGTTGTCCAGGGCCGCGCCGTCGGCCTCGGCTGCGCCCTCGCTGCGCTTTGCGATGTCACGATCGCCTGCGACAAAGCCCGCTTCTCGTTTCCCGAGACGGCGCATCGTATTATGCCGACCATCGCATTTTCCGCGCTGGTCGACCGCATGCCGCGCAAGGCGGCAACGTTCATGATGTATTCTGCGCAAGAAATCGACGCCCACAAAGCGCTCATATTCGGACTCGCGAGCAACGTCGTGCCGGCAAGCGAACTCGATAGCGCCGTCGCGACTCTGGTTGAGCATCTGAAGAAAATGCCGCTCGCAGCCGTCCTCGCGCTCAAGGAATATGCCCGCACGGCGTTCAGCATCAGCACCCAGGCCGCCACCGACTTTGCGCGCAATTTACACGCGACGGTAAATAGTTATTCAGGAATGAAAGCGTAGCAGCGGGCAGCCAAAGTGACGCGGGCGAGCAGTAGTTCAATTTCTGTCCGCGTGAATCTTAACATCGTGAAAGATTTCTCGCTCTCGCTCGAAATGACAACTAAAAACTAAATAAGCATTTGTGGTCTCGAACGAAGTGAGAGATCTTTCTCAAACGACCCATCACCGGCGGGCGGCAAAACAGCCAAAGATTGCTATTACTCTCCGCTAGATTTTCGATAGAGAGCGCGCAGCGCTCCTTTGGCCGCCTGAAGTCGCGCCCGTCGGGTCTGCGAAAGCTTCCGGCCGGCACGATTGATGTAGAAGTTCAGCATCGACATCGCCGACCGAAACGGATTGCTTTTGCGCCGCTGGCTTCTCTCCGCGGAACGCTTCAGCGAGCGCGCGATGGCGCGCGGATCACTCAACGAGAAGACTCCCTTGTCCAGATCGAGCGCATCACTGGTTTTGGTCACGTGTTGCGACCAACGCTTCCGCTTAGCGGAAATCTTTTTCTTTCTCTGCGCCGGTTTTGCGCTCATAACACAACTCAAATTTTTTTTCACCGACGGGCAGGTTGCTGAAAAAGGCCTGCGCGCGTTTCAGCCCAAAATTTTCTTGAGCGCCGGATCGAGCCGCGTGGTGTCTCTGCCAGCAACCTGCAAGGAAACTTACCGACTGCCCTTCAAATAACAGCGCGCACCCAGTCCGTTAAAATTCCTTCATCCAATCGTCGACTTCCCTTTCCGCCTGATCTTTTGCGATCCCATAGCGCTGTTGGATCTTGCCGACGAGTTGATCGCGTTTGCCTTCGATCACGTCGATCTCATCGTCCGTCAGTTTTCCCCATTTGGCTTTCGCCTTGCCTTTCACTTGCTTCCATTGCCCGGCGATTTGATTCCAATTCATGGTCAACCTCCTATTAATTGATTCTGTATTTGCTGCGCTAATTTTCTCTAACCGGCGAGATGCTTCTATAGCTGTTGCAATACTAAACTTTCAGCGCAATTCGCATGCCACTAGATTATGCGCGTGATTCCAGAGACTTCAGCAATAACGACCGGTAGGTTGTCAGCGTTTCGACTTACGTTTGCAGCGAAAATACAGACATGCACTGAACGATCACGGAAGCGGCTGTCGCGCGATCGCATCAGCGAGTTCTTTCTCGTTGGTCAGGTCGACCCTGAGCGGCGTTATCGAAACGTAACCCTGCTCCACCGCCCAGCGGTCGGTTCCTTCTTCGGTTCCTTCTATGGGCACAACGCTGAACCAAAAGTGTTTACGCCCCATCGGATCTTGGCCGGGGACGATTTTGCCGTCATAGTGCCTGACCGATTGGCGTGTCCAGCGAATTTCTTTCGGTTTATCCTCGGGAAAGTTAACGTTGACTAGCGCCAATGGCGGATCTTGGAAAAGAACTTGCAATACTTTTTCAACGGAGGGCTTTAGAATCTCGAAATTCGGTTCCTCTTGAGTCGCGGGCATGCTCAATGCGATGCCGCGCAATCCCAACAGCGTCGCCTGCTTCGCGGCTGCGACCGTTCCAGAATGCCAGATGGAATTTCCCAAATTGCTGCCGAAGTTGATACCGGAAAGCACGACGTCGACTTTCTCCCAGTTGTAAACGCCGAGCACAACGCAATCCGCCGGCGTGCCGTTGACACGAAAAGCTTCGAAGCCTTTGATCGGCGTGCGTTTATAAGTGAGCGGTCGCCATCCCGTGATCGCATGCCCTGCCGAAGACTGCTCGACGTCAGGCGCGACGATGCGCACGTCACCGAATCTTGATGCCGTTTCCGCGAGGGCTAAAATTCCGGGGCTATAGATACCGTCGTCATTGGCTATTAGAATACGCATGAGGAAGTCGCCTCCTCGAGTGGATCTGTGCGATCGAAGATACCGTTAGTATTTCACAATTAATCAGTCAGTCCACCCCATAAAAAATGAACGTGACGCTCATCTACAATCCAGACGCCGGCAGCGACAACCGGCTCTCCGGCGAGGAGATCTTGAAATTGATCCACGGCGCCGGCCATTCGGCCGTGTGTCAGTCGTCTAAAGAAATCGGCTGGGAAAAGGCGCTCGAAAAACCTGCGGACATAGTCGCCGTGTCTGGAGGCGACGGGAGCGTCGGCAAAGTCGCTAAACGCCTGATCGGCAAGCACACTCCGCTCGCCGTCTTGCCGATGGGCACCGCGAATAACGTTGCCAAAGCGATCGGTGTGGCGGACCAACCGCTCGATCAACTGATCGCGGGATGGAACAGCGCGCGCCGAATGAAATTTGACGTCGGCGCGGCAAGCGGGCCATGGGGCTCGACATACTTCATCGAAGGTTTGGGTTTGGGAATTTTCACCGAGACCATGGCGCGGCTGGACGCGAGAAAAAACATCGACATCGCGCACCACAACGTCACGGGAAGAAAGATCACTTCCGTGTTGGAGATCATGAATCTTCGCCTGGAAGGTTATCCCGCGATTCGGTTGAAGCTCACCCTCGATGATCGAGACTTATCCGGCAACTACGTTTTGCTTGAAGCGCTGAATAGTCGCTACATCGGGCCAAATCTCTGTCTCGCGCCTGCGGCCAATCCCAGCGACGGTTTATTCGATGTGGTGCTAGTCTCCGACGACCAGCGAAGCGAGCTCAAAAGGTACCTGTCGGATCGGCTGGAAGGCAAATCAGACTGTCCGGAATTGACTGTACGCAGAGGTCGCCACTTGCACATCGAGTGCGACTGTTTCCCGATTCACATCGATGACGACCTGCGGATGAAAAGCCGCCCGCCAACCCCTTTCTCATCCGCAGAAATCGATGTGACTCTCGACTCAGCGGCGCTGGAATTCCTCACGCCGGGGTAAGGCAAGACGCCGATAAACTATTCGCGCTACCGGCGCGCAACAGCGAATAGAGTTCCTCGACTGACGTCCTGGACAGGACGGCTAAGCGGCAAACTCGTACAATCCCTAGATACAGCCCAAGGCTGTGAGTTGGTTGGCACATTGGTATGGGGTTTCGAATCGGATCGTCCGAATGCCAAATCGCGTTGCCGCAGTC
>DASWCL010000224.1:0-3679 GCA_036390135.1 Binatia bacterium
GCGGCTTCGAGAGTTCTCAACGCTTTCCATTCGCTCGCTGGCCGGACATAGCCGTTGGTACCGATCTGGTCCAATCCCCAGTAGATTTCGAGGCAATGGCCATCGGGGTCGAGAAACTCCACGGCAATTTGACAACCCGCCCGGCGCCGCCCTTCAAACGTGATTGTGGCACCCTGCTCGCGCAACCGCTCGCGCACGTTAAAGACTTCGGCGAGCGATCCAACCTCGAAAGCGATGTGATGCAGCTCTGTATGCCGAGATCGCCCCGTGCCGGTGCCGACCAGCGCAATGGAATGATGGTCCGTATTACAGCGAAGAAACGCAAACCCGCCGGGCTGCAGTTCCTCGGAATAAAGTTCAGTGACCTTGAACCCTAAGACTTTAGTGTAGAAAACGAGCGAGCGCTCCAGGTCGCTGACCTGTAAGACTACGTGGCCGAGCCGCCGGATTTTATACGGCATGGCCTCCGGTGGCGCGATGGTTTTCAGCTTATCGATATCGATCGCCATTGTTGGCCCCATCAAATTCATTAATCACCCCTAGGCTAACACCATCACCGTTATTCGCGCCAGAGAATTTCCTTGATTAGGAAAGCGTAATCGTTAAATCCAATGTTGCAGCAACGTAACCAGTACGGCCAGACGACATTGGCGCTTTTGTGCCGATCTTGTTGTAAACAATGTAAGGTGTAGGGCGATTCGTGAATCGCTCTCGGTAAAAACCTTGTGGGCCGTAAAAGAGGAGGAGAATTATGGATACCGTTGCATCGAGAAAACTAACCCGAGAAGGCGCGATGAAAGTGCTTAATGCCGCAGTTGAGAGAGCGCATGCGTTGAATTGCCATGTGAGCATCGCGGTGGTCGACGACGGCGGCCACTTGATTGCGTTTACGCGCTCGGAAAAAGCCGAGCTCTACTCAATTGCCATTGCGCAGGCGAAAGCGAAGAGCGCGGCGCTGACGCGCTTTCCGTCGGGGAAGAAAAGCCCCACTGGCAACGAACGGGATGATCATCACGCATTGGCGATTACACTGGCCGCCGGCCCGGGTTCGTTCGTGACAATCCCCGGCGGGTTTCCACTTTTTGCCGATGGTGAGATCGTCGGCGCCGTCGCCGTGAGTGGCGCGGGCGCTAAAGACATCGATGTCGCACAAACCGCCGCGGCAGTGTTGGAAAAATAATTCTTCCACCTCGCTATAGGGAGAAACCGCTTAATACTCCACCGCCGCTCCAGGATTGAGCGCTGCGACCTTCACGGGCGCTGCCGCCGAGCGCCTTGATTTATTCTTCGGGCGTGCTCTTGCCAGCGGATTGGCGCCGTGGTGGATCGGCATCGCGAATTTTGGTTTTGGTCAACTCCCGCCTTGCATAGGCGGCATCCGCCGGGTCCGTGGTGAAATGGCCGCCGATTGGAATAAGAATCAAATCGCACTTGTAGTACCCGCATCACGTAAAGAGGAAAGAAACGGCTGGTTTCATGATAGTCGTTCCTAGCATGATTCGGAGACAACCAAACTATAGGGTCAAACGAGAATTCCCGTCACTTTTAGCGCCGTTGGATTCGTTACGCTAATGCAACCTAGGGTTCATCTTTCGCGCTCTTCTCTAATCGCACCCTTGCGACTACTATCGCAGCGAGGAGAATTCACATGGCTGAAAAACTTGCTCCGTTTCGCGCCGACCATGTCGGCAGTTTACTGCGGCCGCCGGAACTTCTGCGCGCTCGCGAGCAGCATCAGAGCGGCGAGCTATCCGCCGCGGCGCTGCGAGAAGTGGAAGATCGCTCGATTCGCGCTGCCGCGAAGCTGCAAGAGGACATCGGTTTTCAGGGTATCACCGACGGCGAATATCGCCGCACGATCTGGCACGCCGATTTTCTGCGCCAGTTCGCTGGCGTCGCGGTCAAGGAGGGCGTCGCCGAGCAAAGCGTCGCGCGCAGATTCAAAGCAGGTGGGCAGGAAATCGAACGCACGCCCACGCGCTTTGAAATCACCGGCCGGCTTGAGCGCCGTGGCGGCATCGAGACAGATAATTTCAAGTATTTGCGGTCGGTAACGCAGCACACAGCGAAGCTCTGCATTCCGTCACCGACGATTTTGCATATGCGTGGCGGCCGCGCCGCCATTGACAGTCAAGCCTATCCTGACATGGACATGTTCTATACTGATCTGGCGCGCGTCTACCGCGAAGAGATTCACGATTTGGCGCAGCTCGGATGTACGTACCTTCAGCTCGATGATCCGAACATCGCCTATCTTTGCGACGAAAAGATGCGCGAGAGCGTGCGCCAGATCGGCGAGGACCCAAGCGAGCTGCCGCGCACCTATGCGAAACTGATTAATGACTGTGTCAAGAACCGCCCGCCGAACCTGACCGTGTGCATGCACATCTGCCGCGGTAACTTCCGCAGCGCTTGGGCGGCTGAGGGCGGTTACGATCCAGTGGCGGAGATTCTTTTTAACGAATTCAAGCTCGACGGTTTTTTTCTCGAATACGACTCACCGCGGGCCGGAAGTTTTTCGCCGCTCCGTTTCGTGCCCAAAGACAAGAAGATCGTGCTCGGCCTGGTAACAACCAAGACCGGCGAAATGGAAACCGACGACGAAGTCAAACGGCGCATCGAAGAAGCCGCTCGGTATGTTCCTCTCGAACAGCTGGCGTTGAGTCCTCAGTGCGGTTTTTCCAGCACGGTGCTGGGCAATAACATCACCGTCGAGGCTGAGATGGCAAAATTATCCCTGGTGGTGCGCGTGGCGCGCGAGGTGTGGGGTTAGACGAGAGCCCAGAATGAGTTGCGGAGTGAGTCCATTCAGAAAGTAATGAAATAAAATCATCCATGAAAGAATGGACGAAATCGCCCGCGAGGTTGGAACTTTGAAGCCAGGGGACCCGCCGCCGCGCACATATCGTGAGCGAGATACTTCGGCTGAGCGACTTATCAAGACAACGTGCGAAATAGAAGTGCAAGCGCAAAAGATATATTGGAGCGACGTGATCGCGTAACTAAGGTTGGTCCGTCAAAGTCAGCCGCTTCAATTACGGCGTGTGAGTATGTCGATGGGATTTGAAATACGACTTCGCCGCTTGTACATATCCACGGCGGTTTCGCGGATTAGACCCATAACCAATGTTTCCGATTGGATCTCTCCAGCCTTGGTTTGATATTCGAGTTCTATCTCCCCGGCAGACGAGCAGCAGGTGTTGAGCTGCCGCAACTGTGCCCGTTTACTATCAACGTATTTGCCTGTAGCCCGGAGAATTTCAGGCAGGCTGTCGAATCGAAACTCAGCCTTCGTTTGACGACGCTTTGCCTGACCTTCACGGTCGAGAATTGTGATGCTGTCAAGTGAATACTGGAGTTTGAGAACGTCAGTGTACGGCGGATTGGGATCGCCGCATTGCACGACAAATTTGTCAGTGTCAGCTATTAACTCGAAAATGTCGACGTTCCGGCTTTGCAATGCTTGACCGATGCACCGAAGAGCGCTGGCGTAGTTAGGAAGATAAAGCATACCATTCCCCTTAAAACGCATCTCTCGACACCTGAAGATTAGGACTAGCAAACAGAAATCGCCCCGCAAGTATGCTAGGTTCGCGGAATTGTGGCAAGGCAAAAGCGACTCAAACCTAGCGTCCGCAAATTGACCGACATTGAGGGGATAAATTTTGTCCGCTGCCGC
>DASWCL010000225.1:0-15720 GCA_036390135.1 Binatia bacterium
AAACGGCACGCAACCCGTGCAGATTATTCAGTCGGTGCGAAATCCCATGGGCCGCGCGGCCAACGGACTCGACTGCGACGGGTCGACCACCACGCAGAACGTTCATATCTGGCTCGGCGCCCATGCGCTGCGCGCGACGCCGGGTCTCTACACACAGAGCGCGGATGATATCACCGGGATTGATTACGATTCATCCAACGCGACCTCGGTCAGCAACGCCAAGGGAATTACCGTGCCGCTGGTCATTATTTCAAATACGGGGCATTACTTCGTGCGGCCGGATGAGATCCTGTATGACAACGCAATTAGTCACGATAAGACCATAGCGTTTGAGGAAGGCGCCGTGCACGGCGGCACACAGTGTTTGCCCTGCGCGACTTTGATCGATCCCACGATCACCACTCAAGCACAGGCAAATGCTTATTGGGGCGATACGATCGCGCGGACTTTTGACTTTTATTCCAAGTGGCTCGCTGACAGATATTAGTCAGTTCGACTAAATTTTAATAAACCTGTGGATAGATGGACTGCCGGGGATGGTCGTCACCGTCCCCGGCGGGACTCAAGGATTGAACGCGACCAAGCCGCAGCCTGTCGCCCAGGGAACGACGGGCTCGTAGGCTAGCAGTTCCGCTTTCCAGCTCTCCACCGCGCCGGCGAGGGCGATCCAGGTTCTGATTTCGTGGCCGCCGGAGCCCGCTTCTGTGTTGATTTCATCGTGGGTATAGGCGATGAGTTTCGCGTGATTGCTACTAATTAAGTTTTCCAGAAATTGTTTGTCGAACGGAACATTGATCTTGCCGTGCTTGGCTTCGCCCGGCCAGTGTGACAAGCCGCCGGTGGCGATCAGGGCGATGCGTTTGGGATGTTTTTCCAGTATTTGTCCGAGGAATCTGCCGAACGCATAGCAGCGTTTGGCCGTCGGCATCGGCGGCGTGAGCGCGTTGAATATTATGGGCACCACAGGGACAGCCATATTGGGATTTAAAAAATGCAGTGGCAAAAAGGTCGCGTGATCGAACAGTAATTCGTCAGAAAAAGTCGGATCAAATCCGTGGTCGAGACAGGCGTCGATCAGCTGGGTCGCTAGCGTTGCGTCGCCGGGCACGCGCGCTTTCGGAATTCTCAGCCACTCTTCGATGGGGCCGTCGTAGTGCTCGGCACGGCCGATGCAGAAGGCGGGCATGCTGTTGAGAAAAAAATTCGCCCAATGCTCGACGGTGAGCGCAACGATGGCATCCGGCTTCGCCGCCGCGAGCATCGTGCCGAGCTTACGGTAGCTGCCGAGAAAATTGTCCGCTTGCTTTTTAGGCGCCGCTTCGGTCCAAGCGGTCATTCCGGGTGCGTGGCTGGCGGCGCAGGCAAAGACGATCGCCATAACTCACTCCAATCCCTTGAGCGCTTTGGCGTAGTCTTCGTTGGAAACCTTGTTGAGCAACGTGAACGGTTTCAGCAGTAAAGAGTGCACGCCCATGGTGTAAAGCGCGCGCACGTCGACGTTCAGCGTGGCTTTTGCCTCTTCTTCCGTGAGCTCATAGCGCTCGATAAACGACGCCGGATTCTGGCGATAGCGTTCGCGCTGGGCGGCGTCGCGGTTGACGTGGTAAAGCAGCTTCTGCAATTGATAAAGGCTCATAACGGTCAGTCCAATTTCTCGTGCAGCCAGGCGAGCACGGTGTTGAAGATATTTGGAATCGATCCCATGTGGCCGCCTGGGAATAGGCGTATCGCCTTGGGATCGCCATGCTCCAGTAGTAAATAAAAATCTTCCAGCGGCACCTGTTTGTCTTCTTTGCCGTTGACGATCAAAAGCGGCGCGCAAGGTTTGTCGAGCCAACCTTGATCGAGCAACGACAGCGCCGGCATCACTTGGCAAAGCTCGTCGAAGGTTTTCCTGCCGAACAAGTTGGCGCGCGCCTCGATCAAGTCGAATAAATACGAGTCGGCATGGCGCGAGCGCTCTTGCCACTGCGGTTGGAAGAAGTGGTGGACGCCACCGCCCCAATTGACTGCCGCACGCAGTTTGTCTGGCGCGACGTGCGCGAGCTTGGTCGACCAATGTCCGCCGAAGCTGGCGCCGACAACGGCGATCTTATCGGCCGCCACTTCCGGACGTTTGAGCAAATAATCGAGCACGGCGAGGTGTATTTGATGCGCGTCGGGTCCGGCGAGCATCGGGCATTCTCCCGTTCCCGGGCTGTCGATGATGAAGCAGCCCCAACCTTCTTTGACGAACGCTTCACCGAAGGAATGGCGCTCTTCTTTCCAGTTGTCGATACCGCCCCAATGCATCACCATCGGCGCGGGCAGTTTCTTCGGCAGCCTTAAATGACCGACGATGGCCTTGCCTTGAAACGGAATCGACACTCGTTCTACCGGCACGTCGAAATATTTTGAAGCGGCCAAGAACATCTCGCGGGTTTTCTGATAGCCGTGATGTTTGCCCGGCGTGCTCGGAAACGGATGGCGGGCAATACCGTAATAACCATACGATCTTAGAAAGGCCGTTTTGGCTTCCACAGCATTGCCGGTTTTTTTGGCCCTGTTTGCCGCTTCCTCCCAGTGCGCGCCAAGTTCGTTCCAAGCGGCCGCCCAGGTTTCGCCCTCGAAGTTCGACATTTTCGCCAATGCTTCCTCCGCTTCGGTTTTGTCAGCGTGAAGAAACGGTGCGCGGCGCCCTAGGCGCTCGCGGATATCGCCTTTGATTTCATCGAGGGTGCGCGGTTCTGACATGAATCCATACCTCCTGATTCTGCGCCGTCGAGTTCTTCATTACAGCACTCCACGATACCGACGCGCGGCGCCATGAGCGCGTGATTCTGGCCATAGAGGATCGATACCGAGTTGTCAACCGGGCAAAGAGCGCAAACTTTGATTTTTCGGATCGCTCCAAAAATGCCTCGAATCAACCGCCAATGTTTAAGTCAATTTCCCGACTAGAGGTGTTGACGTTTAAAGTTCGCCATGTCATGCAATGAACTTATCAGTTCTTTACAAACTGATTTTTTTTCCGGTATAGATTCTTCAATCTCGTCACGGAGCAAGTCATGACCGGGATCATTGACGGCAAAGCCGTCGCCAAGGAAGTTCAAAAACAAATCAAAGAAGAAGTCGAAGGTCTCGAGCGGCGCTGGGGGTTGGCACCGGGCTTGGCGGTGGTTTTGGTGGGGGACGATCCAGCCTCCCACATTTACGTGCGCAACAAGGAAAAAGCGTGCAAGGAAGTCGGCATCAAGTCCGTCGAACATTTGCTTCCGGCGACGATCCCCGAAAAGGAACTATTGGCGCTCGTGCATCAGCTCAACAAAGATAAAAACGTTCACGGCATCTTGGTGCAGCTGCCGCTGCCGCCGCACATTCGCGCCGAAAGAATATTGGAAGCGGTCTCGCCGCATAAGGACATCGATGGATTTCATCCGATGAGCCAGGGAATGCTCGTGCTCGGCGGCGAAGGCTTCAGACCGTGCACGCCGATGGGGATCATGAGACTATTGGCGGCGGCGGGATGCGATCCGAAAGGCAAAAGCGCGGTGGTCGTCGGCCGCAGCAATATCGTCGGCAAACCAGTGGCGCTGATGCTGCTCGAGAAACACGCCACGGTAACGATCTGCCACTCGCGCACGGCGAGCTTGCGCGACGAAGTCGGTCGCGCGGATATTTTGGTCGTGGCGATCGGCAAGGCGGGACTTGTCCGCGGTGATTGGATTAAGCCGGGCGCCGTCGTCATTGACGTTGGCGTCAATCGCCTGCCGAGTGGAAAATTGTGCGGCGATGTCGAATTCGAAACCGCTAAAGATCGCGCCTCGGCGATTACGCCGGTGCCGGGAGGCGTCGGTCCCATGACCATCTGCATGCTGCTCTTCAATACCTTAAAAGCTGCGAAAGATTCTCTGCAGCGTGAGCGTTGAGCAATTGGGTTGCACGACGCCTGTGATGCAGAGGAGCAAAAGAACTCCGCTTTATGCCGCGCATCGGCGCGCGGGCGCGAAAATGGTGGAATTTGCCGGCTGGGAAATGCCGGTGCAATACCAGGGCGTGATCCAAGAGCACCTCGCGGTGCGCCGCCAGGCCGGGCTGTTCGACGTGAGCCACATGGGCGAGCTCGAAGTCCGCGGCGAAGGCGCGCTGGAGCTCTGTCAGCGCATCAGCGCCAACGACGTCTCGCGCATGAAGCTCTTGCAAGCGCAGTATAACCTGCTGCTCAACGAGCAGGGCGGCATCGTCGACGATGTCATTTTTTATCGCTTGCAGGCCGACGTGTATTTTGTCTGCGTCAACGCTGCCAACAGCGACAAGGATTTTAGTTGGGTGGAGCGGCAGGCGACGGAAAGAGTCGAGGTCGAAAACGTCAGCGCCAAATACGCGCAGCTGGCTTTGCAGGGGCCGCGGGCGGAAAAAATACTCGCGCCGCTGACGGCTCTCGACCTTGGAGCTCTCCAATCCTTTCACTTTGCCTTTGGCGACGTCGCGGCGGTTCGCTGCTTGGTGGCGCGAACCGGTTACACGGGCGAAGACGGATTTGAATTTTACTGCGATGCCGAGGCGGCGGTTCCGCTGTGGGACGCGCTCTTGGACGCGGGAGCTCCGCAGGGATTAGTTCCGGCCGGCTTGGGAGCGCGCGATACGCTCAGGCTTGAAAAGGCTTATCCTTTGTACGGCCATGAGCTCGATGACACGACGACGCCGCTCGAAGCGGGTCTCGATTGGGTCACGAAGTTTTCGAAACCCGATTTTATCGGCCGCGATGTGTTGTTGCAGCAAAAAGATTGCGGTATTAAGCGCAAGCTGGTGGGATTGGAATTGATCGAGCCGGGGATAGCGCGCAGCGGCTACGCGATCTTCGCGCAAGATCAATCGATCGGTCGGGTAACCAGCGGCACGAAATCACCGTCCCTAGGGAAGTCGATTGCGCTTGGCTATATTTCGATCGAGCAAGCCGAAGTCGGCAATATCGTCGACGTTGAAATCCGTGACCGAAAGGTACGGGCGAAAGTTGTTCCGTTGCCATTCTACCGCCGCTAAGGCATGGCTAGATCGTTGCAAGGAGGTTAGCAATGGAGTTTCCTGAAGGACTCAAATATTCGAAAGAGCATGAGTGGGTGCTGGTGGAAGGCAAGACCGCCACCATCGGCATCACCGAATACGCGCAGGAAGAGCTCGGCGATATCGTTTATGTCGAGCTGCCTGAGATCGGTGAGAAGGTCGTCAAAGACGATCCCTTCGGCGCCGTCGAGTCGGTGAAGGCGGTCTCTGACGTCTATGCTCCCGTGAGCGGCAACGTGCTCGAGATCAACGATTTGCTGCCGGACAATCCGGAAACGATCAATGACGATCCGTACGGCGACGGTTGGATGATTCGCGTCGATTTGTCCGATCCGGACGATCTCAAGGATCTAATGGATGCCGACGAGTACGCCGAATATGTCGCGCAGCAAAAAGAAGATGAGGACGAAGAAGAAGACGAAGAAGACGAGGAAGAAGAAGACGAAGAGGAAAAATAGCCGCAGCCCATGCGCTATACTCCCCACACGGCGGCCGACCAGGAACGCATGCTTCGAACGATCGGTCTCGATTCGATCGAAGCACTTTATCGGCATGTTCCCGCGACGCTTTGTGGACGCGCGAAAATCAACCTGCCCGAAGGTCTCACTGAGCTAACCGTTCGCAAGCGCTTGGCCGCACTCGCCTCGCGTAACGCCACGAATCTTGACTGGAGCCTTTTTCTCGGCGGCGGCATCTACAATCATTTTATTCCGAGCGCGGTGGACGCGACGATTTCCCGGTCAGAATTTTCCACCTCCTACACGCCGTATCAACCGGAGGTGAGCCAAGGAACTTTACAAGCTCTCTTTGAATATCAGACCTTGATCTGCCAGCTGACCGGCATGGAAGTGGCCAATGCCGCGGTGTACGACGGCGCTTCGGCCGCGGCCGAAGCAGCGCTCATGTCGCGGCGAATTCAACCCGAAAGCCGTCGCCGGGTGCTGATGTCCAGGGCGCTGCACCCGCAATATCGCGCCGTGGTCGCCGCCTATCTGCAGAATCTCAACGACATGCAGCTGGAAGAAGTCCCATTTGACGCCAGCGGCGCGACCGACGTCGAGGCGCTGAGCCGGCGGTTGAACGATCAGTCGATGTGCGTGCTGGTCGGATATCCGAATTTTTTCGGCGTGATCGAAGATCTCGCTGCGATCAAGACCGCGTGCATCAAGGCCGGTGCGCAGTTGATTTCGGTGACCACCGAACCTTTGGCGCTCGGCTTACTCAAGCCGCCGGGAGAATTCGCCGTTGACATCGCCGTCGGCGAAGGCCAAAGCCTGGGGGTGCCGATGAGTCTCGGCGGCCCGGCGTTTGGCTTTTTCGCTTGTCAGAAAAAATTCGTGCGGAGCATGCCGGGACGTCTGGTCGGCGAGACCGTCGATATCGAGGGGCGGCGCGGTTTCGTTCTCACGCTGGCGACGCGCGAGCAACATATTCGCCGCGAGAAAGCGACGTCGAACATCTGTACCAGCCAAACGCTCTGCGCCCTCGGCGCAACTGTTTTCATGTCGCTGTTGGGTAAAAGCGGCTTGCGGCGCGTAGCCGAAGTCAACGTTCTGCGCGCTCATGACGCGCTGAGCAAGCTTCGCCAGTGCGCCACAGTCGAGCTCGCGTTTAACGGGCCATTCTTCAACGAATTCGTCTTACGCTCGGCCGATGTCGAGCGGTTGTTCGCCCACTGCGCCGCCAAGAAAATTGTTCCCGGAATTAGCCTCGAAAAAGACTACCCCGAATTGCGCGATTGTTTTCTAGTTTGCGTCACCGAGATGAACGAGCGAGAGGAGATCGAGCGGCTTGTCGATACCCTCACCGAATAATCAGCGCTCGCGCGCGGCCGAACCGAAGCTTATTTTTGAGAGCGGTTCCGTCGGCCGGAGCGCGCTCTTTTGGCCGCCGGAGCCGGGCAAAGTCGAGGACGTCATTCCCCCCGCGCTGCTGCGTGACGATATCGCGAGCTTTCCCGAATTGGGCGAGCTCGAAGTGCTGCGCCATTTCACCCGGCTCTCGCAGAGAAATTTCGCCATCGAAAGCCAGTTTTATCCGCTTGGCTCGTGCACGATGAAATACAATCCCAAGATCAACGAAGTCGTCGCTCGCTTTCCCGGCTTTGCGCAAGCCCATCCGCTGGCGCCCGCAGAGCTTTTGCAAGGCGCGTTGGCACTGCTCTACGAGCTCGAAGGCATGCTCGCGGAGATCAGCGGCATGGAGCACGTGAGCTTGCAGCCTTCCGCCGGGGCTCAAGGCGAGCTCACCGGGTTGATGCTGATCCGCGCTTGTTTGACGGAACGGGGCGATGCGCGGCAGAAAATTATCGTTCCCGACACCGCCCACGGGACCAATCCCGCGAGTTCAACGCTTTGTGGCTACGATGTGGTGCAAATCTCTTCCAACGAACAGGGCGTGATCGATACCGCGGCAGTGGCGAAAGCGATGGATGAGCGGGTCGCGGCGCTGATGATCACCAATCCCAACACTCTCGGCCTGTTCGAAACCAATATCGAGGCGATTGCCGAGATCGTGCACGCCAAAGGCGGGATGGTTTATCTAGACGGCGCCAATCTCAACGCACTCATGGGGATCGCCAAGCCAGGGCATATGGGCGTCGACGTGCTGCACTTGAACCTGCATAAGACCTTTTCCACGCCCCACGGCGGCGGTGGTCCGGGCGCCGGACCGATCGCCGTGAAGCGCGGCCTCGCAGACTTTTTACCGGTGCCGCGCATCGTCAAGCGCGGCGATCAATTCGAGCTGCAGGAGAGTTGTCCCAAATCCGTCGGCCGCGTGCGCTCGTTCTTCGGCAATTTCGGCGTGCTTGTGCGAGCCTACACCTATATCGTTTCACTGGGCAGTGACGGACTCGAGGAGGCGAGCCGGATGGCGCTATTAAACGCCAACTATGTTCGTAAAAAACTAGAGAAGAGCTATCACATCGCCTACCACGAGCCGTGCATGCATGAGTGCATATTCACCGATCGGATGCAGCAAAGAAGCGGGGTTAGCACGCTGGATATCGCCAAACGCCTGTTGGACTACGGGCACCACCCGCCGACGATTTATTTTCCATTGGTGGTTTCGGGCGCGCTGATGATCGAACCGACGGAAACCGAGACGCCGGAAACACTGGATAGCTTTATCGATGCGATGCTCGCCATCGCGGCGGAGGCCAAGGACGATCCCGACCTGGTCAAGAATGCGCCCTACTCGACGCCGGTGCGCCGGCTCGACGAGGCGCGAGCGGCGCGCAAGCCGGTGCTTCGATGGGAAGCGCCTGCGAAGGAAGGGAAGGCGAAAAATTAGCCGGTGGAAGTTCTCGTCGGTCAGCGGGTGAATCGGTAATCTAAGCGATTGTCGTGGTACTCCATCGACGCCGAAATCAGCAGCGGGTTGGCTTTGATCCACGGCGGAATCGGCGGAAACGGCGCCGCCGCTTTGATCGCGCGCAACGCTTCTTCATCGAGCACTTGAGAACCTGAAGAGCGGATCAAGCGCAACTGCTCCAACTGACCGCTGCCGCCAATCATGAATTCCAAAGAAAGCCTTCCCTGCAAGCCGTAACGGAGCGCGAGCTCGGGATATTCCCATTGCGATTCGATCAGCTGTTTGAGCTTATTGAAATAAGTCACGTAAATCGGATCTTTGGTATTGAGGCTGACCGGCGCGCTGTCGTGCGGGTTGGATGACGACCAAGTTGCGCTCGGCAACAGCTCTTTCATGGTCGGCAGCTGGCGCTCGGCGACGACACTTTGCTCGGGAATTGGCTCGCGCGGCGCCGGTGGAGATACCGCGTTCGGTTCGGTTCGGTTCTCTCGGCTCGTCGCTGTCTTGGCGTGCGCCAAGGTAGATCGTTCCGGGGCGAGCGGCGAATCTTTTTTAGCAATGATCGATCGCGCTTTAGACGGCCGCGTCGCGGCTCTTTGCGGGACGCGGCTCGGCGCGGGCTCGGCCGACTCGACTTTTTCCTTTGTGGGTAGCAGGGATACCGGAATCGATTCCTCCCGCGTTGTCAGCGCCGGCCGCAGCGGATAAAAAAGCATCAGCAACACGGCGTGGGTCGCGAGCGACAAGGCGAAAAAACGCCCGAGGGTGTTCAAGCCCGCCATGATCCTATATTATCGACTCAGCTCGCAGGAGCAAAGCGTGCGCGAGGTTTTCCGTCCGATGGTCACGGGTGCTTCGCGGGGAGGAGGTTTCATGTTTGGTTTGGGTTTTGGCGAACTGTTGGTTCTCCTGGTGATCGTGATGGTGCTATTCAATCGTCGTTTGCCCGAGCTGGGGGAAGGGCTCGGCAAAAGCATCAAAAGGTTTCGCAAGGCGATGAGCGAGCCCGACGATATCGATATCACACCAAAAGACGATTCAAAAAAACCGTAGATTTCACCCTGCCGCCGGTTAGCTTTCGCCGGTCGTCGTGCTTACGGCGCATGTGAATTCCTTGGCGCTCTTCGCCGATTTTAAAAATACGATCGTGAACGGTATCGAGTCCCCCGGCGGGATCTCGAAGCTCTTGAGCGGTTTGAGATCCTGCAATTGAGGAATATCTTCCAATGTCATTCCCCGGAGAATCTTCGGCGAGAGTGTGTTGCCGACCCAAATCGTTTGCCGCTCGATCTCCTTGCCGGTTTCGTTGTAAACCTTGCCGGTCAATTGAACCTCCCGCACCACCACGGGATTTTGATTGAGCACGATACCGGTGACCAGGAAGACTTCGCGGTTTCCCTGAATGCTCCGGTAACCGGTCCCGAGAGATTTAATCAGAATGCCTTCTTTGAGGTGATTATTCTTGAGCACGATCGCGCCGAGCATGGGAATGTTTCTTAGCACGGACTCCGGCGTTTCCGGATGAGCGTGGCTGATCACCGCGAAGAACGAAAAGCCAATTGTCAGCAGACTCAAGAGGGTAATGAAAGGCAGAATCGATGCCCGTTGGTCGAGATACGGCGAAATCGCCAAGATATTGTTCGAATTTTCCCCTTCATCGTCGGGGCTCAATTTGCGAAACAAAGGATCGTTCGCGGGGAAATCGCTGGGCCGGTCCAACGCTGTTCTTTGCTCCTTAGGAAAATCAGGTTCCGCCATCACGAACATTTGTTCCTGTTCCGGGTTGGAATCGCGGATCGCCCATTGAGCCTGCTCGTCGTGCTTGGATTCGAAGCTCCCAAGGTCGGCAGGAGTCGGCAATTCATCGGCATGCTGCTTGTCAAGGTTAACAGGGTCTTGTTTAGGTCCGAAGGGTAAACTGAGCTCGGCGTCTTGGCCTGGCTTTGCAACTAACGTATCGCTGCTTTTGGGTTTTTCAGCCAAGCTCCCTGTGTTTTCGCCGGCTTCAAGCTCAAATGTATGCTTGCATCGAGAACATCGAAAGTTGGGAGCACTGCCCGTCAGCATATCATCGGATACTTTGTAGGTTGTTCGGCAATTGGGGCATTGAACCAACATAGTTATCCCCCTTGGATAAGGCACCGCAATCAGCAAAAGCGCAAGGAAAACAAAGTGATTCTAGAGCAATTCGCGAAAACTTCAAGGTTTTATGCTATTAAGTTCTCCAGCCGTCTGAATAAACATTGTTCGACCGCGTCTAAAAGGCAGGATCACCGTGGAGTTGAGTGACTGGGAGCTCGTGCGTAAGTGCCAAGCGGGAGAAATGAGTTCGTTTCAGGAACTCGCTTCGCGTTACCATCAGAAGGTCTACATGGTGATTCTTGGATTACTGCGCAACCGCGACGATGCGTTAGATGTGGCGCAAGAAACTTTCTTTCGAGCGTACCGAAAAATCAACAGTTTTCAAGGCGGCTCGTCATTTTATACTTGGATTTACAGGATCGCCGTCAATCTCGCCATCGATGCGCAGCGACGTCAAAAAAGAAATCCATTGGATTTACGGGAATCCATGGACACTTTGCTCGAAGCTCAAGATGAAACGGCACGAGATCCATTTGCGGATGTCCATGACAAGGAGCTGCGGGAGAATTTGGTTAAAGCGATCAATGATTTGACACCCGAACATAAAGCCGTCATCGTGTTGAGAACGATCGACGGACTTTCCTACAAAGACATCGGCGAAATCCTGGGCTGCTCCGAAGGCACGGTCATGAGCCGGCTTCATTATGCGAGAAAAAAATTACAAGAGAAGTTGAGCGCTTTTTTATGAGGAATTGTGAAGATATACGGGAATCAATCGGGCGCTGGCTCGACGGCGAGCTGAACGCCACCGAAAGGGAGTCAGTGCGCGCTCACGTGGCGGACTGTGCCCAATGCAGCGCAGCGCGGCGCCAATTGGAAAAAATCCAGCTGGCGCTGAAAGGCGCGCTGCTATCCGAAGCGCAAAAGATAGAATTTCTGCCATTCTGGCGTGCCGTGCAACTGCGCATCGCCGAGAAACGGGCTTGGTATCAAGACGCGGTGGATTGGGCCCGCGATGTATTCCCGGCATCCAGAGCAGCGTGGGCTGTTCCTGTAGTCATTGCTTTATTGTTGGCAGTGGTGTCGCTTGACTCGTACCTGCCGGGATGGCGTGGCGCACGCAACAGTTTTGCGACTGTCGAATCCATCGACGCGCACGGTCGCAACGTTGCACTATTGCGTGAATACGACACCAAGACGACGGTCATCTGGTTGTACCAAAATCAAGAAGGTGACGATGAAGCTGCTGAAGAAACTCCCCAATCTGCTCCAGCTTTTTAGCCTGTTTTTGGTCATCGCCAGCGCCGGTCCCGGCGTGGCGCAGAAACAGCCACAGATTGTCCAAGTGAGGATCGGGACGATCCTGGCGAGTAATCAAAACGATGAATTCGACGTCAAGCTGAAAAGTTTAGAGAGCCAGCTTCGGGTTTTGAAATATCGCTCTTATCGGTTGCTCAAGGATGAAAGCCAGAATGTACCGTGGAAGGGCACGAATATTTTCGAGATCCCCGGTGGGCGGTTTCTGATGGTGGCTCCGCAAGAATTTCAAGACAACCGGATTGGCTTAAAAGTGCGCTTGACTCAAGGGCAAAAACCGTTGCTCGATACCACCGTGCGGATTTCCAATCGCGGCAATTTCATTCTCGGCGGGCCGCCGCACGAAGGCGGTGTTCTGGTGTTGTCGATCTCCGCTACAGCGCAGTGACCTTTCGCTACTCGATTACATTCTTTACGATCGGCTCCACGGTCACACCCTTGCCTTTGAGCCAGCCGATCGCCTTCACTACTTCGGCTTGCTTGCCGTCGATCTCCAGGGCGACCAAACCCATCTCCGAGGTCACTGTCGAGCCGCGGATATTAAATACGATATCGAACCGCTTGGCCAACATGCTCAAAACCGGTTCTTTGATCAGGTCTTTGGGAAACGTCAAGTAGACTCTTTCACGCACGCTGTCTTGTTTGGGTTTTGTTGCCATCGGCGCTTAAATCGAAAATTCCAGATTGCCCACCGCCATCCGATCGCGCCAACCGACCCACAGGTTCGTGGTTAAGTACTTGTCGCCGAAGTCGGGGAAGATGGTTACGATGGTGCCGGTGCGAAGCTTGCGACCGACTTTGATCGCGGCGAACATCGCCGCTCCGGACGATTGGCCGACAAGGACGCCTTCTTCTTGGCTCAGGCGATAAACCATCGAGTAGGCATCTTCAGTCGAAACCGCTATTTTGCTATCCAATTCTTCTTCTTGGTAAATCCCCGGAACGATCGAGCTCGCCATGTGCTTCAATCCTTCAAGCCCGTGCAACGCGTCATCCGGTTCGACCGCGATCACTTGAATTTTCGGATTGACTTCTTTCAAATAACGACCGGTGCCCATAACTGTCCCGCCGGTTCCGATGCCTGCGACAAAGTGTGTCACCGTTCCGTTGGTTTGACGATAGATTTCCGGACCGGTGTTTTCATAGTGCGCTTGCGGATTCATCGGATTGAAATATTGATCCGGTTTAAAATATTTTTCCGGGTCGGCTTCAAGAATCTTGCGGCACAGGCGAATCGCACCGTCTGAACCTTCCATGGGATCGCTGTAGGTAACCTTGGCGCCATAGGCGTTGATGATATGTTTGCGCTCGGCGCTGACGTTGCCCGGCACGACCAGTTCAACCGGATAACCTAAAACGCTGCCGATCAGCGCCAATGCAATTCCGGTATTGCCAGATGTCGAGTCGAGAATGGTTTTGCCGGGGCGAAGTTTTTTGCTGCGCAGACCGTCCTGAATCATTTTCAGCGCGGGTCGATCTTTCACCGAGCCGCCAGGGTTGAGACCTTCCAATTTGGCGTAGATGTTTACCCCTGACGGAATTCCCTCGGCGATCCGGCTGATCTCAAGCAACGGGGTATTGCCGATCAGATCGAGAATCGACTCGACTTTTCGAAGCTCCCTCGGTTGAGTGGGCACCAGACGCAATTTTGGCGAGGTTAGCGCCATGATCGACCTTCGGTTTTGAATCAGTTTCCGCCGGCAATCGCCGGCACGATGGAAATATTGTCGCCTTCTTTTACAGCTGTTTCGAGATTTTGTAAAAAACGGATATCATCGCCGTTCACATAAACGTTAACAAAACGCCGCACCTTTCCGGTTTCGTCGCAAATCCGTTCTTTGATGCCCGGATAAGTTTTTTCCAGGTCGTCCACCAGCGCTTTAATGCTACTACCCTGTGCACTGACTTCATCGGCGCCGTTGGTAAATTTTCTGAGCGGGGTCGGGACACGCACTCGAACCGACATAGGGATCCTCCTTAGATGTTCATCGTCCTGAGAAGTCTATTCAGAATAGTCCGTCATTTCAGGCCTTGCAAGGCACCGAGGCGGTAGCCATCATCGATCAAAACTCTCAGCTCGCGAGAGCCTTAACTCCGGCGTTTGGTTCCAGTTGGTGAAAAAGCTCCTCGAAGTTTTGCAACGTGGCGTCGATGGTATAGGGTTTCTCGACACTGTTGGCGACGGCTTCCAAAGTCTTGTAACCATTGCCCGTGATACTGATGACGATCGATTCATCGCGCGGAATACGCCCATTTTCGATCAGCTTCTTAGTCACAGCAACTTCTGTACCGCCCGCGGGCTCGGTAAAGATGCCTTCGGTGCGGGCTAACAACTTGATGCCATCGAGAATTTCCTCGTCCGTGACGCTTTCGCCCCAGCCGCCCGAGTCCCGCACGGCTTGGATGACGTAGTAGCCGTCGGCGGGATTGCCTATAGCGATGGAGCTGGCGATCGTGTTCGGCTTCACAGGACTGACCAAGTCGGAGCCCTTGTGCAGCGCATTGATGATCGGCGCGCAGCCGGCCGCTTGGGCCGAGTAGATTTTGCAACCGGTGTCTTCGACCAAGCCGACCTTGATCAGTTCTCTAAAACCTTTCGCCAATTTCGGCAAAATCGTGCCGCCGGCCGAAGCCACGACGATGTGCTGTGGCAACTTCCAACCGAGCTGCTCGGCGACTTCGAAGCCGTGTGTCTTGGCGCCTTCGGAGTAGTAGGGACGCAGGTTGACATTGACGAACGCCCAGCCGTATTTATCGCCGATCTCGCTGCACAGCCGATTGACGTCGTCGTAATTGCCCTTGATCGCGACCGTCTTCGGGCCGTAAATCGCGGAGCCGATGATTTTTCCTTGCTCGAGACCGTCGGGAATGAAGACATAGCAATCAAGTCCCGCTTTCGCCGCGTGGGCGGCCACCGCATTGGCCAAATTGCCGGTCGAAGCGCAGGAAACCGTATCGAAGCCAAACTCGATCGCTTTCGAAATGGCCACGGACACGACGCGGTCTTTGTATGAAAAGCTCGGATGATTGACCGAGTCGTCCTTGACATACAATTCTTTTACGCCGAGCGCCGCGCCGAGCCGATGCGCGCGCACGAGTGGTGTGTAGCCGGAATACAAACCGACGCGCGGCTCGCCGTCGATCGGCAGAAGCTCGCGATAGCGCCAAAGGTTGGGGTCGCGTAATGCGATCTTTTCCCGGCTAATGGATTTTTTAATACCCTCGTAGTCGTATTGAATTTCCAGCGGGCCAAAGCAATGTTCACAGACGTGTAACGGCTCTTGGGGATACTTCTGGCCGCATTCTCTGCATTGAAGTCCAATAACAAAACTCATAGCGGATCCTTTCTTGTTGTCCGGGTCAAGCGTTGGCGGTTTCGCGCGCTGCTGCCGTTTTGCCGGCACCGCAGCTCACGCAGCTGGGATCGCGTTTTACGTCGACGTCGCGGAACTTCATAGTCTTCGCGTCATAAACCAGCAAGCGGTCGGTGATTAAACCCTCGTCGAATCCGGCGAGATATTTCACGGCTTCAGTCGCTTGGATGGTGCCGAGTGTGCCGGCCACGGCGCCGAGGATGCCGGACACCTGGCAGTTCAAGATCTCTTCGGGCGGCGGCGGCCCTTGAAAGAGACAACGGTAACAGGCGGTTTTTCTCGGGATCACGGTCATGGTCTGGCCCTGGAGCCGGACAATGCCGGCGTGCGAGAAGGCGATACCAAACTTTATGGCGGTGTCGTTGACGAGAAATTTTGTGTCGAAATTATCGCTGCCGTCGACAATGAAATCGTACCCGGCGGCGATCGCATCAGCATTATTATCTTCGAAGCGCACCGGGTAAGTTTTGACGTCAACGTCGGGATTGAGCTGAGTCAACGCCGCTTTCGCCGAATCCACCTTGCGCTGGCCGATGGTAGCCGTCGAATGCAGTATTTGCCGCTGCAGGTTCGACAACTCGACCTTGTC
>DASWCL010000226.1:0-2101 GCA_036390135.1 Binatia bacterium
GCCACGATTCGTTAGGCCAAGAGGACGAGCATTAATCGTGCGCCCAGCGCCGAAGCGCTCGAGGTCATCAGCCAGCGCATCGGCGGAGGCATAGCGCGCGGACGGCTCCTTCTCGAGACATTTCAGGCAAATAACTTCGAGATCGCGCGGAACGTTACGATTAGTCAGGCGAATACGTTTCGGCGTTTGCTTTCCAGCGCGTAGCAGAATTTCCATTGGCGTCTCGCCGCAAATCGGCGGACAACCGGCTAGCAGGTGATAAAGAATCGCGCCGAGACTATAGATGTCAGCTGCCGCAGTCACACCGCGCGAGTCAGCCGCCTGCTCAGGCGCCATGTAGAATGGGGTTCCGAGGACTGCTAATGTTTGAGTCAAGTAGCACTCGCGTCGCAACCATTTCGCGAGACCGAAATCGCTTACGTAGGGCTTGCCCGCGGCGTCGAAGAGAACGTTCGCCGGCTTTAGATCGCGATGCAGGATGCCGTGTTCGTGCGCAAAGGCGATCGCGCGCGCGACCTTCGCGATGAGTGCCGCCGCTTCGCGCGGTTTGTCTCGATAGTGATCGATTCGCGCGGACAATGCGTCACCCTCCGCGAACTTCATGCTGTAAAACGGCGCGCCGTCATGCTCTCCCACCGCGTAGATCGGCAGAATGCATTCGTGGTCCAAGCTTGCCGCAGCTTCTGCTTCTGCTCGAAAACGCGCGACCGAATCAGGCGAACTGAGGTGGCTCGGCAGAATCATCTTTAGCGCCACAACGCGATTCGGATGGTTTTGGCGCGCTCGATACACGACACCCATCCCGCCCCGAGCGACCTCGTTGATTATTTCATAATCTTCGATGCGTGTGCCGGCCGCCGAGATTTCGGACGGATCAGTCGTGTCGATCTCCAGAGCCGTTCCGAGCAAACACGCTGGGCAAAATCCGCTGGGGGCTTCCAGATCGAGACTTGATCCGCAGATCTCACATATTTTTTTGGAGACGCGTGCGTGCATTCGTTAGGCAGCTTGCCGACTATGCGCTCGCGCAAAAACCGCACGCAGTTGGCGTAATTCGTCATCCACTTCGTGTGGCGCGCTTACGGTTTGCAGAATTTCACGACGCAACGCCTCCGCGAACTGGCGTCGGAGCCGATGAATCAACGTCTTCACCGCTCCAAGACCCACCCCGAGGCGCTCGGCTGCATCTTCGTAGGAGACGCCGGCCTTTTCACCTTCCAGAAAGGGTGCTAGCGCTTCGAACATTGCCGCTTTCCCATTCTCAGCAAAGTTTGCTCGGACGGTTGCAAGCGCGCGATCCAGGAGAAGGCCGGCCCACCGGGCATCGAGCAATTCGGCCGGACCCAGTTCGTTAGCCATGCCCAAGTGATGAAGCTCTTCGGCTTCCAACGCGTCCGCGGAAATCATCTGGAAATTCCCTCCGCGCTTGAGGGTATGGCGGCGGGCCTGTTCGTCCGCGAGGCAAATGTTGAGGGCGCCCAGAAGAAAATTTCTGAACCTGCCCTTATCACGGGAAGCTCGACGGAGCGTCTCGTCTTCAAGCATGTGCTGGAAAAAAGATTGAGTGAGGTCCTGAGCATCTTGGGTGTCATACCCGCGCCGCCTCAGGTAACCGTAAATCGGCGGCCAATAGGCCCGACACAATTCAGCCAGCGCATGATAAGCACGCGGACTTGAATCGGCGCCAGCGGCAATAACGACACTCCAGGCTGTTTCTTCAAAGCGCTGCCCGGCAACACTTGAATCACTTATTGCGCTCACTTGCCGTTTTTACCCGACGTTGGGAAAATATGCGAGCCCAATACGCGAGAGATGCGCTGACTTCACTAGCGGGCGACGCAACCGGCTAACTCACCCGTCCGGATTGGAAAAATTGAAAGGAATTCAAACCATGCCGAGCTTCATCCGTCCCGCTTCGCTGATCATGTTTTGGTTCCACGGCGGGTCCCAAACGAGCTGCACATCGGCTTCATCTATGCCGTCGATGGATAGAATCTTGCTCTGCGCATCGTGCGCGATCGCCGGGCCCATGCCGCAGCCCGGGGCCGTAAGCGTCATTTTCACTTCCACTTTGGTGCCGCCTTCCGGTTTTTTGATCAAC
>DASWCL010000227.1:0-1776 GCA_036390135.1 Binatia bacterium
CCCGTGATTTGATAATTCAATCCGAGCTTGGAGAGGATCACCCAGAGCATGGCCGGATTGCTGGCGATGATTGGGAGATTTAGCTCGACTTCCATCTTCTCCAAGATGGGTATGGGATCGAGCAGCGCGCCCTGAAAATAGATCGCGTCGACATCGGGATATTCCGCCAGCGCGCGGCGGGTCATCTCTTCAACGTCATCGGCGCTGAGCTTCAACGCGTCGGTGTGCGCGCGCAGAGTTTGCGGCGGGTAGAATGATTCGACGCCAAACCCGGCAAGATAGTCGCGGTAAAGTCGCTTAAGCTCGTCGTCCACCGGCGTCATCAGGAGAATGCGTTTCGCCACGAAGGCTTTAAGCGCCGCCACCGACGATCTGAGCGCCAGGGATACCGGAACTTTCAATCCGGCAGAAACTCGCTCCCGCATGCCGGGATTGAGCGCCTCTTTCGGCGCGCCGCTGATGATCACGCCGTCCCAACTATGCTCGGCAATGAGTTCCTGCACCTGGCCGATCAGCGCGTCGACTTTGCCACGGGAGTCGTAGAGGGAAGTTTTCGCGCCGGCTTCCTGGACGAAGGTGAATTCGAGGTCTTTGGGAATAAACTGTCGAAAGCTATCGTGGTGCGGGCTCGACGGCGCGCTCGAGCCGATAAAGCCAATTTTTATTGGCATGGAATCTCCTGTTTCGATCGAAGTGCGGTCCTAACGATTTATTTCGGCGGTGTTTCTGAGGCGAGCGCCCCGCGGATGCCCCAGTCGCTTTTTTCCACGTCGTGAAAGAGCACGTTGAGAGATTCAGGCTTGACGCTCAAGACCTCGTCGAAGTCTTTGGAAATACGTCTGACCATTTCGCTTTTCTGTTCCTTGGATCTTCCGGCATACATGTAGATATGGACGACTGGCATAGCGGCCTCCTTGAGTCTAAAAGTTGCCTTCAGCAATATGAAACACAGCGCGGAAAGGCAACAGGCGGCACCAGTAATTCGCTTGACAGTAGCGGGCGTTTAGTATGAATATGCGTTTTGAAATCCGCGGGAGACATGAAGATGGAAAGAATCGTTGCCATTTGGCTGGGCTTAGCAGTATCGGAACAAACATCCTTCCTAATCAAATCAGGAATTTTTCTATCCGTTTGTGGCGCGACTTTGTTTGTCGCGTTGGCGGCGAGTTATCCCGCGGTCCATGATACGCTGCACAATGTTCGCCACGCGTTAGCCGTAGTTCCTTGTCACTAAACCGCTGCATTGTTTTTGCCTTCTTCTTCGTTTCCTTTCTGCGCGGCGTGACAGTTTGGGCTGAAGATCTCAATATTTATTTTAAGACAACGCCAAGGATCGAGCTGCTTCGCCCGTATGCCGATCCGGTCAACATGTCTTTGTTGATTACCGGCGCCGATGGCAGGCCGGTGAAACAGGGCATGGTGGATATTCGCCTTGACGCCCCAGAGCCGGGAAGATTTTTCTCAACGGATTTTCCGTTCGTCGAAGGGACGCGGTTGAGTGAAATGCGCATGGAGCTGCGCCAGGGCCGGGTCAATTGGAAATATCTTTTTCCGATCCGCGGCGAGTATCGCTTGGCAGTCGTTGTCACGACTCTGGATGGCGGGAAAGCGAGCAAAGATTTCAAATTCTACATACGCGAGAATCAAAAAAAGTGGTTTGCTCTGACGGGATTTTCCATCGGCCTGTTCTTATTGGGCTTGATGGCGGGGAGAGTTTTTACTGCCGGTCCAAAGAGCGCATTGATTGTTTTATTCGCTGTGGCGCTGCTAGTTGAG
>DASWCL010000228.1:0-5436 GCA_036390135.1 Binatia bacterium
CGGAAAGCGTCAAACGTGGTGGCAATGAAAGCCGCGCAGCAGCGTTAAAGGTTTGGGCACAGTTTGGGCACAATGAGAGCACACATCGAACTTAAGGACCTGAGAGAAATGGGCGCTAAGTTATTGAATTTGGTGCCCGGAGCCGGACTCGAACCGGCACGGACCCTTCCGGGTCCTCGGGATTTTAAGTCCCGTGTGTCTACCAATTCCACCATCCGGGCGTGGAAGCGTTAAAGTAGTTTCCTAGCACAATTGTTCGCGGCGGAAAACGCGAAGGCCTCTCGCCATCGAGAGGCCTTCCAAATTAAATGCGCTGATGACGCGCCGTCACACAAACAACGGAGCCAATACCAGCGTGATCGTGCTCAAAAGCTTGATCAAGACGTGCAGACTTGGGCCGGCGGTGTCTTTGAACGGATCGCCGACCGTGTCGCCGACGACCGCGGCTTTATGAGTTTCGGAACCTTTGCCTCCATAGGCGCCGGTCTCGATAAATTTCTTGGCGTTGTCCCAAGCGCCGCCGCTGTTGTTAAGAAAAGTGGCCATCAAAATTCCCGCGATCGTTCCGACCATCAGAAGAGCCGCCACCGCTTCGGCGCCGACACCCAAAAGACGGAAAATCACGCCCACCGCAACCGGCGTCCCTACGGCAATCAAACCGGGAAGGATCATCTCTTTGAGCGCGCCGACGGTAACGATGTCGACGCAACGGGCGTAATCCGGCTTAACGGTTCCTTGCAAGATGCCGGGATTTTCTTTGAACTGCCGTCTGACTTCATTGATCACGTAGTAAGCGGCCTTGCCCACCGCGCGAATCGCCAGAGCGGAAAACAAAAAGACCAGCGTCGCCCCGAGGAGCCCACCGACGAAGACTTCCGGCTTGGCGATGTTGACCGCATCGAGAGTCACGCCGTAGTGATGCACCTCGTCGAGATAAGCGGAGAAAAGTAGAAAGGCCGCCAGAGCCGCCGAGCCGATGGCATAACCTTTGGTGAGCGCCTTGGTCGTGTTGCCGACCGCGTCGAGCCGATCGGTCTTTCGCCGCACTTCTTCGGGTTGGCCACTCATCTCGATGATGCCACCGGCATTGTCGGTGATCGGACCGAAAGTATCCATCGCCAAGATATAAGCCGCGGTACCTAACATCCCCATCGTCGCCACCGCGGTGCCGAACAGGCCGGCATGCGGCACACCGCTCATGCCGCCGAGATAATAAGACGCGATAATGGCGATCGAAATGACGATCACGGGGACTGCGGTGCATTCGAGACCGACCGCAACGCCGGCGATGATGTTGGTCGCCGGACCGGTTTGCGAGGCCTCGGCAATCGACTTCACCGGACGGTATTTGGACTCCGTGTAGTACTGCGTGATGTAAACAAAGGCCTGCGCCATCAAGATCCCGATGACGCCGCAGCAGAAAAAATAGATCCACGCCGAGGCCGCTTCTGGATGCACCGCCGGATCGACGGCGAGCAACCAGTGCGCGGAAAAGAAAAAGCCGACGATCGCCAGCGCGCTGGTTACATAGTAACCGCGGTTGAGCGCCGACATCGGGTCTTCGTTCTCTTTGCACTTGACGATCATGATGCCGACGATCGAGGCAAGCAGACCGAAGGCGCGCGCGATCAGCGGGAAGAGAATGCCTTTAAGACCGAAGTACGGATACAAGCCGACGCCGAGGATCATTGCGCCGATATTTTCCGCCGCGGTGGATTCGAACAGATCCGCACCGCGGCCGGCGCAGTCGCCGACATTGTCACCGACCAAGTCCGCGATGACCGCCGGATTGCGCGGATCGTCTTCCGGAATACCGGCTTCGACTTTACCGACGAGATCGGCGCCGACGTCGGCGGCTTTGGTGTAGATACCGCCACCGAGCTGAGCGAAGAGCGCGACAAACGACGCGCCAAAGCCATAACCGACTATGGTAAATGGGATTTTCTGCGGATCGTGGCCGAGCGATTCCAAAAGCGCGTACAAACCACCGACGCCCAAAAGGCTCATGGCAACGACGAATAAACCCGATACCGCGCCGCCGCGCATGGCGATCTGCAAACCTTCATTGAGACTCGATCGTACTGCGGCTGCGGTGCGGATATTGGCGCGGATCGAGACCCACATGCCGATATACCCGGCGATCACCGAGCACGCCGCGCCCAGAACAAAGGACAGAGTCGTCCAGAAAGCCATCTGAATCGGCGGCACCGGATCAGCCGGGCTCGGTGTACGGACGTAAGCATAAAGAATGAAAATCAGTGCCGCGAGCACCACCGACAAACTGACGATCGTGCGGTTCTGGCGCGATAGAAATGCTTCCGCGCCTTCTTTAATCGCGTTGGAAATTTCCTGCATCTTCGCCGTACCGGTGTCGTGTTGGATCACGTGGCGGGCTAAAAAAACCGCAAAGACCAGTGACAGACAGCTAATTGCAATCACAAACGAAATCATTAAACCTCCTCATCCCTAAAGCGTCGAGTTGTTGTCGTTCTTATTTGCGCCAGAAGTACGCCACGCCGATGCTCAAGATATAGAGCAGCAACATCGGGCCGGCCAAGAGACATTGATTAATCACATCGGGAGTCGGCGTCAAGACCGCGGCGATGATAAAAATGATCACGATCGCGTAGCGGAACGACCGCAGCATGAAGCGGTAGTCAACGATGCCGATACGGACTAAAAAAAAAGTAAAGACCGGCAGCTCGAACGTCACCCCAAAGGCCAACACCATACGAAAGAAAAAGGTAAAATAGTCGCCGATCCGTATCGCCGGATTCACGCCCATCGTTTCGTACTGCTGGATAAAATACCCGAACGCCACCGGTAGCACGTACCGGTAACAGAACAGCGCACCACCGACAAAAAACAGCGTGGCGCACAAAACAAAAGGAACAACCCATTTTCTTTCACCCCTCGACAGCCCTGGCGCGATAAAACCCCAAATTTGATAGAAGATGACCGGGCAAGAAAAAAGCACACCCGCGGCGAGGGCGACTTTGATCTCGACGAAAAATGCTTCGGTGACACCGGTACCGATGAGATTTTGACCCGGCTGCAGATTCTGCCGAAGCGGTGCAACGATAAAACTAAAGATCGACTCGGAAAAAAAATAGCTTGCGCCCGAACCGAGGATGATGGCTAAAACCGACTTGAGTAAACACCAACGGAGCTCCTCCAGATGCTCCGTAAGGGTCATTTGAGAATTACTCGCCACAAATCCACTGCGCAGACTGAAATTGCAAAAAAGGGGAAGGTTTAAAACCTTCCCCTTTTTCGGTTGCCGAAAACCGCAATAAGTCTAGCTGTCCTTACTTGGTTTTCGCGTCGTCCTTTTTCTCAGGCGCCTTGTCAGGAGCCGGAGCTGCATCCTTCATAGGCTCACCGGCTTTCTGATCACCCGCTGGTGCCGCCGGTTCCGCTGGCGCTGCCGGAGCTGGCGCTGGCGGCGGTGGGGGCGGAGCTGGTTCTTCTTTCTTACCGCAGCCTGCAAACGTTAAAGTAAAAGCGAAGAGGGTGACTGCCGACAATAATACGAATTTCTTTCCCATCCTTAGTTCACCTCCTTTCCCGTCACTTATAAAAATCGTTGTCTGTTAAGCATTTTGTATCGCACATGTCGGTTTAAGATTCAAGCAGATTTGACCGCTGAGCCACGGCGGCGCTTGAGAGTTTTCTTGTCAGGGGCGCCATGCCGGGGCGAGGCGCGATCTAAGAAATTTTCCTCTGCTACGCAATGGTTACCTTTGAGTCTTATCATACACGATTTCGTTTTACAGCAATTTTTAAGGCGGCTACATTCTCCTTACGGCTATTCCGCCATGGAATTTTTTAAAGACAATTATCCGACCCAATCATCCGTGACAGCCGCATCAATGATGCGTGATCTCACCGAACTCCTTTGCTGCGGTTGCTTTCATCTGCTTCATCTCGGGCGCGTAAAACGGTTAGCGCACAGCATATGTTAATAACCTGTTGATAACCGAAGTGACCCGTCGCGCGCAAGGCTAAAATTCGCGGAGTGGAGCCAATTGCCCAATTTCGCAGCGGAATTAATTTTGAAATTACTGGAACTTGGAAATTATCCGCATAAATTCCATTGGCCGCTATGCACCATTACCGATAAAAGGCCGACGGAGCGGTGGCTTGGGCGCGGCGTCCGATCTAATCCGCAATAGCGTTGTTTTTCTGGTCTTTTTCCGTAAAACAAAAATCCCCAAAGAAAAAGTCCTTTCATCGGACCCAGTCTCTCCGCCGATCATTTTCGCTGAATACCAAATTACCGTCACGGGCGCTCGCTTCCGCAGCCGCACTAAATCGACAGCACAAATCGAATCTCGTGTCCGCGTTGACACCCTGAAAAGCCGATGATAGAAAACAGTATCATATTTTTGGAGGTAATCATTGGCCATCCACCCTTCGGCGATCAAAAGGCATCGTCAAAGCTTAAATAAACGGGCGCGCAACATCGAAACAAAATCCAAGCTCAGGACGCTGATCCGAAAGGCACGTCAAGCCGTCGAAGCGAATAATCGCGACGATGCTCAAAGCCAAATTCGCGCCGTCAGCAAGGCTCTAGGCAAAGCCGTGAGCAAGGGTATTATCAAGAGAAATACAGCATCTCGCTGGTTGTCTCGTCTTTCTAGCTCAACACGACAGATATCCGCTGCCAGTTAAACGGACAAGTTTCGCCGACCAGCGTTTCCCGCGGCGAAAAACATCAGCTCTAAAACATTTCCATGACGCGTTGATGCAGTTCCTTGGCGAATTGTTCCATCAGCTGCTCTCTGACGGCCTGCCGCTCGATTGTGGTCAATTGAATATCGGTCATTCGCCGTACGTCTGAAGTATTCAGCGTCCCAGACTGAAAACTCGAGGAAGTCGTGACCACTGCTGCCCGGGAACCGTCGGCGATCTGGGTTAGACGAACGTTTTGGCCACGCCACAATATCTCGTTGGGCTCGCGCCGCCGCAAAGTCACGTCTAGAGTGAGCGCGGACTCGTATTGAAGCACTTCATTTTCTTGATTTACCGTGGCAACCGTGCTGTCCAGCGAGCGCACCACACCGGTCAGGATCAGATCCGCTTGCTCGGAATTGTCAACGACCTTGAGCTGCCCGCGTCGATAGAACTCGCCGCGCAAAGCCGTGGTCAGCTCCTTTTCCGTGCCGATGTCACGGCTGCGGTTAACAAAGGGCTCCACGTAAATTGTCCGCGCATCCTTCAGTAGGAGCGAGCTTTCGCCGACGAATTGATAACCGCAACTGCCAAGCAGCGGCAGCATTATCGCCGCAAGCAACGACACCCAATAGCGCCGAAACCAATTATGGAGTTGCATGATTTTAGCCCTCCGCTACGATATTCACCAAGCGGCGTGGCACGTAGACGACCCGCCGGACATTTTTTCCGTCGAGAAAGCTTAAGACCTTGGGATCAGCC
>DASWCL010000229.1:0-3021 GCA_036390135.1 Binatia bacterium
CGTTCTCATCTCTTTAGCCATCTAAGCAGCATGGTACACTGGCGTCATCGGCTCGCGGTGAATTTAATTTCCAAATTTTGCAATGCGGAGGTCACGTGGATTACGTCGGCCAAGTCGGGTTGACGGAAACCGACGCGCTCAAGCGCGGACTGAAGGTTAAGACAAGCAAATTACCCTACGAGGATAATCCCGCCGCCGGCGTGCGCAATGAAACCGAAGGCATGGTCAAAGTCGTTTACGAGGAAGGTAGCGAACTCATCCTCGGCGTGCATGTCATCGGCGCCCACGCCGAGGATGTCGTCCAGATCGCCGCGATGGCGATCAAAGGCGGCTTAAAAAAATCCGAAGTCGGCGCCATGCACTACGTTTTCCCTACTTTCGGCGGCGCCATCTTTGATGCCATGGCAAGCTAGTCAGAAGCGAAACCCTCTCTGCCCCATGAACGACATAATCGAGAATCGCTCAAGAACGCTGCTGCCCGCCCTCGCCCTCGGTCTCACGACCCTCGCGTTCATTGTGGCGAAAACCGGCCGCGACGCGCTTTTTTTTCAAGGGAGCGGCGGGTTGCTGCAACTGCCGCTCATTTACATCAACATTGGGGCCGCCTCGCTGCCGCTGGCGATCATTTTCGTCAAGGCAATGAAAATCTGGGGCGCGCGTCCGGCGCGGCTTGGCGTGCTGACCCTTGCGGCGGCTGTGATGGCAAGCGCCGCGCCTTTTTTAGAGCCGGGCGACAACAAACTCCTGCTGGCGATGTTCATGTTCATTCCGGCGATTTTCGGCTTGCTCTTTGCCAGTCTGTGGCTGCTGGCTTCGGATATTTTCGAGAACATGGAAAAACGCCAAGCCGCGCGCGCTTTCAGCAAGATCGGCGCCGCGACTCTTGCCGGTGGCATGACCGGCGGCTTGATTTCCAAAGGCCTCGCACCTTATCTCGATGCCAAATGGCTGATCCTGTTGGCCGCTAGTATTATTTTCGGTGTCGTCGCTGTGGTGCGGTATATCTACGGTCGCTTTCCGCACAACGTCGCCGCGAAGACCGATAACGACAAGAAAAAATCCAGTTTTTTCGCGCCGCTTAGCAATCGATACGCGCTGATCCTGCTTTTGATCTCGATGACCGGTGCGCTCTCCGGTTTGCTGATCGATTTTCAATTCTACGCGGCGGCGGCTGGCGCGAGCATGGGATCCAAGGGCAATGCGAATTTCTTTGCCAATTTCTACATCCTGCTGAACTTCAGCTCGCTGTTGCTGCAGCTCTTCGCCACGCCCAGAATCCAGGATAAGGTCGGTCTGCGCGGCGGCTTGATGGTGTTGCCCTTCGCGCTCATCGGCGGCACAACCTTCGCTACAGCGGCGGCGACGGCTTTCAGCCGCTCGGTTCTGCGTGTAACCGAAGGCGGTTTGCGATCTTCCATCCACCGCTCGATTTGGGAGCAGGCTTTTATTCCGGTTGACTCCTCCGAACGCTCATCGGTGAAGATCATGGTCGACGGCGTCGCCGCGCGGATTGCAGAAGCGCTCGGCGCGGTCGTCATTCTTCTCTGGCTCAAACAAGTCGTGCCGGAAGGTATTATCAAAATGCCCCTCGATACGCGCTGGATGTCCTGGATGCTGCTGATAACCGTCGCGACGTGGCTTCTCATCACGCAAAAGCTCAATGTGCAGGTAAGACAGGAAAAACTTGGAGGCCAACCGGCGCAGTCCGATGATATGGACTGTGAAAGGTTTCCCGACCAATGCCCGTGCACCACCGAACTTGGCAAAGGTGTCGCATGACCACCGGCGGAATCTCGACCCAGATTGCAACGTTCCTTGCCCCGCCGCACTCTAAGTGATGTAATCAAGTTGGGTTATCGGAATCCGAAAGAAGGCATGGAAGCGAATCCCGTGAAAGGCGCACGCGCATCTCTCCATTTGGTTTATCGCCATAATCGCATCACCCGTTCGACCCACTGGATCAGCGCACTTGCGCTGATGATTCTGTTCATGAGTGGGTTACAAATCTTCAACGCTCATCCATACCTCTATTGGGGTAGCACTTCGGAACCTGACAAAGCGTTCTTTGCCATCAATGCGACCAATGACGACGACGTGCGCGGCTACGTCGATCTCTACGGCCGGCGAATCGACACGACGGGTTTTCTCGGCGTCCAGCAGGGCACGTTCGGGCCTTCGGCGCGCGCTTTTCCCAGCTGGTTGACAGTGCCGGGCTACTATTCGCTCGCCGCCGCCCGGCGCTGGCATTTCTTTTTCGGCTGGCTGTTCGCGCTGAACGGCATGCTCTATATAATCTACAACATCGCCGTCGGCCATATGCGCAAATTCTTTTTTACTTTTGCCGACGCCAAAAAAGTGCCGGCGATGATCTCTTACTATCTTCACCTGAGAAAAAACTCACCGCAGGAAGGCGAATACAATCCGCTGCAAAAGATGGCTTACACCAGTGTCTTTGTGATTTTGACCCCGTTAGTCTTGCTGAGCGGCATGGCGATGTCGCCGCAGCTAGATGTCGCTTTCAATTGGTTGCCCGCGTCGTTCGGCGGCCGGCAATCGGCGCGCGCGATTCATTTCATTCTCGCTTTCGGATTTCTTTCTTTTACCTTCGGCCATGTGTTCATGGTTCTCACCCAGGGTTTTTTCAACAACATGCGTTCCATGACCACGGGTTGGTACAAGGAAAAAGTACCGTTGGCATTCGCGCCCAGCCGCGAAGCTCCATCACCCGCCGCACCGGATGAAGCTTTAGCGCCGCCAGAGAAAGAGACGGTGAAAAATGGCGAAACTGAATCCTAATTTATCCCGACGCAACCTGCTGCTCGGAGCGTTGCAGGGCACGAGTTTGCTAGTTCTTGGCGGCTGTGAAAAAATTTTCGACGGCATCAGCCAAAACAAAACCTTTCAGTCGCTACTCGAGTTAGCCGAGCACGGCAATCGGCGCGCTCAGCGTTTGCTCACCGGCCGCAGCAAGCTCGCCCAGGAATTCAGCGCCAAAGACATCTCGCCAAAATTTCGCAGCAA
>DASWCL010000230.1:0-3515 GCA_036390135.1 Binatia bacterium
AGCGCAATCGTGTCGAGCTTCCACAGCGGATGTTCTTCCTCGACGTCGAAGCGATGGTCGTCGTGGTCGTGATCGTGGGGGGTGTCGTGCATGATAGATTTTACGGAAGGGCGACCGCCGGTCGCCCTTACCGGCCTATGCGACTTCGCCGTGCTCGTCGAGGAAAAGAGCTTTCGCGCTTTCCGCGCCGGCTTCGCCGGAGCACCACGGCACCATTTTTTTCATCTTGCACGTGATGCCGCGTTTTTTGAGCTCGGCTTCGAAGATCTGATGGATCTCCGGATCTTCATCCTCATACTCAACTTGATGGCCGCCTTTCTTGCCACTGACTTCACCTTGGCGCAGCACGGTGGATTGGCTTGCCTGCCAGCGGTTGGCGGCGTGCTTGCGCGAGATGCCCTGGTTCATGACCAAGTAAGTGGCTGGTGTGGAACCAACATTGAAGTGTTGATGCAACCACAGCCCCTCGCCGGCGCCCGACAGATAGAGGCTGCCCTCTTGCCAGTCGCAGCGGATGCGCCGCTCGTTGCTGCGCTGGGTCAGGACGTAGCCTTCGCCCTCGGTGATATAGAGGTGCGCGCCGGGGCCGTGGCGATGGGCTTTCTTGTAGTGGCCCGATTCGAAGCGCGACACATGCGACTCCATCATGCCGGCGCCCATTACCATAAACGCGTTCGTCCCGCCGCCGCCGCGGCTTTTCCACTCGTAGAGCGGCAGTTTTTTGATGTCGGGGATGAAATTAGTTTCCCACACCCGTCCCTTGTAGAGCTTGGCCTCGGCAGTGAAGTAATCCGTGCCACCGGCGTAGCGATCGGTGAAGTCGTAGGGATTGTTGAAGATAAAATCCTCACTCGCCCATTGGCGCAACAGTTGCGGCAGATCGGTTACGGAAAACCAGCGCGCCGGGCGCGACAGGCTGGCGTTAAAAAATTGATGCGCTGCATTGGTCGGCAGCACGAAGTAAGTGCCGGGCCCCCATTCAAAGGTTTGTTTCGCTCCTTGGTCGCGCCACACCGAGGTCGAGCCATGTCCACTCACGACGTAGATCGCCTCAGTGTATAGGTGCCGCAGCGGCGCGGTGGAACCGCCCGGCGGCAGCTCGACGATATGCTCGTCGCCTTCGTCGTCGCCGTCCAAATAACAGAGCGCCCCCTTGACGCCGTCGCCTTTGCGCGGCCACGGCCCGACCTCGACCGCTTTCATATCTTTGATGTAGACACCGCCGACCAGCGGTGCGCCCTCGCGCTTGCGCCACTCTTGATACATGTCGATACGGACAACGGCGGGTTGCTTTTCCGGATCTAAATTATTTGCCTCGGCCATTGTTTGTCCTCCGAGATGACTGGAATTGAGATCGATTCATACTTATTCAATCTGCAAGGTCCGTGTCAATTGATCTGACTTTGATTGACCGCCGGAAATGACTTTGCTAGCGTCCGCGGCTGGAGAGCGCAATCAAAAAAAATTCATCATTGCCGGCCGTTCGTAAGGAGACTCATCATGTCGCGCAATCAAATTTACCTGGAATTCGAAAGCAAGACGCCCTTTGCCGGTGGAAAATCCTTCGGCGATGTTGGTCCCTATGAACGGCTACTTGGTATGGTGTCCTTCGCCATCGATCCCGACGAAAAGGATCTACCGTTCATCTGCGACTTAGAGTTCGCGCCGCGGAATGCCGAGGGGCTTGTCGAGTTCAAGGCTGTCCTTGACATCGTCAAACCGGTCGACTTGCGCCGCGGCAATGGCAAATTGCTTTTCGATTTTTCCAATCGCGGCAATCGCGGCGCGTTCACGCGGCTGAACGACGGCGGCGGCGCCGATCTGGCAAAGGAAAGCTACGCGGGCAACGGCTTTCTCAATCGCCATGGATACACGGTGATGTGCGCCGGCTGGCAGGGTGATCTGGTTTACACTGGCAGCAACGTGGTCGCGTTTCTGCCGGAAGCACGGCAGAACGGCCAGCCGCTGCGCGGTAGAGTTCGCCAGGAATTTATTTCCGACAAGCCTGGAGTTTTCTCGATGCCCGTGAGCGGTGCGGCCAACATTCAATGCTATCCGGTGCTCAATCGCGCCACGGCAACTCTGACGATGCGCGAGAAGGAAGCCGACCCGCGAGTCGCCGTGCCTGCGAGCGATTGGGAATTGGCCAAGGCTGTCACGGCGCCCGTCGGTGCGAAAGATTTTTCGCCCCTACCCTCCAATACCGATCTTTACGTCAAGGGCGGATTCAAGCCCGGCTGGATTTACGAGTTGATTTACGAGACCGAAGGCTCGCGCGTGATGGGGCTGGGGTTTCTCGGCTTGCGCGATCTGGTTTCGTTCTTGCGCCACGGCAAAGCGGATGCGAGCGGTGTCGCGAATCCGCTCGCGGGTTTTATCGACAAAGCCTACGGCTACGGCGCTTCGCTCGCCGGGCGCGTGGTACGCGAGTTTATTTACGAAGGTTGGAACCGGGACGCCGAAGGACACAGGGTGTTCGATGCGGTGCTTACGCACACCGGCATCGGCCGATTGTATGTCAACACACGCTTCGCGCAGGTCGGCCGCTATCCGCGCCAGCATGAAGAACACTCCTGGCCGTCGGAGCGCCACCCGTTCAACTTCACGCCGATTCCTGATCCGTTCACTGGAAAAATAGACAGCGTGCTCAAGCGTCCCGACACCGATCCTTTGATTATCCACAGCCACACCGCCGGCGAATACTGGGAACGGCACGGCTCGATGACGCACACCGACCCGCGTGACGGCAGCGATGTCGAGATTCCTGCGAACGTGCGCATGTACGCACTTGCCGGCGCGCCCCATGCGGCGATCGCCGCCGACAACCCGCGCTGGATCGGTCAGTTGCCGCCGAACAATATTTCACCGCAGCCATTTTTACGCGCCTGCTTGGCCTTGATGGATCGCTGGGCGACCACCGGCGAAGCACCGCCGCCAAGCCGCGTGCCGCGGAGATCGGAAAGAATGCTGGTGTCAGCAGAAGAGGCGCTGAAGCGTTTTCCGAAAATTCCCGGCGTCAACTTGCCCGCGACGCCGAGCCGGCTGCCGTACTGGAATTACGGCCCAGACTTTGACGATCGCGGGATCATGAGTGTGTTTCCACCCGAAGCCGTGAAAGGAAAAGAATACCCAATCCAGGTTCCACAAGTTGACGCCGGCGGCAACGATATGGGCGGCGTGCGCTATCCCGACATGCAGGTGCCGATCGCGACCTACCTCGGATGGGCTTTACGGAAATCCGGTTTCGCGGAAGGCGAACTTGTCTCCACCAACGGCTGTATGGTCACGTTCGCCCGCACCAAAGCGGAGCGCGAAGCCAAAGGCGATCCCCGCCGATCGATTGAAGAACGCTACGCCAGTCATCAGGAGTACATCGAAGCAGTCAAGCGCGCTGTTGATGGATTGGTTAAAGAAGGCTTGATGCTGCAGGAAGACGGTGATCGCTACGTCGAAGCTTCACGGAGAAAGAATCCGCTCGATCCGTCGCTGCCGTTGGAACCGCTGGTGACTGCGGG
>DASWCL010000231.1:0-1565 GCA_036390135.1 Binatia bacterium
CGGACGAATAGAAATAAAATCGCCCGCGCGCACCACCGCACCGGGGGCGAGCCCGTCAGCATGTCGAGCGGCAATTTTTTCGACAAGCGTGAGGCCCATATCAGGACGCCCTTTGACTTCGCCGATGCCGACGCTTGCTGACGGATTTAGAGTCGGAGAATACCTTGGCGACATCAGGCTCCAGGACCACGACGTTCGTTCCCAGTGCATAACGGCGCGCGTATTTTCCGCTCTCGCCTTGCGAAAAATCGTATTCGTCCCCCATCGGTTTACGTGCGGATTTACTCGATGATGATTTTCTCATGCCTGTCGACGGAGACGCGCCAGTTTTCGTTAACCGTACCGCTTTTTCACCTCACCATGGCTAAGGCGCGGTTTGCCTGCGTCTTTTGCGCGGGCTTCCAATACAGCCAGATAATCCAACAGGTTTTCAACTTCCTCTCGGATCGCAGAAAGTTGTTGGCGTTTCTCTCGCACCGTTCGGCCGATTTCGCGTTCGAGGATCTTAGTCATACACGTCTTTGCGATGTCCGATTCTGCGAATAACAATAACGTCACGTTCTACATCGAACAAGATGCGATAATCGCCCGTCCGCAATCTGTAGGCTACATCGGCTCGGCGAAGATGTTTGATGTTGCCATGCAATCCGGATTTCAGCCGTTCAATCTTGCGCAAGACCTGTGTTCTCACTTTTCTCCGAGAGAATCTAAATCACCCAATGCCGGTAGAACCGTATTCGATTCGATAACGGCGGCGATTCATTGGGCAACATCCAGCGTATCATTTCTTAGCCGCGCGTTTGCCAAGAACCTTGGCGATATCGAAGTCCACGAAATCGGCGTGATGGAAAATGATGGATTCAATCGAGCGCTCGACCTTGTCGCCCTCGTGACTGTGCGTGGCAATGATGTGCAACACTTCGCCGGGGATACCGTGCTTGTAAGCCAGCGCGACGCCGCTGAATGGATGCCGCACTTGCTGCCCAAACTTGCCTTGGATCACATTGCCTGATGCGTCCTTATCAAACTCCAGCGGTTTGCCCACATCCGCCAGAAGCGCACCTGCGATCAGGTAGTCGCGCTGAATGGGAATGCTGCTTCGGAAAGATTTCTTGAGCACTTCGGCGATGGCGGTGCATTGCCGAGCGCAGGAATTGAGATGCTCGACGAAAGTCATCTTAATGTCGCCGGCGAGCAGGGTGAACTTGACCGCTCGAAGTTCGGCGAAGGTCCAGCCTTTGCCGCCGCACCCCGTGGTGATGGCCTCGCTCCAGACCGCAGCGACCTTTTCGCGCAGCGACTTGTTCTTGATCTTCCTGATGGTGGGAAAGAGTTCTGCGATTTTAGTGACGCCGTAGTTGGTTCCTTGGGTTGTTGTCATGATGAGTTTAGCTCGATTTCAGTCGATATTTTTGAGGCTTTGAAGCGGTTCTTTCGATTATTTTTTTGGCTTCCAAATCAAGCTTAACGGTTTCGCCATACCAACTGATATTTCCTGAGAACTTGCCTTTTAAGCTCTTATTAAGGCGGCTGAACAATTCGGTGTGCGTGAGGTCATTTTTTCG
>DASWCL010000232.1:0-17458 GCA_036390135.1 Binatia bacterium
GACATTTTTTCCGTCGAGAAAGCTTAAGACCTTGGGATCAGCCAGCGCGTTGGTTTCAATATACTCCTGAGTCACATCGGCCGGAACCGTTATTTTGCCGCGAACCTTCCCGTTGACCTGCACGACGATCAGCAACTTTTCCTCTTCCAGCGCCTCTTCGGAATAACTCGGCCAGGGTACTTGGTCCAGACGTTCTTCGTGACCCAGCTCTTCCCACAGCTCGTTGGCGACATGGGGAACAAAAGGCGCAAGCAAGACAACAATAGTTTCCGTTCCCTCTTGGATGACTGCGGCTGCGGCATTCGATTGGCCGTCGGACTGCGCCGCAGCACTCAAGGCATTGAACAGCTCCATGATCGCCGCGATCGCGGTGTTGAAATGAAAGCGCCCATCGATGTCGTCGCCGACTTTCTTAATGGTTCGGTGAATCGTGCGCCGAAGCTCGCGCAGCTCTGCCGATAACCCGCTCGCGTCACCGTTTGCCGACACGTTCGTCCAAAGAGGGCGATGCTGGAAAACGAATCGCCAAAGCCGGGAAAGAAAACGATAGGCGCCCTCGACACCTTGATCACTCCATTCCAGATCCTTTTCCGGCGGCGCGGCAAAAAGTGTAAACAAACGCGCGGTGTCCGCGCCGTAGAGGTTAATCAAGTCTTCCGGATCGACGATGTTCTTTTTCCGCTTAGACATTTTCTCAACGCGGCCTTTTTGCACCGGCCGGCCGCATTGAGGACATCTCCAACCTTCTTTTTCCGAGCCGACCAATTCACTGGGAAAGAGCCAGCTGTGCTCGCTGCACCGGTAGGTTTCTTTGGATACCATTCCCTGGGTCAAAAGATTCGCGAATGGTTCGTCGACTTTGGCAAGATCCAAATCCCGCAACGCTTTGGTGAAAAAGCGTGAATAAAGAAGATGCAGCACCGCATGCTCGACGCCGCCGATGTACTGGTCAACGGCCATCCAGTAGCGGGCTTTTTCAATATCGAAGGGCGCCGTCGCAACATGCGCCGAAGTGAAGCGGAGAAAATACCATGACGAATCGACAAACGTATCCATGGTATCGGTTTCGCGGCGCGCCGGACCGCCGCACGTCGGACAAGCTACTTGTGAAAAAAACTTGCTTTCGCTGAGCGGCGAGCCGCCCTTCCCGGTAAACGGAACGTCGTCGGGAAGCTTCACCGGCAATTGATCTTCCGGCACCGGCACGGTGCCACAGCGATCACAATAAATAATCGGAATCGGCGTGCCCCAGTAGCGTTGCCGCGATACACCCCAATCGCGCAACCGATAACGAATCGCCTTCTTGCCCCAGTTTTTTTCCTCTGCGTAGGCCGCGATCTTTTCTTTGCCTGCCGCGCTGGCCAAGCCGGAGAAGATTCCGCTGTCCACCATCACGCCATCGTCAACGTAAGCCTCGGTCAAATTGTCTGCCGTTAATTTGTGGTCATGGGTTTGAATGACGATAGGAATCGGCAGCTGGTATTTCTTCGCGAATTCAAAGTCTCTCTGATCATGCGCCGGCACCGCCATCACTGCGCCGGTGCCGTATTCCATCAGTACAAAGTTGGCGAGGTAAATCGGAATATTCTTTTCCGTGAAAGGATTTCTACAGTAGGCGCCGGTGAAAACTCCTTCCTTTTCTCCTTCTTCCGCACCGCGATTGGCTTGGCTGACGTTTTTAAAGCGGTCGATGAACGTTCTTACCGCAGCTTCTTGTGGCGTGCCGGCAGATAGATCTAATGCGAGCGGGTGTTCGACCGCCAAAGAAACAAACGTCGCGCCGAATATTGTATCCGGCCGCGTGGTAAAGATTCGCAGCCCGCCATCGCGGCCGACCAATGGAAAATCAATTTCGGCGCCGATGGACTTGCCGATCCAGTTGCGCTGCATGGTCAGTACTTTGTCGGGCCAACCGGCGAGTTTGTCCAAATCCTGGAGTAATTCTTCCGCATAGTCAGTAATGCGAAAAAACCACTGTTCCAACTCCTTTTGCGTGACCACAGAATCGCACCGCCAACATCGGCCGTCGATGACCTGCTCGTTGGCCAGCACCGTCTCGCAGGACGGACACCAGTTGACGAAGGAGCTTTTTTTGTAAGCCAAACCCTTCTTGAAGAACTGGATAAAAATCCACTGATTCCATCGATAGTATTCGGGCTCGCAGGTGGCGAGTTCGCGTTCCCAGTCGTATGAAAGCCCCATGCGCTTGAGCTGGGTTTTCATGTAAAGAATGTTTTCTTGGGTCCACGCTTCAGGATGAACTCCGCGCTCGATCGCCGCGTTCTCCGCCGGCAATCCGAAGGCATCCCAGCCCATCGGATGAAGCGTGTTGAAGCCGCGCATGCGCTTGTAGCGCGCCACCACATCACCGATGGAATAATTGCGCACGTGACCCATGTGGATGCGGCCCGACGGATAGGGAAACATTTCGAGAACGTAGTATTTCGCCTTGGCGGCGTCCTCGCTGACCTTAAACGCCTGCTCGGCTTCCCAGATGCGCTGCCATTTTTCCTCTATGGCTTTGGCTTGATAGCGTTCTTCCATGATTCTGTGATCATTCCGATTTTAAGCCGCTCGTGTGCGCCACATGATCCAGCACGCCGTTGATGAACGTCGCCGACTCGGCGCTGCCAAAGCGTTTGCCGATCTCAATGGCCTCATCCATACTGACGCTCGACGGGATATCGGGACAAAAAACCAATTCGTACGTCGCCACGCGCAGCACCACCAGATCGACTTTCGCCAGGCGTCCGAGCTTCCAGTTTTCCGTGCACTCCGCGATCAGCCGGTCGATTTCGAGCCGCTGGCTGACGACTCCGGAAACCAACCGACGGGCAAACTCCTTTGCCTGCGCGTTGCCTTCAAAATGTTGCAGAAACAACTCCACCGCTCTGACCGAAGGATCGGCGGTAATCTCGATTTGATACAGCGCCTGAAGCGCCAGCTCGCGCCCCTTGCGCCGCATGCTTTTGGCCGAATGGCCAGGCGAAAACGTTTCTTGATTTTCTGTCAAGGGAGCCCCTAAAGTATGTGCGGCAAATGACTTATCTGCGCTACGGTAGCTGCCGAATAACGCTGATCATCTCGACAACCGTCAATAGTGCCTCGTAACCTTTGTTGGCGTCTTTTGTCCCCGACCGCTCCATCGCTTGCTGCACGTCATTGGTTGTCAATACACCGAAACCAATGGGAATCCTGTAAGATCGAATCGCGTCGCCAACCCCCCGCGTCACTGCATCGCAAACATAGTCAAAGTGGGGCGTGTCACCGCGAATCACGGCGCCCAAGCACACCAGCGCGTCGTAACGGCCGCTCGCCGCCATCTTCTCGGCGATCAAAGGGATTTCAAAAGCGCCGGGAACATGAACCACGGTGACGTTTTCGTCCACCCCGCCGTGGCTCCTAAATCCATCCAAGGCACCGTCAAGAAGCTTCTCCGTGATGAAATGATTATAGCGGCTGACAATGATTCCGATCTTAAGCCCTTCGGCATTTTTTTTTCCTTCAATCGAAGTTGGCATGGGAGCAAGCGACCCAGCGCGCTTAGTGCTTGGCTGGTTTCGCGTCGAGATTAGACAATAAATGGCCGAGCTTGATTTGCTTGGTGCGCAAATAGTGAATATTGGAGTCCCGCGGCGGGACCTCGAGCGGCACACGCTCGACGACCTTTACGCCGTAGATTTCCAGCCCCGTGATCTTGCGCGGATTGTTGGTCAACAGCGAAATTCTGTCCACGCCCAGGTCACGCAGGATTTGCGCGCCGATGCCGTAATCGCGCAAATCTTCTTTAAAGCCCAAATCCAGATTCGCTTCGACCGTGTCTCGACCTTGATCTTGCAGGGCATACGCTTTGATCTTGTTAGTCAAACCGATGCCGCGGCCTTCTTGATGCATATAGATCAGCACGCCTTTGCCCTGCTCGTCGATCAACCGCAATGATTGACGGATCTGATCTCCACAATCACAACGCTCGGAGCCAAATACATCGCCGGTTAAACATTCAGAATGGACGCGAACCAACACGGGATCAGCGGGGCCAATGTCACCCTTCACCAGCGCCATATGTTCGACGCCGTCGACCTCGTTGCGATAAACAATGGCCCGATACACGCCGCCGTGAATGGTGGGCAGCTCTTCCTCAGCGACACGCTTAACCAAGCTCTCGTTGCGCAACCGATAGGCGATCAAATTCGCCACCGAGACGATCTTAAGTCCCTGCTGTTCGGCCAGCCGACTAAGAGCCGGCAACAATGCCACCGCACCGTCGTCGGTCAAAATCTGGCAGATGACGCCCGCCGGCTTGAAGCCAGCTAAACGAGCTAAATCCACCGACGCGTCGGTCCGTCCCGAGCGGGCCAGCACGCCGCCGCTGCGCGCCTGAAGCGGCTGAACATGGCCGGGGATGACAAGATCTTCGTGCTTGGTTTGCTCGGCGATAGCGGATCGAATCGTGTGTGCTCGTCCCTCTGCCGAAACGCCGTGCACGCCTTCCAGTCTCACTGAGAACGATGCGCCGCAGAGAAGACCACCCAACCGGCTATTTTCCTCGGAAATCATCGGAATGCTCAATTCGCGAATACGCTCGTCAACCAGTGTCACATAGACGATGCCGCGCCCGTAACGGAGCATATAATTGATGCTTTGGGCGGTAACCTTCTCGGCAGCAAGGCATAAAAAGCCATCGCTTTCGGGGGAATCCTCGTCGACCAAAATCACCATCCGGCCGTTGCGGATTTCTTCGAGCCCTTCTTCGATACTTGATATTGGCATGGGTTTTAACGCGGCGCACAAACAGGCGACTCTAGTTTAGCCGCGTTGACGCATGAAACTTTGAACGTATTTACCGATCAAATCGGCTTCGATGTTGACTTTATCACCAACCCTACGAGCGCGCAAATTAGTGTGCTGCAAGGTAAATGGGATGATTGCGACTGAAAAACGGTTCTTTAAACAAGCATTGACCGTCAAACTAATGCCATCGACGGCGACCGATCCTTTCGCCACCAGCAAGGAACTGAGGGACGGCGGGATGGCGAAGGTGATGATGGTAAACTCGCCTTGCTTTGCGATGCTGGCGATCTTGGCAATGCCGTCGACGTGGCCGGTGACCAGATGGCCGCCGAGCCGGTCTTGTAGCCGCATCGGTCGTTCAAGATTGACCAAGCTACCGATTGCCAATGTCTCCAAACTCGTCCGCCGCAGTGTCTCTGGCGAAACATCGACGGCAAAAGTCCTTTGGGTTTTTTTTACGACGGTCAAACAGGCGCCGTTCACCGCAACGCTCGCTCCACGCGACATCGAGTGCACAGACAGCTTGGTTTCTACGGCTAATATGGCCGCTTCATTTTCGAGCCGCAGGGCAGCAATCTTGCCTACGTCCTCGATTAATCCGGTAAACATGCGTCAGTTCTCAAGCGCCGATGGAATATCCTCCACGGCGAAATTGTTTCCATCATAGATAGCCGCTGACCATCAAGTCGCCGCCGGATTGAACAACGCCAAGCTTTTTGACGAGCATCGCCCGTTTCATTCGGCGAATCTCCAAGGCGCCGATCATCGAGCGGCCGTCGCCACCGAGAATCTTCGGCGCATAGAAAAAAATGATTTTATCGACGATCTTCTCCTTGAGAGCTGACCCGGCGATCTCCGCCCCTCCCTCGATCATGATACTCACAATTTCCATGGCAGTAAGCTTTCGCAGCACTGGCAACCATGGCAACCTCGCCCGCACGAGCGGTATTCGCCAAACCCGCGCGCCGAGCGCTTCGATGGCGCGCGTCTTCGTCATTGAAGCTACGGTCCCGGTCACGATGATGGTTTTTGCCGGATCTTTCTGGCGGAGAATCTGCGCCGAGAGAGGAATGCGCAGCCCACTGTCCAGAACTACGCGCCAGGGATTGCGCCCGCCGGGCATCCGGCAGGTCAATTGCGGATCGTCGGCGATCACAGTTCCCGATCCAACCACGATGGCATCGACTTCGTTGCGCAGGCGGTGCACCGTCATGCGCGAGTCTTCACCGCTGATCCAACGCGCATCGCCGCTCGCTGCGGCAATTTTACCATCCAAAGTTGCCGCAAGCTTGAGCACGACGAACGGCAAGCGCCGCGTGATGTATTTAGAGAACGACTCAATCAGCGCGCGGCACATTTCTTCGAGCACGCCGACACGCACGCCGATCCCTGCTCGCCGCAGCTGGCGAATGCCCTGCCCCGCAACTAAAGGATTGGGGTCCTTCGTGCCGCAGACGACTTCTTTGATGCCTGCACGGATCAAGGCGCCGACACACGGCGGAGTGCGGCCGTGGTGACTGCAGGGTTCCAGAGTGACATAAAGTGTCGCACCCCGCGCTTTCGCGCCGGCGCGCTTCAGCGCGCTGATTTCTGCGTGATCGGCGCCAGCGCAGCGGTGATAGCCGGTGCCGACGACTTTCCCGCCGCGCACCAGGACGGCTCCGACCATAGGATTGGGGCTGGTTTGGCCCGCCGCCTTTCGCGCCAGCCGGCATGCGGTGCGGATGTAGGATTCGTCTTTCGCGCTCCCGCGTAATTCCGGCAAAGATGTTATTCCCTTTTCAAACGGGACTCGATCGCTTTCGCTATCGGCAAGCCTTTGCGTTCCTTCAGCAGCTCTTCCAGCTCGACCATAAATTCATTGATATCTTTGAAGGAACGATACACCGAGGCGAAGCGCACGTAGGCTACTGGATCGGTGTCATGCAGCTCGCGCATCAGGGTTTCACCGATCACCGAGCTGGCGACTTCCTTTTCGCCGCGTTCTTGAATGGCGCGCTCGATCCGATCCGCAATCGCTTCGATGGTGTTGATGCTGACCGGACGTTTTTCGCAGGCGCGCTTCAGACCGTTGATGATTTTCAAGCGGTCGTAGCTTTCGCGCCGTCCGTCTTTTTTCACTACGAGCGGCATCATCTCCTCGACCCGCTCATAGGTCGTAAAGCGCCGACTGCACCGGCCACACTCGCGCCGGCGCCGAATCATGTTGCCGTCTTTGCTCAAGCGCGAGTCGATGACCCGATTATCGGTCTCGTGGCAGAACGGACACTTCATAACATCAGTCGAAGATCGACAGGCAAGGATCGGCCGTATTTCGCCATCCTCGACTCCTCATCGTGCTAGCCATTTTTAAGCCGATTCGGGTAAACTGGAAATTTCCTGCAGAGTTCGCCGACGTCGTCGGCGATGGATCGTAGGACGGACTCGTCGCTCACGTGATTTAACGCCCGGCTGATGAAATCCGCGATGGCGGCCATTTCCTGCTCTTTCATGCCCCGAGTGGTTACCGCCGGCGTACCGATACGAACGCCGCTGGTGACAAACGGCGATCGGGTATCAAAGGGAACGGCATTTCTATTCACCGTGATGCGCGCCTTGTCCAGCGCCTCTTGAGCAACCTTGCCGGTGACTTCCGATTTGCGCAGGTCGACGAGCATCAAGTGATTGTCGGTGCCGTCGGAAGTCAGCCGGAAGCCTTTGCTCATCAAACCTTTGGCAAGCGCCTGCGCGTTCCTAACGATCTGCTGCTGATAGATTTTGAATTCCGGACTTAAAGCCTCTTTTAACGCCACTGCCTTGGCGGCGATCACGTGCATCAACGGTCCGCCCTGCATGCCGGGAAAAACTTTGCTGTCGACCGTTTTGGCGTGCTCCGCTTTGCAGAGAACCATGCCGCCGCGCGGGCCGCGCAGTGTCTTATGCGTGGTCGTCGTGACGAAGTCGGCGTAGGGCACCGGGCTTGGGTGCAATCCCGCCGCCACCAAACCGGCGATATGCGCCATGTCGACCATGAGCAATGCGCCAATTTCATCGGCGATTTGCCGAAAACGCACGTAATCGATCACCCGCGGATAGGCACTGGCGCCAGCGACGATCAGCTTGGGGCGGTGCTCTTTCGCCAGTCGTTCTATTTCATCATAATCGAGGGTTTCGGTTTTCTCCGATACACCGTAGGGAATGACTTTGTAGATGAACCCGGAAAAGTTCACCGGGCTGCCCATCGACAGATGGCCGCCGTGCGCGAGATTCATGCCCAAGTAATTTTCTCCCGGCTTGAGCACCGAAAGATATACCGTCATGTTTGCCTGGGAACCCGAGTGCGGCTGGACGTTGGCGTGATCGGCGCCGAATAACTCTTTGGCCCGCGCGATCGCCAGCGACTCGACTTCGTCGACGAACTCGCAACCGCCGTAGTAACGTTTGCCCGGATAACCCTCGGCGTACTTGTTGGTCATCACGCAACCCTGCGCTTCCAACACCGCCTCGCTGACGACGTTTTCAGACGCGATCAGCTCGAGGTTGCCTTCCAATCTCTCGGTTTCCTTTTGGATCGCGGCAAAGACTTCTACATCGGTTTGTTCAAGAAAAGACATGTCAGCACCTTCGCGCTATTTCTTACTTGCTTCCGTTAGCTGAAGTCCGAGGCCTAATTCGGTCTGGGTGATTTTATCGACGCGTCTTTGATGGCGTCCGCCAGCGAACGGAGTCGCCAACCAGGTTTCGACGATTTCTAGCGCCAATGCCTTCGCGGTTTTGGCGCCGCTCAAGACCAAAACGTTGGCGTCATTGTGTTCCCGGCTCGAATGCGCGGCGTCGACGTCGTGCACTAGCGCAGCACGCACGCCGGGGAATTTGTTCGCGACGATCGACATGCCGATGCCACTGGTACAGATCAATACGCCGCGATCGACTGCGCCGGATGCAACGCGGCCGGAAACTTCCAGGGCGTAATCCGGATAATCCACCGATTCCCTACCGTGGGTGCCGCAGTCGTCAATCTCCAACCCTTTGGAGCGCAGACAATCCACCAGGAAATCCTTGAGCTCCACGCCACCGTGGTCGCAACCCAATGCGATCATAATTGCCGCACTAACTGGACAGGCGAGCTAGCCAGCCGATGCCATTGAAATAAAGAAAATCGCAGAAGCAGTAGAGATCGTATCCCACTGCCCTGCGATCTGCATTGCGTCTTGGGACTTGGGCGAGCAACCGGCTCCGATGCTCTGCCCGCAAGCCGGAGATCCTAACGATGGGCCTCAATATAGGTAATCACGTCCTGGACGGTCTTGATCTTTTCGGCGTCCTCATCGGAGATCTCCATCTCATATTCTTCCTCCAGCGCCATGACCAACTCGACGATGTCCAGTGAGTCAGCCCCCAAATCTTCGATAAACGAGGCTTCCGGGGTTACTTCTTCGGCGCTAACTCCCAGTTGCTCGCAGACGATTTCTTTCACCCTAGCCTGAACAGATGCCGCCATCTTCACATACCTCCTGCTACAAAATCATTACATGTACAGCCCGCCGTTAACACTGAACACTTGTCCGGTAATATAACCCGCTCCCTGCCCCGCGAGAAATACAATCATTTCGGCGACTTCGTCGCAAGTGCCGAAACGGCCGAGCGGAATCGTATGGAGAAAATCTTCACGAACCTTCTCCGGAAGCTTGGCCGTCATATCTGTTTCAATAAATCCGGGCGCGACCACGTTCACTGTCACGTTTCTGGAAGCGAACTCCCGTGCCACCGCTTTGGTGAAACCGACGATCCCCGCCTTCGACGCGGCGTAGAGTGACTGTCCCGCGTTGCCCGTTTGCCCCACCACTGATGACAGATTGATGATCCTACCGGAGCGCTGGCGGATCATGTAACGGGAAACGATTTTAGTGCAGAGAACCGTGCCCTTGAGATTAGTGCCGATAACCTCGTCCCAATCTGCCGACTTGATGCGCATCAACAGATTATCGGAAGTTACGCCGGCATTGTTGACGAGAATATCAAGTTTTTTGTGCCGGTCAACGATTTTCTTCACCGCTTCATCGACTTGGGCTTCGTCCCCAACGTCGAAGGGGCACAGCTCACCATGCCCGCCACGCGCCGCGACAGCGCCAATGGTTTCTTCAGCTGCCGCGTGATTGCCACGGTAGTTCACCATCACATGCGCGCCCGCCTGCCCAAGTGACAGCGCAATTGCGCGCCCAATGCCACGACTGGCACCGGTAACCAGAGCGACTTGATCGTTGAGAGTCATTGGCTCCAAGCCGCCACGATCCTCGAGAGATCTTGCGGACCTTCGAAGTTGTCACTTTCCATTGCCGGCACGATTCGCTTCATCAAACTCTTGAGGACTTTGCCCGGACCGATCTCGAGCACGCGATCACAGTTCAAGTCGGCGAGCTTTTTTACCGACTCTTCCCAGCGCACTGGACGCACGGCCTGTTCGACCAATAGTGACTTGACCCGCTCAGCACCGGAGTTGACATCGGCTTCGACATTGGTGATGACCCCGACGGTAAACGGATGGATCGCAACAGCGCGCAAGATTTCCTTCAGTCCTTCAGCCGCCGGTCGCATCAGTTCGCAATGAAACGGCGCGCTCACGGGTAAATCCAAGACCCGCTTGGCGCCGCGTTCTTTCGCCAGCTTCATGGTCCGTTCGACCGCGCTCCGCGTGCCCGCGATCACCACTTGTCCGGCGCCATTGAAGTTAGCCGGTGCGACCACTTCACCGTCGCTCGCTTCGGCGCACAGCGCGACCATAGCATCCATTTCTAAACCCAACACGACGGCCATCGCGCCTTGGCCGGCGGGCACCGCTTGCTGCATCAAGCGTCCGCGCTCGCGCACGACTTTCACCGCGTCGGTGAATTTTAACGCCCCGACTGCGACCAGCGCGCTATATTCGCCGAGGCTATGACCGGCGACGTAGGTTGGCCGCAACGGCGTTTCTTTTTCGAGCACTCGCAAGGCAGCAATCGATGCGGTCAGTATTGCCGGTTGGGTGTTCTCGGTCAGTTTGAGATCTGCTTCGGGACCGCTGAAACAAACTTTACTAAGAAAAAATCCAAGAGCATCGTCCGCTTCGGCAAAAGCTTCTTTGGCGACAGCGAATTGGACGCTGAGCTCTTGCCCCATGCCGACGTACTGTGATCCTTGGCCGGGAAAAACAAAGGCAAGCTGACTAGTCGCCACCGCGCCTCCGTCCTTCCGGCCCGCTCTCAGCTTCCGTCTTTTCGCCCAATAATTCGATTTTCGATTTGAACCGCTCCCACAGTTTTTTTGGCAAACCGTCCTTCCGGCCCGCGGCACCTTCCGTCTGATCCAAGGCATCCGCGATGTGACGGTTAATCTGTTGATCGACCGCGTCGCGGGCGGCGCGAATGGCATTCTTGATCGCCAGAGGATTAGAGCCGCCGTGAGCGATAATCGCCACGCCATCCAAGCCGATCAACGGAGCGCCGCCATACTCAGCATAGTCTAAGCGCCGGTAGGCGTCGGCGAGAGAATTGCGACTCAGCAAATACCCCAAACGAGTGGAAAGATTTTTTTGGAAAGCGCTTTTCAAAACTGCGCCGGCAAAGCCAGCGACGCCTTCCATCGTTTTGAGTGCAACGTTTCCGGTAAAACCGTCGCACACGACGACGTCTACTTTACCGGTAAAAATATCGCGTCCTTCGACGTAGCCGATAAAATTGAGCGGGAGGGCCGAGAGCTGTTCGCTCGCCGCCCGGGTCAAGTCATTGCCCTTGCTTTCCTCTTCGCCATTGCTCAACACTCCGACCCGCGGTTTTGCCACACCGAGAATCCGCTCGGCGTAAATCGAACCCATGAGTCCAAATTGCACCAAGTGATGCGGTTTACACTCAACGTTGGCACCGGCATCGATGATGACCGTGCCTTTGCCCAAGCTCGGCACGACAACGAGAATGGCCGGTCGCGCGACCTGGGATAGCGTCCCCATGACGAACATGCCGAAGGCCATCATCGCCCCCGAGTTGCCGGCGCTCACTACGGCATCGACCTCGCCGCGCTTCATCAGATCAAAGCCGACCTTCATGGATGAATCTTTTTTGCGAAGAGCAGCGCTCGCCGCTTCGTGCATCGGCACCACTTGAGAAGCGGCGACGACGGCGAATTTCGGCGTCCTCTGATGCTTTGCCAGTTCGCGCTCGACGATTTCCTTGTCTCCGACCAGAACCATTTCGACGCCGAGATCTTGGGCCGCGAGCAACGCACCCTCGATGACCACTTGCGGGGCGTGGTCTCCACCCATCGCGTCGATGGCGATTTTTGGCATGGGTAACGGTGGGCGGTTTAACTTTGCTCGACTTGCAGCACCGCACGACCGCGGTAAAAGCCACAGTGAGCGCAAGCTCGGTGCGGCAAAACAGTTTCACCGCAGTTCGAACAAGTGCTCCATTGCGGCTTGGTCAACCCATCATGGGCGCGGCGTTGGTTCTTCACTCGTTTTGACGTTCTTCTCTTCGGTACCGGCATCGGTTGAGTCCCGTCTTTCTCCGCGACGTCGCGCGGTCAGATGCTTCAAGGCTTGATTATAAGGTAAAACTACCGACCGACTTTGAGAGTTCGAAAAATCGCCATGCGCGGATCGCTGACCGCTGCGGCACAACTGCAAGTCTCTTTGTTGAGATCCGCACCGCAATTTCCGCACAGCCCCCGGCAATTTTCCGAACAAAGCGGCCGCGTCGGCAACGCCAGCATCACTTGCTCGGCAATCAGCGGTTTCAGATTGATTTCATCCGCGCTGTAATAACTCAAACCGAGATCATCGCGATGCAATTCCTCGGCGCGGCGCTCGGCGGTGGACGGATCGGGAGTCAGCACGAAATCAAACTCCTTGTCCAACGTAAAACTGTAATTTTCCAAGCAGCGGCCACAGCAACCGGTGAGCTCCCCGTGGACTCTTCCATTAAAAAAGATATCCACGCCCGATTTGTAGTAGACCAGATCTACTGCCAAATACGGCGGAAAACTAAAGTCCCGGTTGTTAGTCCGGCGGTAGAGCTCGTTAAGTTCCTCAATACTTTCTGAGAATTTTATCTCTTTGGGAGATTGAGGAATCTCGTCAACGGAGATTTTCATCGGCGGTCATGCGGGCCGTTTAGTGTTAAATGAATATAGACAATTCCGCCCCGTTGTCAAGCCAAGGACCAGCCCACCGGTTGCGAAAAGATCATGATATATTCACGACTTCCTGAGTAAAGGCAGGGGGATCGGCAACGACGTACGACGCCTCCGCAAAATCTCAGCCGGGCAGCTCATCACCTTGAGTATTCTCGGCCTTTTTGTTAACCCTTTGGGTGTTCAGCTCATGAATTTTCCCAACTCTCTGGCAATTCGCTGGCGCGGCAAACGATTTAACTCGTTTAACCGTGTATTGCGTGAAGGGTTCGACGCGCGCGTCTACAAGATCGGCTTGCGGCTGGATTTTACCTGTCCCAACCGTGACGGCAAAGTCGCCGTGGGCGGCTGTATTTATTGTAACAACGCGAGCCATACGTCGCAGGACTACCGGCCCCGAAGCTCGGTTACGGCGCAGCTTGAAGCGGGCGCTGTGGCCATACAAAAGCGCCACAGGGCACAGAAATTTATCGCTTACTTTCAAAGTTACACCAATACATACGATGCCACGGCGAAGCTCGAAATCCTCTATCGTGAGGCCCTCGACTTTCCCGGCGTTGTCGGGCTGTCAATCGCGACCCGGCCCGACTGTCTGCCTGACGACACGCTTGATCTGCTGAGCAACTTGTCGAAGCAAACTTACCTGTGGCTCGAAATCGGACTCGAATCCATGTATGACCGCACGCTCGCCTGGGTGAATCGCGGTCATGGCTTGAGTGAATATATCGATGCGGTGTGGCGCGCCAAAGAGCGCGGGCTGCGCATCTGCACGCATCTGATCCTCGGCTTTCCCGGTGAAGGTCGCGAGGAAATATTACGCACCCCAGAGTTGCTCAATCGCCTTGGCATCGATGGTGTCAAACTGCACAACCTGCACGTGATCAAAAACACGCCGCTGGAGAAGCTCTATCACTCAGGACAAGTGCCGCTCTTGAGCCGAGCGGAATACGTCGATTTGGTGGTCGATTTTCTTGAGCTGTTAAGTCCCAATATCGTCGTGCATCGGTTGTCCGGCGAAACCTATCGTGCCATGACCGTGGCGCCGGACTGGTCGATCGACAAGCTCGGTGTCCACAACGCGATCTTCAAGACCCTCGAAGGCCGTGACAGCTGGCAGGGTAAACATTTTTCGCTGGACAAAAATAGCATTGCCTTGGAGGAAACACCTTTCCCCCCTTCCCAAGGAGTGGCACTTTGAACGGTCACATCGGTTTGATTCACTCGATCCTGCCCGCGACGGTGGATCTTCATGTTACGATCCCGGAGAGCCATCCATCTGCGCGTAATCTGGGTTCAGAGCGCGTCGGGTCTGGGACGATCGTCGATGCGGATGGATATATTTTGACGGTCCACTATGTGACCGTTGGCGCGACCTCGATCACAGCGACATTGTCCGACGGCGAACAATTTCCGGCCCAAATCGCAGCCCAAGACCAAGAAACCGGGCTGTCGCTGATAAAAATCTCGGCCCATGATTTGCCTTGTCTCAAACTGGCGCCCGCCGATTCGGTCGCGCTTGGCCAACCGGTGGTGATGATTGCGAGTAATGGCGAGGCCGGCCGACGGATTAGCGGCGGTTATGTAACTTCCACGGAAAGCTACGACGGCCAGTGGGAATACATGCTCGACAAAACCATTCGGGTGACCGCAGCGAATCCCGGATTTGGCGGCGGCACACTGGCGAATTTTCGCGGCGAACTGCTGGGTGTCGTGTCGCTGAACCTAAACGAAGTCGGAAAATTTACGCTGGCGATACCGATTGATTACTATCGAACCTACGAACACGAGCTCAAGCAATACGGCCAAGTTCGCAGCCGGGTGCCGAGGCCGTGGCTCGGTATCTATCCGCAGGTGATGGCGGGACACGTGATCATCGGCGGCGTTGTCAGCAACGGGCCGGCCGCGAAATTCGGATTGAGACAAGGTGACATTATCTTAGCGGTCGACAAAAAAGAAATCCGTTCGCGCCAGGAGCTTTACCAGGAAATGTGGAAGAAGCGTCCGGGAGAACGGATCTCCTTTAGAATCCTGCGCGACGATCAGTCGTTCGATTTAGAGATTGTCGGCGCTGACCGTGCCGACCGCTATCGAACCTAGTCGTCGCCTCCAACTTTTTGAATTTCGCCTTTGCCCGTCACCTTGATGCCGGTCGCCGGCGTGTAGGCGTCGGGTTCGTAATTGATCAGAGCTTTGTCGGTTTCCTGTAAGTCGCGCAGCTTGACGTTCGAACCGCCCTTTTCGATTTTGGTTTTGTCGTCGACGCCGACAACTTCTTCTCGCACCTTGCCCTTGCGCTCTAGTTGAAAGGTAATCGTCCGCTGCCCCACCGCGCTGATGACGCCTTCGACTTCAACGGCTTTGGTTTTCGTCGCCTTGGCCGATTCTTCTTTCGCCGGCGCCGGAGCGGGTGCAGGAGCCGGGGCTGGCGCGGGTGCGGGTTTTGCCGCCGGCGCTGCTGGCGCAGGCGCGGGCTTCTCTTCCACCGAGCTACAGGCAATCGCTAGAACCGTTGCCAGCGTTATACCGAGCGGCCAAGAAATGTTTCTCACTAAACTATTCATTCCCTATCCTCCTCGAAAATCAGATGCTTCCTCGCATCGCTTTGATGAAAAAAATAATTTTTATCAGCTTAAATCACACTTCAGTTTCGCTTGTCAAGGCGAGTCGCCAGTAACTACGGCTCGGTGAAAATTGCTCGTCTCACACGGTCATCGAACGGCCGCATTTGATTCGGTGGTGCTGTTACAGCGGAAACGAATTCTTTAATTTTGCTCTTTGCTGAGATGCTTGACCAGTCGGCTGATCGTCGAGTAGTGCAATTTTAAATGACGGGCGACTTCTATTTGGCTGTAGCCGTGCTGATTGACCGCCTGCGAAATCAATCGATCCCGTTTCGCTTTCCCTTTCCCGGTCTCACTAAACAGCCTCTTTAAACTCACTCGACCGATCAATCTTTGTCCCTTCGGAATTTCCCCTAACGACCGCTTGCCCGTAACATGGCCCCGAAGCGCGTCGGCGAATCCTTCCAATCCCAATAGGCTCTGCGCCTCCAAGTCCTCCCAGATCGCGGTGCCGCCGATTCCCTCTCCCACGTACTTCCGATACTTTTCCTGCGCCGGGCCTCGCCTCTGGCCAAAATGGCTTAGTATCTCATCCACCCTGAGACAGCGGGGAGTCGCGGCTTGGCCACCGGTCGCACGGTAACTGCTCCAGGCCCAGTCTCGGGGGCGCTTGACGGTTTTGGCCCTTACCGGGTTGAGCACCACATAGCGGCAGACTTCCAGAAAATGGCTGTCCTTCTGAACCAAGATCCCCTTAAACCGTCCCTGAAATAGATGCCCGACCCGGTGATAATGCCGGTTAAATGCTTGGGTGTAGACCCCATTGAGCTGACGCATCCCTTTGGAGAGATTCCCATCCGGGGTTTCGATCACCAGATGATAATGATTATCCATCAGACAGTAGGCGTGACAGATCCAGTGAAAGCGCTCGTTGACTTGGAAAAGAGTATTAAGAAATAACTCGCGGTCCGAATCGTCCTTGAAGATGGCCTTTCGTTCGTTGCCTCGGGAGGTGACGTGATAAAGCGCTCCGTCGTATTCGATCCTCAGCGGCCGGGCCATGGCTCAATGGATAGCAAAGAGAACAGTAAACAGCAAGAGTAAAGACCTGACCCTAATGTTTTCTACTAATGTTTCTATCACTGGTGTTCTAGCGGGTAATCCTATTTTATACATCAAAGGCAGCCCAAATTTCGTATGAGTCGAACGATAAAAACGATTACGCCAATGATACAAATAACCAGACAGGTAATATAGAAACCTTTTATTCTACGCCTGATCTTTTTTAATTCGTCGATATCATTTCCACGTGTCTTATTAGGGTACCAATATTTTTGTCCAGTAAGTTGCCGTCTGGCTGCATGGTCAAGATGCATCAACATATAGGCGGCGCCGCCGCCGCTGAACAAAGCGACTAAAAGTGCTGTAAGTAGTTTTCTCGTCGAATTTTCATCCATCGGTGCCGATTAATTTATGAAGACTTAAGAAACTAGGGAAGTATTGGACCGAGAATTTCGGCTGCGCCGAAGCCGACCCCCGTACCAATTAACGCACCAGAAGCTCCGTTGAACCAACCACCAGACCGATTAAAGGGGTCGAACCGATTAAAGGGGTCGGGAGTCTTTTTATGTTCGCTTCGGGCGACCGCGCGCCTGCATCGTCGAGTCCAGCCCAAGTTGTTTCGCCATGACCGTTATCCAATCTGCGCTACCGAACGGTCGACCTCGCTGCGCGCTCGTTCGAAGATCATCTAACTGCGACGCGTTATCCGGTGCGTTGACGACTTCAATCCAGTTTTGCGGACGCTCCATTGGCCAGTGAGGCAAAAAGTCAAAACCCGCCGCTCCATTTTGTTTAAATTGAAACAGACTCGACCAACGCCACTCTTCCGCTCGCTCGACTAACTTGGCCCTAACAGCATTACGTTCAACGTATCTTGCAACCGTAATGAAGTGCTTGTCAGT
>DASWCL010000233.1:0-14083 GCA_036390135.1 Binatia bacterium
TCGGCGTGGTTGCGAGGATATAAGGAACAACATTGATTGTCGGCCACCAGTGGGACTTTAGCACCACGCCGCGCATGCCCATCGCCTCGGCTTTAGGCAGCCAGAGAGACTCCGGCTCGCGCTTGCGCTCTTTGGCGGAAAACTCGAAGTCGATATGGCAGTGAACGTCGATGACGCCTTCCATCATGTCGTCGTACAAAGTCATGATTTGCTCCTCGGTAGATTAAGACGAAAGAGATTTACCGCAGCGAACGCAAGGGACGCAAGTATAAGACGCGTGGGGCGTGATCGTGATGCATGTTTTCTGGTCACGAACACGTCAGACGAGCACGATTTGCCCTAGACTCCGGGACGGGCGCCGCCGCAGCAGCGTTTGTATTTCTTGCCGCTGCCGCAGGGGCAAGGGTCGTTGCGACCGGCTTGGCGCACGGAAGTCTTTGCATCCGTGGCACGGACGACCTCCATCAGTTTCTCGGTTGGCTCGCCGGCTTCGACCAGGTCGGCGAATTTTTGAAAGTAAGGCTTGCTATGCGTGAAGAAGGCTTTCAATCCTGCGCATAGGTAATTCAATCCTTCCTCGCCGTCCGGTGTTTTGATGATGCGGTCTTTGGGACAGCCGCCGTTGCACATGCTGAGCACTTCGCACTCGCGGCAATATTTGGGCAGGCTCGTCCACTTCTTTTGACCGAATGCGCGCTGCTTCGGGTCCTCGACCATTTCCGCGAGCGGCGTGTCATAGATGTTACCAATTTTATATTCCGGCAACACGTAGTGATCGCAGGAATAAAAATCGCCGTTGTGCTCTACCACCGGCACATCGCCGCAGGTCTCGCGATAAATGCAAAGCGCGTGCTCCATGCCGAGAAACGGCCGCACCGATTCGTCAAAGAGCTGGATAAAAATCTTGCCGATGTCATGGCGCACCCATTCGTCGAAGATCGTGTTCAGGAATTTGCCATAGGCCGCCGCTGGCACTGAGCGCTTGTGCGCCGGATTATTCGGATCGCCAGTTTTCTCGACCAGCGGCAGAAACTGCAAATACTGCCCGCCGATTTCTTTGAAGTAACGATAAACCTGCGTGGGATACCTGACGTTGACGTTATGGACGACGCAGAGCAGATCGACATGCACTTTGGCTTTTCGCAGCATGTGAAATGCCTGCACGACCTGTTTGTGGGTCGGCTTTTGCCCTTTGGTGACGCGATAGTGATCGTGTAGCTCTCTCGGCCCGTCCAAGCTTAGACCGATGTAAAAGTTCTCTTTGGCAAGAAACCCGCACCACTCGTCGTCGATGGTCGTGCCGTTGGTCTGGATGCCGTTGATGATTTTCTTGCCGGTGGGTAGATATTGTTTCTGCAGAGCGACGGCTTTGCGAAAGAAATCGACGCCGAGGAGCGTCGGTTCGCCGCCGTGCCAGGAAAAACTAACGATCTCTCCCGGTGTCGCCTCGATATGCTGTTGGATGTAGCGCTCCAGCGTTTCATCGTCGAGGCGAAAATTCGTCCCTTTGGGATAAAGATTTTCCTTCTCCAGATAGTAACAGTAGTGACAATCGAGGTTGCAAATCGCCCCGATGGTCTTCACCATGATCTGAAATTCACGCGCCGCGGTTTCCAAGCGATTTTCCTCCAGTGCGGGAACAATGCCGACCGTAGTCCTGAACTCGACTCTACTCAAAAAAGGCGTGGATGTCACCACCCGTTGTGCCGAGGAGCCGGGGCGTATCGGACGATGAGAATCGAGTCAGGTGAGCTTGACAGACGGTCGGCGAGTCGTGAGAATTGTCAATTTTAACGGTACTCCAATGGACGCGTTAAGTTATCCCTGGGCAGTTTACTTTCCAAAGGCGCAACAGTGGGTGGGTCTCGAGCGCTCCAAAACACCGTCACCAGACGCGCACTTTGTTCGCCTCGACACAAAGCTTACAGCCCTAACTGTGCTTGAAGAGTTTACCAATCTAAAAGGCGTGTCGATCGGTCATGCAACGCAAGGTGACTTGGAAGTCATCACACAATTCGCTGCGGTCACGTGCGTACGTTTGGTGATGCCACGGATCACGTCGCTCGAGCCGCTACGCGCGCTTGCACATTTGGCAGCGCTCGAATTGGACGACCCGTCAACTCTGGCGGGGCTCGATCAACTCGCACCGCTCAAGTGCCTGGTGCTGCGACACATCCGCCGAATCAAAAGTCTTGCGCCGGTTGGCGGATTAAACGGACTGCGCGCGATCTCGATTTCGACGATCCCAAGCTGGGACGCGTCGCGCCGTTGTCTTGAAGTGGAGTCGCTCGAGCCCTTGAGCTACCTTCCAGAATTGGAATCGCTTTCTCTGATGGGTGTAAAGCCGCTCGACGCCCGGCTTGATCCGTTGCAGCGCCTTTCTAACTTGAAGTACTTGCACGTTTCGCACGAGTTTCAGTTTCAGCTCGAAGACTACGCGGCCTTGGCCCGCGCCCTGCCGAATACGACGGGCCATTGTCTTCTGCCGTATTACGCGATTCCGCAATTGCCGCTGCGCTGCAAACGGTGCGGCGGGGATATTGTTTTTTTGACCGGCCCGCGGCGGCGTACGCGCCGCCAACTTTGCCCCGTCTGTGATGAGCAAAAATTGGCAGAGCATGAGCGGCAGTGGAATGGCGCGATCAAGCGCCACTAGGAAAAACTAACAATGATGCTACGGCACCCAGTCGGCGATAAAGATATTGAACTCTCGCGGCTCTTTGCCATTTCGCGTAGAAGCGAAAACCAATTTCTTCCCGTCTCGCGAAAACATGGGGAAGCTATCGAAGCGCGCGCCGTAAGTAATTCTCTCCATTGCGGTTCCGTCGATGTTAATCATGTAAAGTGAAAAGCTTTTCCGCTCGGGATCGTGCAGATTCGAGGAGAAGATAATTTGCCGGTTGTTGGGAAGCAGAAACGGCGCCCAGTTTGCCGCGCCATTGTCGGTGATCTGCCGCTTGTTTGAGCCGTCGGCCTTCATGGTAAAAATCTCCGCTCGCGTCGGCTTGATCAAGTTCTGTTTGAGCAGCGTTTCGTATTCCTTCACTTCGTCCGTGGTTTTTGGATGGTAGGCTCGATAGGCGATCGTCTTGCCATCCCACGAGAAGAACGGTCCGCCGTCATAACCTTTCTCGGTGGTCAATCGCTTCGTGCCGCTGCCGTTGGCGTTCATCGTGTAAATGTCGAGGTCGCCAGAGCGCATCGAAGTAAACACGATTTTCTTCCCGTCCGGCGCAATGGTTCCCTCGGCATCGTACCCGGGGTTCTTGGTCAAGCGCTTCAATCCGGAGCCGTCGACATTGGCGCTGAAAATTTCATACGAGGGATAAATTGGCCAGACGTAACCTTGGCTACGATCCGGCGCCGGCGGGCAGCCTTCGCCTGCCAAATGGGTGGAGGCATAAATAATTCGCTTTCCGTCAGGGAAAAAGAAACCGCAAGTCGTCCGGCCTTTGCCGTTGTTCAAAAGTTTCACGTCGCTGCCGTCGACGTTCATGCCGAAAATCTGGTCGCACTGATAGGGCGGACGAGTGGATTGGAAGATGATTTTCGCGCCGTCATAGGAAAAGTATGCTTCAGCATTCTGACCACCGAAAGTTAACTGCTTTACGTTTTGCAGGTGCGGCTCACGGTTTTCTCGGCTAGAGCTATGAACCGGCGCTTGAGACTTAGCCAGCGTTGAGCTGAAGGCGATTAACAGACAGAGATAGAAAAAGCAAAGGAGCGAATCTTTCATCGTTAATTGACGGTTAATGACCGGGTAGTGTTCTTTTTGAATGACTCGATACCGAAATCTCATGGTGAATCTACTTAAATTATTGGACGCTGTCACGTGCTTCTCAATTGGAAATATACGGTCGGTTCTCACGTCGACTAGTATGCTCGGGGGTTCACCGACTGTAAATCAACCTTGACAGTTGACCATATAAAAAAGAAACTCCTCGCCATCAGCTTGATCCATCTATTGAGGCAGCTTGGTTCAGTCTAATTCATTTCGTCTGCAGGCAGATTGCGTCGTGGTGGGCGCGAGCTTCGCGGGATTAGCAAGCGCTACCGTGCTCGCGCGCCGGGTTGCGCGTGAAGGTTTATTGCTAGGGTATGCGAGCCAAAAGAGACTCAATCATAAATATGTTGACCAATTAATACGTGCTGTAGCTAGTGAAGCAACGTAGTGCATACAGTACGGTGCGATTAGCATTGACTGCCACCAACAAGGGAGGCGTGAAATGGAAGCATCACGAAAGCAATTAGCGCAGGGACTAATTTTTACTCTGCTGTGGATCACGGTGGATTGTGTGCAACACGCCGCTCACGCCGATCCGATCCCCAAAGGTTGGCAGGCGAGCAACATGAAGGCGGTCGGTTACAGCGGGCTCGATGGACGCGGTGGCGCGTTTAAGATGGCGATTCGCCAAGTGGCGGGGCGCTGGTATCTCTACATGGGGCATGAGTGGCATCGCGGTTGGACGATCATCGACGTGACCGATGCGACGAATCCAAAGTTTGTGAAGTTCGTCGAAGGGCCGGACAACACGAATACGATCCAGATGGAGTTTCACGACAACTTGATGCTTACGGCGCTGCAGCGAAAGCAGCCCAATTGGGGCGGCGATCCGAAACGACCATACGACGAAGGCGTGTTGCTCTGGGACATCAGCGATCCAGTGAATTGGAAGCAGCTCTCACATTGGAAATCCGGTGGCACCGGTGTTCATCGTGTCGGATATCCCGGCGGCAAGTACGCGAGCCTCTCGACGTCAGCACCGGGCTTCTCGCGGCAGATCCTGCTATTTCTCGACGTCAGCGATCCGAAGAATCCAAAGGAAGCAGGGCGCTGGTGGATGCCGGGGCAGAAGGACGGTGAGGAGCCTAAGTCGGACGCGTCTTTCCACGGGCCAGCGATTATCAGCGGTGACGGCAAGACCGCTTACGTGGGTTACGGCCCGGCCGTGGTGATCCTTGATATCAGCGACATCTCGAAGCCGAAGACGATCGGGCAGCTGACCATAAGTCCGCCGTTCGGCGCGATCCCCGCGCACGACGTTTTACCGATCGCTGGAAAGAATTTGTTGTTCGTGCACGGCGAGATGACCGGCGAGGGTGATTTGCCAAACGGGCCGCTGGCGTGCACCGGGCCGATCACCACTGCGGCGATGATCGATATCAAAGACCCGGCGAAGCCTTTTATGATTTCCATCTTGCCGCGGCCGATGCCGCCGAAGGGCGCGCCGTACGCAGATTTCTGCGATAAGGGCGGCCGGTTCGGTCCGCACAATACGAATCTTGAATATCATCTGCCCGACGTTGAGAAGCAGGCGGACTTGATTTACCTGACCTACTTCAATGCCGGGCTGCGCGTCTTCGACATCAAAAATCCGCGGGCGCCGAAAGAAGTCGGTTGGTTTATGCCACCGACGCCGATCAAACGCCACGGCCCACTTCCCTACGACAAGCTCGTCAGCCAGACCGAAGACGTGCTTGTCGACACGCGTGGCAACATTTATATCACCGACAAGCAGTGGGGCGTTTTTGTTCTGCGCTACACGGGTCCCGGTCGACCAACGCCGACGGCGAAATGAAGGTATTGGCGCACACGCGCGGCGCTGTCGGAAGGTTGCGGCTGGTGTTTATGAATGCGGATCAGCCCGGCAGATTGTTCTGAAGGGAAAGCAATGTTCGAAAAATTATTTGGACGATTCCGGTACGTACCGAGTGATTATTCTATGCCTGAGGTGGACGAGGTGCCCGACATCGAAGAAGTCTTCGACAAGGCTAGAAACGCTGCGCTGGGAGTGGAGCCTACGGAGCAAAAAGGGCGAAACGTAATCGTCGTGACGCCGGGGCGAATGCTGATGCTGCAACCTTGTCCTGCGCCAGGATCAATGGCGTCGAGCCAAGTGGCCGCCGTCGAGGGAATGATCCCGCCCAAGGTCAAGAGAAATATTGCGACGATCGCTTACACCGAATTGAGCGCCCTAAGATCAGATATCTCAAAAACGATACCCTTCTTCGGAATCCTTCTCGGTTTTGCTTACATCGGGCACGCTGTGTGGGTTTTTGAGGGTCACGCCAGCGCTTTGGCGGCGGGTTGCAAAGACGCAAACGTGCTGATTGTCGACGGAGAAATGGTGCCGCACTTGCAAGCAGATTGGGCGAGTGTCGCATCCAATGTAATGAAAGGTCGCGAGATTTATATCCATGACCGAGCGACTTATGCGCTGCGCAAGGCGACGTAGCATTCGTATTCGCGTATTCGGAGCGACGCCAACGCCGCCTTCGAGATGTAGTCTATGAAGTTCATAGTTCTTGACGACTTTCCTCTTTGGACAACTTATCTCCTGGGATTGCTTGTCCTCTGCGGCTTTCTGTTCGCGGTTACAATGCTGCTTCGCTCACTGTTAATTCCCAGCAGCAATTCCCCGGGATCTCGAACCCGAGGACGACGTGGGCGTCAGCCCTGGGTTTTCGTGATTGCCGGGGCTCTGGCTGTCTGGTTCTTGGGCTCGTCGATGTATTTGCGCTTTCACGCGGTCGGTATCGGACCGGGTGAGATTGAGCTGATATTTTTTTGGCCGCGACCACCGGTGAGTCTGGGAGCCGACGCCTTGGTCGACGTGAAGCTTCTGCGCGCCTACCGCACCTGCGGGCATTTGGAAATCGCGACCCGACAAGAAATCTTTCGCAGCGTCAATTTCAAAAAATGCGAAGGTGCTGAAGAGGTTCTCAAAAATATTTCACCACGGATTCATGCCAACTCTTAGAATTGTCGCCTCGAAACGTTCGTGGTAAAGCGCGAAGCGCAAACGAATATTAGGTGTTGAAAAGACGCTATGGTTGATACTCTGGAAAATTTGCTGACTGAGATCGAGCAGTTTGGGCACGACAACGACAGCGCGACTGTCGAGCGGCCGCGCAAGATGCTCAACATTACGCGCGACACCGGCGAGTTTCTCGCCGTACTGGTCAGGGCCACGCTTGCGCGCCGGGTGCTGGAGATCGGCACGTCGAACGGCTATTCGACGCTCTGGCTCGCGAGCGCCGCGCGGGACATCGGCGGATCAGTCACCACCGTAGAAAAGTCTCAATACAAGATCGATCTCGCGGCAAAAAACTTCGCGCGGTCCGGTTTGGCTTCTTCGATCTCGCAAGTTCAGGACGACGCGGGCCGCTTGCTCGAACGCTTCCCCGATGGCGTTTTTGATTTGATTTTCCTGGACTCCGAGCGGCCGGAATATTCCGGTTGGTGGACGCATCTGCGCCGCGTGCTTCGCCCCGGCGGCTTGCTCGTCGTCGACAACGCCACTTCCCATCCGAGTGAGGTTGCGCCGTTCGTCGCTCAGGTGAAAGCCGACGCCGAATTCATTACGAGTTTGGTGCCGGTGGGTAACGGCGAGTTTCTTGCGGTGCGGGCAGTGACGTAAGGGTCTGCTTATGCTAATTCGGTTGCTATTCCGCGCCGAGGCACACCATGATCAGAAAGACGGTGGAGCGATGTTGTCAAAGCGTCTGATTGATTTTGCGACGAGGCTCGCGATCACGTTGGCGATTATTCATTTGCTTGGCGTCGCCGCCGCAGCCGCGACGCCGAACCGAAAGCTGTCGATGGTGTTTGCCGACTTCAGCGAGCGGGCAGGCCTTTTATTCGTCGCCAAGGATCAACACTTCTTCGAAGAGCAGGGCGTGGACATGGATGTCGTTCAAGTGCGCAACGGTCCGGTTGCGATCGCCGCGGTCGCGTCCGGCGAGGCACAGTTCTACAGCGTGTCGGCGACCGGCGCATCGCTGGGAGCGATGGCCGGCGGCCTCGATATTGTTTTTGTCGCGGGGTTTATCAATCGGCTGGACGGTTATTTCGCCGTGTCGACGAAGGTGCGCGCGCCGGAGGATTTAAAAGGGAAGACGCTCGGAGTCCAAAGCATCGGCGGCGGCATCTGGATGTTCACGCAGATCTTGCTCGATCACTGGGGTCTCAACGCCGAGCGCGACAAGATTCAAATACGCGCCATCGGCGACGACTCAGTCTTGGCGCAGGCGGTGATGACCGGCATCGTCGATGGCGCGGTGCTGGGTTATACGTACAGCCGAGTCATTTCACAGAAGGGCGGCCGTATCTTGGTGGAGCTGCCGACCCTCAATATCAAGTACCAAGGCACGGGGCTGGTGGCGCCGCGCCGTTTTATCGACAGCTCGCCGGACGCCGTGGAGAAAACTCTCAGAGCGCTGATCAAAGCGAATCGATTCATCCAGGATAAGAACAATCAGCCCGCGATTATCCGCAGCTTACGGAAATGGTTGCGACTGGCGCCGACGGACAGCGGCGAAGATCTATACAACCGGATACGGCTGCTCTACGATCGGAGCATTGTGCCGACGAAAGAGGGAATCCAAAGTGCGCTCCAACTTCTCGCCAAGAGCGATGCAAAGTTTGCCAAGCTCAAAGCCGATGATCTCGTCGACGACCGCATCGCGCGAAAGTTGGAGAAGGAAGGATTGTGAACCACGCCGGTTCATGAGAAAGAAATAGATTGTTACGAACGAAGCAAATGGTGCTGCAAAGATTATTTATTTGGAGAATCAATTGAAGAAGTTACCATCGGTGGCCGGTGTGAGTCTGTTGTTGCTTGTCGTGTGGGCTGGAGTCTCTCGCGCGGCGACGTCCGCGAACAGAATTGTTATCGCTTATTCATCTCTCAACGAGCGCGGCGCGGGAGCGCTGCTCGTCGCGCGCGATCAGGGATTTTTCCGTAAGTACGATCTTGACGTCCAGTTGATCTTCATGCGCAACGCGGCCGTGGCGTTATCGGCCTTGTCTGCGGGCGAGGCGCAGTTTTATTCCGGCTCCGCCAATGGTTCCGCGCTCGGCGCGATGGCGGGTGGACTCGACCTGGTTTTCGTCGCCGGCTTGGCGAACCAGCTCAATGGCACTATGGTCGCGGCGCCGGCGATTCATTCGCCCGCCGATCTCAAGGGCAAAAACATCGGTATCCAGAGTATCGGCGGCGGCGTCTGGATGATCACCCAACTGGTTCTCGAACATTGGGGCCTGGAGCCCAAACGGGATCGGATCAACTTGCGCATCGTCGGCGATGAGTCGGTGATGGTCCAATCCTTGATACTCGGAACGGTGGATGCAACCTACGCCGGATACGCCTACGCCACGATGCTCAAAAAGCAGGGCTTCCGCGTGCTCGCGGACCTGACCAAGCTCGGCGTGCCGTTTCAGAGCACGGCGATTTTGGCGCGGCGGAGCTACTTGAGCTCCTCGTCCGCGACGGCGGAGAAAGTCGTCCGGGCCTTGGTCGAATCGATCGGATTTATTCAGCGGCCGGCAAACAAAGCGGCGGTGGTTGCGACGTTGACGAAGGGTTTGCAGATCGTCCGGCCTGAGGACGCGGAAGAAGGTTACGAGGTCATAAAGAACGTTTACGAGCGGCGCGTCTATCCCAATATCGACGGGATCAACAATGCGATTCGCCTGCTCGGCCTCAGCAATGAAAAAATTCGCCAACTCAAGGGTGTGAATCTTGTCGATGACAGCATCGTCGGAAAATTAGCAAAGGAAGGGTTGTTCTAATTAAAAGACCGTTCCAGTCGTTCAAATCGTTCAAAAAGTTCAAACCGTTTCAATCATGAACCGATTCAAATAACGGTCGCATGGAATCACTAGGGAAACCTATGCAACTCGACTTGGCGGATTTTCCGGTCCGCGAGATTCGTCTCGGCAGAGCTTATGGCTATCAAAGCGGAAGGTTGGAATTGAACACCGAAAATCTCGTCCAACTCGTGCTGCGGGATCAGCGCATCGAGGAAGCGAGCTTCGAAACTGCTTCGCCGGGCGAACAGGTGCGCGTCACCGGCATTCGCGATGTCGTAGAGCCGAGAGTGAAGATTGGCGGTGACGCTCAAGTCTTTCCGGGAACCATCGGTCCGGTGGAGAGTGTCGGTAGCGGTGTGACGCACCGCTTATCCGGCATGACCGTGCTCGCCACGGCGGCTTACGAAGGAACGATTCGCGCCGGCACGGGTGTGCAGCGCAGCGCCATCCTCGATACGTGGGGGCCGGGCGCGGAGGCTTCGCAGTTCGGTAAATTGGTTCACCTGGTTTTGATTACGCGGCTCAAAGATGATTTGGGCGAGCTCGACGCGCATAACGCCATCCAAACGGCCGAATTCGAAGTCGCGAAAAAGATAGCTGAAGTCACTCAAGGGCTCACACCGGAACAGTCGCAGCGCTACGAGTTGAATGACACGAAGCGAGCGGCGCCGCGCGTCGTCTTGATCCAAGGCTGCATCACCAACGGTGGCCAGCCGCACTCCGGCGTGAGTTATTACGGTCTGTCGATCCGTGAATCGCTGGCGACGCTGATTCATCCCAACGAATTATTTGACGGCGCGATGACGACCAACACCACGCGCGGCATCGGCTACTACCCGACGACCTGGGACTGGCAAAATCATCCGCTGGCGCTGGGATTGTATCGCGAACAAGCCGCTGGCCGGCTGAATTTCGCCGGGATGATCATCGAGCGGATTTCCTATGACACGATTCACGGCAAGGAAGTCGTCGCTCTCAACACCGCTGAGCTCGCGGCACAGGTTGGCGCAGACGCGGCACTCGTCACTTGGCTCGGCTCGGGCAATGCCTTCGTCGAGGTCATGCTCACGATACGCGCGTGCGAACGGCGCGGCATCAAGACCACGCTCGTGACTTACGAATACGGCGGTAAGGACGGCGTGGATTCTCCGTTGCTTTATTATGTTCCGGAAGCGGATGCGGTGGTGAGCACCGGCAGCCGCGACCGCTGGATCGAGTTGCCCGAGGCGGAAAAAATCGTCGGTCCCTACGAAGAGATTCGCGTCTTAAGTTATCCCGGCGCGCCGGCGACGCCGGCGCGTGCCGCGTTGACGCTCGATGCCCGCGATATGATCATCGGCGGCGTCGATATTTGGGGCGGCGGCAATTGGACTGGCAAAATATACTAGTGCCCGCGGATCAAGACCGTCCCGCCGGCTTGCACGAACGTCGGCAGTCAAACCGTAAACCAGATGCAGCGTCAGCTTGTTAACATCTCTGTAACGAACTGGTGCGCTGAAACAGCCCTGGGTTCTTGCTCCTCTCGTCTCGCACGATCAATTCCAAGTAACTTCCATATCTTGCTGCGATGGAGCAAGCGATTGAAGGTTTTGGCACTTGGATTGCTCGAAAAAAGCCCGCAGAGCCGTTGCCGAAAGTTACTGCATGATCCGCTCCGCCGTTCTGTGAAATTCTTTGTACCCGTGAGCAGCGGTCTTCATTTATAATATTCCACGCAGAACATTTCTCGCTAGATTTGAATTGAAGCGCAGCACCCAAACGCAATCATCAAGACTGCGTTCAGTCTAGTGTGCGCTGATCGTTGAGGAGACTCGCATGGCAGACAATATTTCGTTTAAGCTCACCGGCACGCCGATCGCCAATGCCACTTTGCCCAACACGCTGCGCCCGATAACGCGCACCGCCGAAGGCGCCAAAGCGGATGAGTTTTTACCAGACGGCTATCTGAAAGTCACCGCGGCTTTCGATGTGGCACAGCGCTCGCGTTCGACGGCCGCGGGCGCGATCGAAAAGACAATCCAGGCCGCGGATAACGAAGTGGTTGTCCTAGAAATGGCGGACGGCGTAACCGTCATCACTAGCGCAGCGAAGCTCAGAGAGTCGCTCAAGCGGGTCAAGCCCGAGGCGGTGGAAGCAGACGGGACACTGAAGCTCGATGCTCTGCATGATCGCGGCGAGGAGACACGCGGGATTATCGGCGATACGGTGAGCGGCATTTTCTCGCGCGTGTTCACGTTGGCCGTCGGCGACGTCCCGGATTCGATCATCGATGCCGCCAAACGCAAAGCGGCGGAGTGGTTGGGCGAGAAGGCGGAGGAAAAGATCCAGGAATACCGCGGGCTGGGGGTCACGTGGATCGGTACCAAAGCGCTCCTGTGGGCGATCGAAGGTCGCCTCGATTGCGAGCCGGGTCTATATCGCTGGCATCACCCGACGGGCGAAACGGTTGAACTGACAAGCGTCGATGATGACGAGCTGGCGAATGACGCGAAGGAAGGAGCACTGCTGGTTTTTATTCACGGCACCGGCTCGTCCACGACCGGCAGCTTTGGCGACTTGCAAAAGACTTCCTCCGACGACTGGAAAGCGCTCGAGAGCAAGTTCGGCGATCGGATCTACGGTTTTGAGCATCACACGTTGTCGGAGAGTCCGATCAAGAACGCGTTGGATTTGGCGAGCAAGCTGCCGACCGGCGCGCGCGTCAACATCGTGACCCATTCGCGCGGCGGTTTGGTCGGCGATTTGCTTTGCCTGCAGAATATCACCGATGAGCTGATTGACGGTTTCAAGAACAACCTGCCGGAGCCCGGCGATGTCGCCGACGACGAGCGGGAACGATTAAAAAAAGAGATCGACAGTGCTCACGCCGAAAATCGAGATCTACTGCGCGAGCTGCGCGCCGCCCTGCAGCGTAAACAATTCGTCATCGAGCGCTACGCGCGCGTTGCGTCTCCGGCGCGCGGCACGCTCTTGGCGTCGGGAAATTTCGACGTTTTTCTTTCCGCATTGCTGACTTTGATCGGGCGCGTACCGTATCTTTACGGCAACCCGCTTTACTTTGCGTTCAAGCGCGTCGTGCTTGAAATCGCCAAGAACCGCACCAACGCCAAGCTTGTCCCCGGCATCGAAGCGATGCTGCCCGACTCCCCGATGGCGCGCTTTTTGGCGATGGCCAATCCCCAGCCATCAACCCAGCTCGCGGTGATCGCCGGAGACATCGAAGGCGGCGGACTGCTCAAACGGCTCGGCGTGCTTTTTACCGACTACGCTTTCTTCAGCAGCGGGGACAATGACCTAGTCGTCGACACGGACTCGATGTACGCGGGTATCGCGCGCCAGGCGCAGGGACACGCGCTCTTCGATCAAGGACCGACGACGACACATTTCAATTATTTCCAAAATGACTTAACCCGCGGCGCCCTGCGCGACTGGCTGATTGCAGACGGCGTGGCTCAGCTGGAATTGTTCAAAGCTCTGCCCGGCGACTTGGTGGAGCCGAGTTTGGCTGAAGAAAAAATGCGCCTGTCGGCAGTCCGGCGCAGCCGCGGCGGCGACGCGGCGGAAGCGAGCTTACCCGTGGTCGTTGTGCTGCCAGGTATTATGGGCTCGCATCTTTGGCGCAACGAGAGGGATCGGGTATGGTTCGATTTTCCGGATCTGGTGACCGGCGGTTTGGCAAAGCTTGCTTGGGGTCCCTCCACGGGAACGGCAGCGGGCGACGGCATCACGGCGGAAAAGCTCTTCGACATGTCCTACGGTGATCTTTGCCTTTATCTGATGGACACGCATCGCGTCGAGCGTTTTTCTTACGACTGGCGATTGCCGCTCGACACTCTCGCAGATCGCCTGGAAACGTTTCTGCGCGCCCTCGTCGCCGAGACGAAGAGTCCTGAGCGGCCGATTCGGATTCTCGCGCATAGCATGGGCGGCTTGGTCGTGCGCGGCCTGATTCACAAGCAGCCCCAGCTCTGGGACGATCTCATGGCACGCGACGGGGCGCGCTTCATCATGCTCGGCACGCCGAACCAAGGAGCGCACTCGATGGTGGAGGCGCTGCTCGGTAAGTCCGATACGCTGCGCGGTCTAGCCGGTGTCGATCTCAAAAATGATTTGCAGACGATTCTAAACATCATCGGCGAATTTCGCGGCGCGCTGCAGCTGTTGCCGAAGGCGGAATTCCAAGACGTCGGCGAGGCGCAATTTGACGACTATTTTACCGTCGCGCGATGGACGGCACTCAAAGCAGAGATGAACGATTTCTGGTTCGGCGCCGGAGTGGCCGCCGTGCCCAGCGAGGCTGCGCTGAATCAAGGCAAATGGCTTTGGGATCGAGACGGCGCATTGACGCCGGCCTTGCCGGAGCGGCACAAGGACAACACCATTTATGTGCACGGCTCTGCGCCCAACACGGCTTGCGGTATCAGAAAAATCGACGGCCGCTGGAAAATGGTTGGAACGATGAAAGGGGACGGAACGGTGACCTGGGAA
>DASWCL010000234.1:0-16654 GCA_036390135.1 Binatia bacterium
CACCGGTTTGACTCTCACCCGCTGTCAGGCGACGCGTGAGCTGCGCAAATTTATCGAGCGGCAAAAGTTGCCGTTCGTCACCACCATGCATGCCAAAGGATTTCTGCCGGAAAGCCATTCCCTTTGGACAGGTGTCATCGGCCGAGCTCGGCGCAGCGATGTCAAACGATTCACCGACCGCGCGGATCTGATTATTGCGGTCGGCTACGATCCCATCGAGATCAACTACGAAGAATGGGTCGGTAAAACGCCAATCATTCATATCAGCACGGAAGCCGCCGAGCCGGGAAAAGGTTTGAATTTTTTGTGGAACCACACCTGCGATCTTGATTCGGCGATCGAGAGGATCAGCGGTATCGAGGAGATTGCCAACGATTGGTCAGAGCAAGAGTGCCTGAATCATCGCTCAGGGTTGGATCGAGCGTTGCGTCCAAATACCAACGGTTTTGCCGCGTACCACGTTCTGGATATCTTGCGCGCCACGTTGCCTGCGGATGGCATTTTTTCCTACGACGTCGGCGCGCACACGCATCAGATCGCGACTCAATGGCGCACCGATGTGCCGCGCACGTTGCTCGCAACCAACGGTTGGTCTTCGATGGGTTACGGCATGCCTGCGGCATATGCGGCGAAACTGGTGCATCCGGAGCGCACGGTTGTCGCGGTCGTCGGCGACGGCGGATTTCAGATGACCGCCGGCGAGTTGGCTTTGGCGCGACGGTTAAATTTGGCCGTGCCGGTTGTCGTGCTCAACGACGGCTGGCTCGGTCTCATGAAGGTGAAACAGGAACGGCGGAACTATCCGCTTTTCGGAGTCGATCTCGGCACGCCGCCCGAATCGCCGCCGCATTATTTCGGCGTTCCCTGCCGCTCGGCGAAAAGCGCCGATGAATTCACCGCGGCGTTCGATTGGGCGTTCACTCTCGGTGGCCCGAGCGTGATCGAAGCGTTTATCGACGCCGCTGCTTATTCTGCCACCGTCTTCGATTAGCAACCTCATTTTCCATGTCCGTAACCGCACCGCAGCGTGATCGCGTCCGTTGGACGATCCTCGCGCTGATCAGCGTGTCGCACATCATCGGCGCGACGGCGCAGTACGGCATCAACACGTTGGCGCCCTTTTACAAAGACGAGCTTCAGCTTTCCCGCGCGCAGGTCGGATTATTTTTCTCTGCCTTCTACTTGGCGATGACCGGGGCGTCTTTCGCCACCGGCTGGCTTGCCGACCGCTTCGGCGTGCGCAAGACGACGCTGTACGGACATTTCACCCTTGGGGTCTGCACCGTCGCCGCGGCGTTGTCGCCGTCGTTCGCGTGGAGCTGGGTGAGTTTCTTTCTCGCTGGATTCGGCTACAGCTTTCTTAATCCGGCATCGACCATCGGTGTGATGACGTGGTTTCCTCACGACGAGCGCGCCACGGCCATGGGAATCAAGCAGACCGGAGTTCCGGCCGGCGGTGTCGTCGCGGCGGTGTTAGCACCGTCACTGGTGCTGATCATCGGCTGGCGCGGCGCGCTGGCCGCGCTTGGGATCATCAACTTTTTCTTTGGCTTTGTTTTCTCAGTGCTTTGGCGCGAGCCGGCGGCTGACAGCGATGGAATCGCGGCAGGAACTGAGCGGTTCGCGAACGATCAAAATTCTCTAAAGGTCTGGCAGTTGCTACCGATCAGTTGCGCCACGGCAATTTACCTGATCGGCCAGATGGTTTTGATCACCTACGTGCCGCTGTACTTGAAAGACGCCATGAGCTTTTCGCCTTACTGGGCGAGTCAAGCGCTCGCCTTGACACAGGCAGGCGCCATGCTGGGACGCGTCGGCTGGGGCGTTGCCAGTGACCGCATATTCGGTGGCCGGAGAAAGTCTGTTTTGATACTGATCGGCGTGATCTCGGTTGCGCTGATCGCCGCGCTCGGTTTTATTCAGCAGGAGTCCTCCTACTATTTGCTGTTGCCGATCCTTTTTCTCGCCGGGGTCTCCATCGTCGGCTATCAAGGCGTGTCCTACGCGCTCATCGGTGAGATCGCGGGCAAAGCGCGCACCGGCGCCGGCTTGGGCATGATGATCACGATCAATGCCGGCGCCGCCACGCTGGGCACGCCGCTATTTGGCTACATTGTCGATCGCACCGGTTCCTACGCCATCGGCTGGCAAATACTTGCAGGCGTGCTGATCGCCGGCATCGTCGGTCTGGCCGTATTACTAGAAGAACCGCAGCCCGTACCCGCCGGCGCCTAGCGCCAACTATTTTGCGCACCATCCACCGGTGCTAGGCTGGCATAGAGAATTTGTTCCACGCGGCGGTTGCCAACCAAACGGAGGTTTTATGGCCGGAGAAAATTTTCGTTTTGAAAAAGACTCCATGGGAGAAGTGAAGGTGCCGAGAGAAGCCTATTACGGCGCGCAGACGCAACGGGCGGTGGAAAACTTCCCGGTGAGCGGCATTGGATTTCCCCCCGCATTTATTCGCGCATTGGCCATGGTCAAGTATGCGGCCGCGGCGGCTAATGAAGAACTTGGATTGCTAGAGCCGCGGATTGCTGGGGCGATTCGCCAGGCCGCCAAGGACGTGATGGATGGAAAGCTCGGCGGCGAGTTTGTCGTCGACATTTTTCAGACCGGTTCCGGCACCTCGACCAACATGAACGCCAACGAAGTCATTGCCAACCGCGCGCTGGAAATTTTAGCTCGGCCGAGAGGCAGCAAGGAAATTCATCCCAACGATCACGTCAACCTGTGCCAGTCTAGCAACGACGTAATTCCCACGGCGATGCATTGCGCGGCGCGATTGGCGATCGAGCGCGAGCTTCTACCTGCATTGGCGCGACTGCACGCCGCGCTGCGGCAAAAAGCTGAAGAATTCGACGACGTCATCAAGATCGGCCGCACCCATTTGGCCGATGCGACGCCGATGCGCTTGGGACAAGAATTCGGTGGCTACGCGCGGCAAATCGAATTGAGCAGCGAGCGCATCAAAGCGGCGGCTTCAGGTTTGGCAGAGCTCCCGCTCGGTGGCACTGCCATCGGCACCGGCATCAACGCGCATCCGGAGTTTGCGACTCGAACCATCGACAAGATTTTCCAACTGACCGGATTGTCGTTTCACGAAGCGCAAAATCATTTCGAGGCGCAAGGCGCACGGGACGCGGTCGTGCACTTGAGCGGCGCATTGAAAGCGCTTGCGGTCAGCTTGATCAAGATTGCCAACGACCTGCGTTGGCTCGCGTCGGGGCCGCGCTGCGGCATCGGTGAAATTCAATTGCCGGACACTCAGCCAGGCTCGTCGATCATGCCGGGCAAAGTCAATCCGGTGCTCTGCGAGGCTGTGCTTCAGGTGGCGGCTCACGTGATCGGCTGCGACGCGACGATTACCTTGTGCGGCCAAGCGGGTAATTTCGAGTTGAACGTCATGATGCCGGTGATGGCATTACGGCTGATCGAATCGATTCAGTTCAGCGCCAATGTCGTAAACGCATTCACCGACAAGTGCATTGGCGGTATCGTCGCCGATCGGGCGCGCTGCCAAGAGATGGTGGAAAAGAGCCTTGCCATGGTCACGGCGCTCGCGCCGGCGATCGGTTACGACAAAGCGGCCAAGCTAGCGCACGAGGCAATGGCGAGCGGTCAAACTATCCGGCAACTGGCGCAAAAAGAAAAATTGCTTCCCGCGGAAGAGCTCGATCGAATTCTCGATCCCTGGCGCATGACGGAGTCGAGTATACCCGAAAAAGAATAAGGGATGGGTGCGGTTTATGTGATCAACATCAGGTCAGCAAAATGCTCGCGATAGGAAATCCCCTACATGTAGGAAAAATCCCTTCAACTCGTGTTCCTTGCAATTCAGGCATCCGATCGTATCCTGAATAAAAACAGGGAATTATCACATCTCGCGCCCTTGGCATACGCCTTGAGTAATTAAGCCCTTTACTGGGTGCTTGTGCACTCTCCGCGCAAGCTATTCAGCATTGAGCGGATCCTTCCCGGAGGGACGGTATGATGAAAATGAAACCAATTATAATTCTGGGAGTGGCGCTCATTGTCCTTGGAGTCGTGGCACTTTCTTACCAAGGCATTACGTATACGACGCGCGAAAAAATCATTGACATTGGCCCGGTCCAAGCCACAGCTGATCGCGAAAAAACCATCCCGTTGTCACCGCTGCTAGGAGGGCTGTCCCTGGCGGGAGGCATCGCCTTGGTCATTGTCGCAACCCTAAAGTCCAAGTCCTGACCATTTCTCCGGGATGAACTGCGAAGTACCAAGAAATGAAACGTTGTGAATTTGGCTTAGCTGCGGCCCCGCACGCAATCTTCGAGCGACGGTATATGGGCGAAATCGATACGCAAGAACTCGCTAGCTCTTCATCGCGGCCTGTTGGCGGGCTCTGGGTCAAGGTGCTTGCCCTCTGGTTGCTGGGATTTCGCTTCGGGGTGATCGCTTTGCTGTGGGTGTGTGGTCTGTTGTATGACAAATCCAGATATTAACACGGAGAGGCAGCATGTCTGCACCAAAAATTCTCGTTGTCGATGACGACAAAAATTTGCTCGAGCTCGCGAAAACCAGACTCAACGCGGCGAATCATGAAGTGACCGTGGCGCTCGGTTATGAAGAGGCGCTCGATGCTGCGAAGGCGGAAAATTTTGATTTGGCGATCGTTGACTTGCGCCTTGCCGACCAGGATGGAATGACGCTGATGGAAACATTGCATGCGCGTTATCCTGGGATGCCGGTCATTATTCTCACCGGTCACGCGAGCGTTGAGGGCGCCGTCGAGGCGATGAAAAGAGGCGCTTATACGTATCTCACCAAGCCTTTCGATCCCCGCGAATTGGTCTTACAAATCGCCCGCGCGCTGGAGAGTTGCAAGCTTGCCACTGAGAACCAAAGGCTGCGAGGGCTGCTGAAAGAGAAGTATGATTTCGCCAGCATCGTCGCCAAAAGCGATAAAATGCAACGGGTGCTGGAGGCAGTATCGCGCATCGCGAAAACCGACTCGACGGTTTACATCCATGGTGAGAGTGGCACAGGCAAGGAGCTGATCGCGAAGGCGACCCATCTCGCGAGCGAACGCAAGGAGGAGCCCTTTGTGGCGATCAATTGCGCCGCGATTCCGGAGACGCTGCTGGAAAGCGAGCTATTCGGCCACGAAAAGGGCGCGTTTACCGGTGCGGTGCGAAGCACGAAGGGTTTGTTTACCCAGGCACATCAAGGCACGCTTTTTTTGGACGAGATCGGCGACATGCCACTATCCATCCAGGTCAAGCTGCTTAGGGCGTTGGAAGAGCGACAATTCTATCCCGTCGGCGGTGAAAAGCCGGTGCAGGTCGATGTCAGAATCGTCGTGGCGACCAAGAAAGACCTGGTGGAAGAAGTTAAAAAGGGCAACTTCCGCGAGGATCTTTTTTATCGGATCCATGTGATTCCGATCGTTCTTCCTCCGCTGAAGGATCGCATCGAAGACATCCCTTATTTGGTGGATCATCTGTTGAAAAAGATCTGTCAACAAATGAAACGAGACGTCAAGGGTCTCACACCGCAGGCGATGGAAAAACTGATGCAGCATGACTGGCCGGGAAACGTGAGGGAACTGGAAAACACGCTGGAGTATGCCGTGACCATGACCCAGTCGGACGTCGTGACCGACGATCTTGTGCTGCAGACAAAAATCGCCGCGAGCGTCGATCCCGGACAAGATTCGATCCAAGCGCAGCTCTTGCCCACGAGCGGCTCATTCAAGACTTTGAAAGAAGCCCGATCAGAATTTGAAAAAGCCTATCTGGTTCGTCTCTTGCGCTCGTGCAACGGCAAGGCGACCCGCGCCGCCGAAATCGCCGGCAAATACCGCGCGGATTTTTACGACCTACTGAAAAAGCACGAAATCAAGTTAGCCGAATTTAAGAGATTCAATTAAATTGATAGGAAACTTGGCCGCGGGCTTGGGGCGAAGATCTGCCAGGCGCAGACTTTTGCCCTGTCAATTTTTCCTGCTCCCTCTTACTGCGGAGAAGAAAACGGAAAACAGGGTGAAAAAGTTAATGATATGAACCGTGTGATTGAAAGTTTGCATGAAGGCGTCCGGAAAAACTCCCCAGCTCTGGGGAAATTCGATTTGAGATCGCGTTAGTCCGGCAATGGTTAAGCCATAAGTGAAGAGCGTTGTAGAAAGCGCGACGCCACAAGAGGCGCCAAGACGGCCGGTCGTAATCGCCATACCGGCAGCCGCGCCTACTTTGTCTCGGGATGCGGATCCGAGAATCGCGTTCTGGTTCGGTGTGTTGAAAATGGCGATGCCAAGCCCGGAAAGCGCCAATGGAAGCATGATTCTCGGTATCGAAGCGCTACGGGTGAGAGAGGCGATGAAGAATTGTCCTAGGACAATCACACTCGTGCCGATCGTACAGAGGACGCGCGAACCAAATCGGTCGGAGAGTCGACCGGCTAAGGGTGCAACCATCACGATCACAACAGAGTTGGCGATGATGATCCAGCCCATTTTAGAAGGAGAAAAGCCCATGATGCTCTGCAGGTAAAAGGGCATGAGAAATTGAATGGCTGCCTGCGATGAGGTGATGAAAAATAGACTCAAATTGGCGAAGGTAAATAACCGGCTGCGGAAAAGGGAGAGGCTCAGAATAGGAACTTCAACGCGTAATTCGGTCAGGATCAAAAGAAACAATCCAGTGAACGAAAGCAGAAGGAGTAAGAGGGACCTGAGGTTGAGTCCCTCGTGGGGCAGGTCTCGAATCGTGTAAAGAAAAAGCGTGTTCGTCGCGAGCAACAGGAAGGCTCCGACGAAATCAATCTTGACGCCTTCCTTTTTGTCTCCGCCGGTTTCTTCCATGGTTTTCCATGCTAGGTAACCTCCGAGAATTCCGACCGGTAGATTAATATAAAATATCCAACGCCACCCGAGCGTATCAATCAAGAAACCCCCCAGAGTGGGCCCGGTAAGGAAACCGGTATGTAGCGCTACCGAAGTATAGCCAAGCGCTTTTCCCCGCTCCTCCGGTGGAAATACCGTTGAGACGATAGCCCCCCCATTGGCGGTCAACATGGCTCCGCCAATCGCCTGCAAGCATCTAAACAGAATAAGCTGCGCCGGGGAGTGAGACAGACCGCATAGGGCTGAGCCGAAGATGAAGACAAGAAAACCGGTCATATAGATCCGCTTGCGACCAAAAAGATCCCCGACCCGTCCCACCGTTATGACCAGACCGATGAGAGTGAGATCGTAAATAAGCAGAGTCCACTGGACGGTTGTGAGGTCGGTTCCAAAAGTTCCGGTCAGGGTTGGCAATGCAACTAAAAGAACTCTTTGATCCACGGCCACCATGAACAGCCCTACACAAACATTGAAAAGAACTAAGCGGGGATTCCGAGAGTGGCTTGTTTCTGTCATCGTTCTGGAGAGCATGAGGAACATTGCTGAATCCGCGACGACGATATCTGTGCGGCGAGTTTCACAAGAATCGTCTTTTCGGTGACTCCCATAAATACAAGTTTGGCGCACGTGCAGTCGTCGAGGCCGAAAACGATTCAGGGACTAGCGTTAGCATCTTTACCCGAAGAGAGAAAACGGTGAGCTCGCAAATCCGAATCATTTTCGCAAACAAATATATGGCGGATTTTTAAAACCCGACGGACAGCAAGCGATGCTTAAGGGATTAGACGCGCTAAGTGATTTTCAGGGATGAATATCTTCTTGAGGATTTTGCCTAATCCCGACGTCTTGGTGTGGTCATTTGGCTTCGTCATAACAGGCTGGTGCGCGGGCGTCCAAGTATCGCTGAATGAATTGACCAGGTCGAAAAAAACCGGCTTTGCTGTTTTTAGATAATTTCAAATTTCGCCTGAGACATTTTCGAATGCGGCAGAGATTTATCAAAGCGACTCGTCCCACCAAGGTAGGATTGTCTTGTCGGTGGCGAGATTCTCGCCGTAATACACGGAACAATTGTTCCCGAGGTCACCTTCCTGGTGCCTGAACGCGCGACAAATGCCAAACCAGCCACGCGATGCGAGGTTTGGCTGGGGCGAGCAGCTCTTCGGGCGATAAATCCTTTAGCGCTTGCTGCACTATCTCGCGCCGAGCCTGTTCAACGTTCCACCGTCACGCGAGAATTGAAACCACCCGATGCGCGCGCACAGATCATCTTCTGTGAATAATTGAATTCACCAACTTGACATTGCCCTGGTCAGTGACATGATTTCGGGAGGAGATATCAGACCCATGCACGCCAGATCTCCTCCAACCGCAGACATCAGTATTAGACTTGGCTCTTAGCCATACGCAAAACGTGCTCCACAGCCTGAGCCTTATCTAACTTCCGAGCTTGTAAGGGTTTTGCGTCTTTCTTTGACTCAAACGAAAGAAAGGAGAGAGGCCGATGGAAGAGAAAAGTGGCATATTTGAAGTGGTAAAAAACGGCGTCGTCGGAACGATCAGAGGAACGGGTGACGTGGCGAAAGCAGTGGTGGATACGGTGAGCGGAACTCTGGCGCATACGATTAAGGGAACGGGCACGGTGGGAACGTCATTAATTGAAGCTGTTTCGGACGTAGGCCGCGCGGCGATTCGTGGAGTATCGGATATCGGCGGTGACGTAGGGTCGGCGGCGAAGAATGCCGTGGTCGGAACATTGCGCGGGACTAAAGAAACCAGCGTGGAAGCAGCGGACGCGATAATGGCAGCCACCAGCAGTGTGATCAAAGAAACGTCGGCGGTGGCGGGGGACCTTGGCAACGCGGCCAAAGGCGCCATGCAAGGAGCGATTACCGGTGCCAAAGAAATTGGTCTGAAGGCGACAGAAGCAACCGCTGCGGCGGCAAATGGCATCCTCAAATCAACCAGCGAAGTTCTTTCCGGCACCGGCAAAACGGGCACGTCTCTCATTGAGGCCTCATCCGGCGTGATTCGTTCCGCCATTCAAGCGGTCGTCGACGTTGGCGGTGACGTCGGTTCGGGTGCCAAGGGAGTGGTGATCGGAGTCTTACAAGGAACTAAAGCCAGCGGCAATGAGGCATTGCAGACGATCAGCGAAACGACGAGCAACGTTGTCAAAGAAACGTCGGCTGTTGCAGGTGACGTCGCAAAAGCAGCGAAAGGCGCGGTGCAGGGCGCGATAGCGGGAGCGAAAGAGATTAGCTTGGATACGACGGAAGCGGCCTCAGCGGCGGCCACCGGCGCGCTGAAGGCGGCTGAACAGATCAGCTCAAAAGCAGCGCAACAAGTGCGCAAGGCGGTAACTGGAACCATCGCCGGCGTGAAAGTCGTGCTGAAGGAACCTTTCAAATCAAATAAATCCTGAGCCGGTCAAGTTAGGGGCATGATGACCATCCCTGTAGTGGGCTTATTTTGACAGTTGCAATCGGTCCCACGGCGAGAACAAATATTCTCTTTCGCGGCCGACAGGCTGACAAAATGGCCCACTACTCGCTGATTTTTTTCCTAGCGCGACGGAGGGCTCGATGCCGTTTGAGGAAACCTGACGATCGGCGCCGAAGGTTCCTCGACCAAAGATCTTAGGTTGGTCTTCTCCAAAGCTTTTTGCACGGCCTGATCGCGCTGCAGCAACACTTGGGCGGCGGGGCTGGCATGATCGACGGCCGGCGCGGCCGAATCACTTACAATATCCAAAATATCTTTGACCTGTACCGTTTCAGGTGGCCGCGCCAATGCCACCCCTTCAGGCTCAGCGGACCTGAGCAAAACTCCCGCTCTAACATACACGTCAAAGAGATTGTCTAAACTCGACACGCCGAGATAAGCGGCAAGCTCGGTCGGTTGCCAGGGCGGCGCTTGAGAAAGATGGCGGCGGGTAATCTCGACGAGCGCCGACAAAGCCAGCCATTCTTGAAATCGATGCCCGTTTCCGCCGGGCAGCGCTTCGCGTATGAAGGCGGAAGGGTGCTGATGAAAATAAGCGATTTCGCCGCCGATCAAAAAAATCAGCCAACCGATATAGACCCAAATCAGGAAGACCACGATGATCGCGAAGCTCGAGTAAATGGCGGCGTAGCGGGCGGAGTTCGCAACGAAAGCGGCGAATGCGATTCCGACGAGCTGCCAAAGAATGCCCGCCGTGGCGCCGCCGACGAGTGCCGAGCTCAGCCGCACGTTGGTGTAGGGAATCAATTTATAAAGAAACGTAAAGGTGGCGCAAAAGAGAAAAAACGGCATGACGTTGGTTGTCAGTGAAAAAATGTAACTCACGAAGCCGATCTGCACGAGGCGCTCCACCAGCCAGTAGCTTTGCGCCGAGGCGATCAGGGTTAAAGCGGTAAAGACCATGACCGGTCCAACTAACACCACACTCAAATAGGCCGTGATCCTCTGACCCCAGGTGCGGGAACGCGGCAGGCGCCAGATCCGATTGAGCGCATCTTCGATTTTGGCCACCAACGTGACCACGGTATAAAACAACGTGGCCATGCCCGCTGCGCCCAGGATACCGACGCGAAGATTGTCCACGAAGGTGATAATTTTGTTGGTCACCGCCGATGCTTCGGCGCCGAGTGGTTCGAGCAGCTGGGTCAGGACGGGCTCCAGAGCATTCTGTACTCCGAAGGCCTTCAGTACGGAGAACATCACGGCAAGGAACGGGACCAACGACAGCAACGTGGAGTAGGTCAAGCTCATCGCCTGGAGACTGAGCACGTCGTCACGATATCTCGAGTTGGCGATGACCGTCGCACGATAAAGCGACCCCTGAACCTTATCGAGAGTCGTACTCATAAGGCAACCTCGCTTCCAAGTAATACTTTAGTTCTTTAAACGAAGAACTCTAGGGGGAAGGGATGAGGTCAAATAGGCGAATGTTTTAAAGCTGGTACGCGAACGGGATTCCTCGAGCCACTCTTGGTTCTCTTATTTGGCATCGTGGAAAATAATTCCCAGCGTGTAGCGCTCGCCCGAGTGAACGGTGCTGACGCCGTGACGAAGGTTGGCTCGGTAGTAGCCGCGGGCGCCGCGAACCGGTCGGTGATGAACTGCAAAGATGACCGCATCGCCCTGCTCGGGACTAAGCACTTCAACGCGAGATTGCCGGCGTGGCTGTTGCTCGGCCAGGACAAATTCGCCGCCGTTAAAGTCTTTGCCGCGCTGACTCAAGAAACAGGTGACTTGAAAAGGAAACACGATGTCCCCGTATAAATCCTGATGCAGACAGTTGAAGTCACCGACGCCGTATTTGAGAAGTAAGGGTGTTGCGCGCTTTTGGCCGGCGCGATGACAACGATCGAGGAAGTCCGTAAGCTTTTCAGGATAGCGAGCCGTTTCGCTGCCCAGCCGTTCGGCCCATTGATTGGCCAGCGGCGCGAGCTGCGGATAGATCGAGTCTCTAAGCTTTTGCACGATCTCCGGCAGCGGATAGTTGAAATATTTATACTCGCCCCGGCCGAACGAATAGCGCGACATCTCGATTCGCGAGCGAAATCGATGGTCATCGGCGTAATAGCCGGCGACCTCTGCACAGGTATGCTTCGCCAGCACGCCGGAGATCAACGCAAATCCGCGACCATAGAGCTGCGACCGCACAGGTTCCCAATCGATGTCGTACGCGCCGATCGTCCTTGGAATTTTCACTGGAAATTACTCTCAGCCATTCATTGACCCGACAGGCCGGGCTTCGAGAGCCAGAAGCGCCGCTTTCGTCTCGAGCCCGCCAGCAAAGCCGGTCAGCGATCCGTCGGTGCCGACGACCCGATGACATGGCACGATGATGGATAAAGGATTCCTGCCGTTGGCGGCACCGACGGCGCGAGCAGCCCTGGAAGAGCCGACGGTTTTTGCCAGATCGAGATAGCTCCTGGTTTCACCGAACGGTATCGCTCTCAAGGCCTGCCAGACTTTCTTCTGAAACTCGCTCCCGTCGGGCTGAAGCGGAAGATCGAACTGGATTCTTTCGCCGGAGAAATATTCCTTCAACTGGCGCTCGGTCTCCAGCAAGATTGGCTGCTGCGGATCCAACCTCGCAGTATCAAGCTTTACTCGGTTTGGGCGCTCGCGTTCCCAGAGAACGGCGACCAAAGCGTTCGAGCTTGCGACGAGTTTGAGCTTGCCGACGGCTGATTCGATCTCTTTGTAGAATAGCATCATCGTTTTTCTCCTTTGGGTTATCTCGATACTAGCCGTGTCATCAGTCTGGAAGCGCTTCGCCTGTCCCGTGCGTTGCAGTTTCACGGGCAATTCACTAAGCCGGCTGACAGATTTTGCACGGGCGCATGCCTGCTTGTCTCGCCTCTCTAGCGCCGGCGAAAAACAAGATACGCGACCGGTCGAGGCGCGTGGCGGTGCGGCAATTGGCCCGGCAGTAAATTTTGGTTCCCTTGTGGCCCCAGACGACGTTGTCGGGAAGGCGCACCGCCGCCTCGGCCAGCGCAAAACCTTCGCACCGCAGCAGTTGCAATTTGCGCGGAATGCCGCCGCCATATCCACCGATCCGGCCGTCCGAAGCGATCACGCGGTGACAGGGAACGTAGATCGGCACCGGATTGTTGTGCATCGCATTACCCACGGCCCTAGCTCCCTTCGGTGCTCCTGCTGCGGCGCCCAAAGCTTGATAACTGACCACGGTGCCGCGCGGGACTTCCTGGAGTTTATGCAAAAGTTTCCTTTGAAAAGGAGTTCCCGCCAGAGTCAAGTCGATCTTCTGGCGCAGCGCCGCGGCCTCTCCGCCGATATAGCGGCGAATCTCCTCGCCGACTTCTTTGATTGTGCGGCGATCGTCGACGAGATCCAGTTCGAATCGAAGTTGCGCAATCGTAGCCGCGAGATCGTCACCGTCGAGCAAGTAATGATTGAGCACGATGCCGCGGCCAGTGATGGCCACAAGCAGATCCCCCAACGGTGATTTTACAATGCCCACCGCCGCGTCCGGGCGCCGAAGGTGTTTCAGCGCATGATCGACCCGACTGCGGGAGCTCCGCAGCAATGCATCGATTCCATCTTCTTCGAATTCGCCGCCGATGGATTCAATAAGTTTTTCGATTTTCATAAGTCACCACATTGCCTTGATTTTTCTCATCGCCTGGGAAACATTTGCGCGCGCGCCTTGTTCTGAGCAGTCCATCGCAGCAGCTATCTCCGCGAAGTCCAGACCGGCGAAGTAACGCAGATGCAGCGCTTCGCGTTGTTTCGGCGGGAGTGAAGCAATCAGCTCGCGCAGGCGCACCGCCGCGTAACCTTCATTTTCACTAAAGCCACGATGACCTTTGACGATCCTATCCGCTGCCGGATTTTTCTCCTCATCGGTCACGATCACGCGCGCCCGGCGCGCGCCGTCGCGTGTCCGATTGCGGCATAAATTGACGGCGATCGCGTACAGCCACGGCCTGACTTCGCTTTCGGGCTCAAGGCGCGGATAGGCGCGATATGCGCGTAGCCAGGTTTCCTGAAACAAGTCCGCGGCGTCGGCGCCATTGCCCGACGCGCGCAGCAGATAGCGCATGATTTCCCCTTCGTGGCGTTGCATGATCTGCTCGAAGGGAAGCGGTAATTGCAACTTCTCGGGCGCCATATGTCTGTTAAAACCCCGTGGCCGGGTGAATGTGAAAAGTTTGTCTGGTTTTTTTTGAATAATGAAACACCAATACAACGATCAGATTTCACAAACCACGCCCGCGGGGTTTTTAAGAAATAGATCGGTTCCATTGAATGATAGAAACCAGGTCAAAAAGAAAGGGGAGAACGATGACGCATATAACCAGCGAACCTGCGATCCTCTATTTTGGGACACCGGTTGTGCTGATCAGCAGCGTTAATGAAGATGGCTCGTACAATCTGGCGCCGATGTCTTCGGCATTTTGGCTCGGCTGGCGCGCGATACTTGGATTGTCCGGAGTTTCTAAGACTCCGCAAAATATGCGCCGCACGGGTGAGTGTGTCTTAAATTTGCCGTCGGTGGATCTCGTACAGTCGGTCAATCGCCTGGCCCGTACCACCGGCGCGAATCCCGTTCCCGAGACGAAAATGCGCCGGGGCTACCGCTACGAACCGGAAAAGTTCGGGGTCTCGGGATTAACTTCCGTCCCATCCGAGACCGTCTCAGCACCGTGCGTTCGGGAGTGTCCCGTGCAGCTCGAATCCAAGGTCGAAGCGATCCATAACGTAGCGGAGGACGATGCAGCACAGCGCGGACGCATCGTTACTTTCGAAGTGCGGATTCAGCGGGTGCATCTCGACGAATCGATTTTAATGGACGGAGATCGCAACCGGATCGACCCGAACAAGTGGCGCCCGCTCATCATGAGCTTCCAGCAATTCTATGGACTCGAGTCGCATCAGTTGCACGATTCTACGCTAGGACAAATTCCGGAGCGCTTATACAGGAGCCCCGATATAGAGCGAGCACGGCGCTCTGCGCAATATAATGGAACCAAGCGAGACGTTGTGTTCGCTTAGCTTTGGTGACTCGTCAATGTCGGATTAGACCATGCCCTGACTCGCAGAGTTTCCACGGCGATGGAAGCTAAATCGCTGGCAGTCGGGTGGCGGTCGTTTCCAGCAATGATCGAGCTTCGCTCACCAAGCTTTTGAGCCGGGAAACTTCGAACCGTCCCAGTACATGCTGCCGCGTAACGTGCGTACATTACCTGTCGGTTTCGAATTGGCTCATAAGGGTTGGGCTAACCGTCGCCTTGAACGAAAAAGACTGGACGGGTACGCTTTGCCGCAGATTCGAGAACATGCCTTAACTCAAATAGTCTTCCAGCGGCGCGACAGCATCAACCTAATTTTTCGCTGTTCTTTTTCGGCGAGTTCCGACCAGCATCCTTTGATCGTGTTCTCAAAAGCCTGTAAGGCGGCGCTCGAATCGACGCCTTGTAGCTGCTGTTTGAGTCGGTAAAACAATTGCGAAAATTCGCCGCAGAGTTCTTTGATGAAAGGAAACGAAAGACGATGGATCGGACATGGCCCAAGCCGGCGAATCGCGCTCTGGTGTTCCGCTGTGCCATAGCCTTTGTGCTGGGCAAAGCCATAACCAGGATATTCCTTGTCTAAGTCTTCCATGAGCTTATCTCGATGCGTTTTTGCGATAATCGATGCGGCCGCAATCGAGAAATTAATTCCATCGCCTTTGTTGAAAGCGTTCTGGGGAATGGAAAGTCCCGGTATAACCCGTGCGTCGATCAGCAAGTGCTCGGGCGTGAACGGAAGAGTATCGATCGCTCGGCGCATGGCGAGCAGTGCAGCCTGGTAAATATTGAGATGGTCGATCTCACCCACTTCCGCTAAGCCCACGCCGACGGCCGTTGCAGATTGTTGAATCGTTGCTGCCAATTTGACTCGTTGCTCCGGTTCGAGCCGTTTAGAATCGTCTATGCCGGAAAGCTTTGTGCCGGATGGAAATACCACAGCTGCTGCGACCACCGGCCCAGCGAGCGGGCCTACTCCGACCTCATCCACACCCGCGATTGACCGAATGCCCGATTTCCAGAGGAGCCGTTCAAAATTCAGCATATTCTCAATACGCGATCGCTCGGCTCGCTCCTTCTCGTAGCGTTTTTTTAGAAACTCGTGCATCTTCCGAACGCCCTGACGCGGGTCTCGGCCTAGTCTGTTCAAGAAATGAGCGCTGATGGGCTGATTGGCGTTAAGAAACTGCGCGCGGATCTCTTCGATCGAAAGGTCGCTGAACTTCATTGTATGTCTGCCTTCAAACTCCGAGAGTTCGTATTTTTTAGGAAATTCCTAGTCAATATGCAATGCAGGTATTGAGATCATCGTTCTGATGGCACAACGATTGCCATTGGTCATTACAGGAGCAATCCGACGATGCCTGAACTTCCCGACGTTGAGATCTTTAAACGATACTTAGACGCGACGGCTTTACACCAGAAGATCATACGAGTATCCGTCAGGAACCGACGCATAGTGCGACATACATCACCACAAGCCCTCGCGCGAAATCTCGACGGGCGCGAGCTTCAGTCAACTCGGCGTCACGGCAAGTTTCTCTTCGGACGATTGGACAAGAATGGCTCGGTGATATTTCACTTCGGCATGACCGGATTTCTTAAGTACTTCGAAAACAAAGCGGAAGAGCCGGAACATACGCGCGTTTGGATGCAATTTTCAAGCGGCTCCTTTCTCGGTTTTGTCTGTCCGCGAATGTTTGGTGAAGTGGATTATACCCGAGACGTCGATCAATACATTGCAGAACGCGACTTGGGTCCGGACGCGCTCGCTGTGACTCGAAAACAAGTTAAAGATCGACTAGCCGGTAAAAGTACCTCGGTCAAATCGGCCCTGATGAATCAGCAAGTGCTCGCCGGAATCGGCAACGTGTATTCGGATGAAGTCCTATTTCAAGCTCGCGTTCATCCCCAGGAAAGACTGGAAGGGCTTGACGCAAGAAATTTAGAACGGATTTACGTGAAAATGAAAAGCGTTCTCAAGCAAGCCATTCGGCATCAAGCTGATCCTCGTCTTCCCAAAAGCTGGTTGCTTACCCATCGTAAAGAGGCGGCACCTTGCCCGCACTCTGGCACAAAACTCCGGCGCATTCCAATCATGCAGCGCTCATCGTACCTTTGCCCAAGATGTCAACCAAAGAAAAGATCAAATCAAGCAACTTAAAGTTGCAGCGGATGATGACGAGGCACCACCCGGGGTGTCCTAATTGTGGAATTGAAGCCAGCCGGATTGTCACGCATA
>DASWCL010000235.1:0-5668 GCA_036390135.1 Binatia bacterium
GGTAATCGGACGATCCGGATATTTTTCTTGCGCGGAAACTTTGGCCGCCATGAAGAGCAATGCGAGTAAAAGAGAATACCGTCGGTATGAGCGCATCATTCACCTCCGATGGATCGGTCCTTCAAAGTTTTTCTCCCTCACTTGCGGCGTCGATTCCGAGCTTCTGCCGCCAATCCAGAGATTTCATGAGGAACGGCACGAAGCTTAGCAGCAGGAGCGCGAGTCCGAACAACAGCATCACCGACGCGATCGGCCGATTGACGAAGATAGCGTAACCCCCGGACGACATCGCCAGAGACTGGCGAAAGCTCATCTCCAGCATTGGCGCGAGTATGAGCCCCAATACTACCGGCGCGGTCTCGAAGTCAAACTTGCGGAGCAGATAACCGAGCGCGCCCATCGCGGTCATGATGCCGACATCGACTGTGCTCCCATTGACCGCGTAAACTCCGAGTACACAAAAGAGCAGGATCGCGGGGTACAGCAGCGGGTAAGGAACTCGTAGCACGTTGACGAAAAGTCCCACCAACGGAAGATTTAAAATCAGCAACACCACATTGCCGACGTACATGCTGGCGATGAAACCCCAGAAAAGCTCAGGCTGCTGAGAGATCAAAAGCGGGCCCGGGGAAATCCCATGGACCATCATGGCGGCGATCATCACGGCGGGTATCGGCCCGGAAGGAACACCGAGGGCGAGCATCGGGACAAAGGCGCCGGAGGTCGCCGAATTATTTGCAGACTCCGGGCCGGCTACGCCTGCGATGGCGCCGTGACCGAAGTGTTCCGGGTGTTTAGCAAGGCGACGCTCTACGGCGTAGGAAACGAATGATGAAATGATATGCGCGGAGCCGGGAATGATGCCGATAAAGAAACCGAGCACCGTACCCCGGCCGATCGGCCACAGGGAGTCGCGCCATTCCTGTGCGGATGGCAGGAGATCTTTTAGTTTCGGTTGTTTGACCTCGGGCGCGGTCGGCTGACCGGCGGTCAACAAAATTTCCGAAAGCCCAAACAGTCCTACCGCCACCGGAACTACGCCGATACCGTCGCCAAGCTCCATCAAGCCGTAACTATAGCGAAAGAAACCGGTCATCGGATCGATGCCGATCATGCCCAAGAGTAGCCCTAGTGCCGCCATCGCCAACGATTTAAGCATGGAGCCGCCGCTCATATAGGCGAGCACTAGGAGACCGAGCAGAAGAAGGGCGAAATACTCGGGAGGTCCGAAGCGCAGCGCGAAGCTGGCTAAAGGTGGCGCCAGCAGCATGAGACCTACGACGCTGACGGTTCCGGCAATATACGAACCGATGGCGGCGATCGCCAAAGCCGGTCCAGCTCGGCCTTTGCGCGTCATTTCATATCCGTCGATGCACGTCATGACGGAAGCCGCCTCACCCGGGATGCGCATCAAAATCGACGTGGTCGAACCGCCGTACATCGCGCCGTAGTAAATCCCGGCCAGCAGCACGATGGCCGAGGTTGCGTCAAGACCATACGAGGCAGGAAGCAGCAAACTAATTCCTGCAAGGGGGCCGATGCCTGGCAAAACCCCGACGAGAGTGCCGACGACGCAGCCGACAAAAGCGTAGAGCAGGACGTGCGGCGCTAGCGCGACTGAGAATCCAACATACAGATTGTGCAAAGTTTCAGTCATGCCGCTCCGGTTACACTAGCCTCTATCTAACAGCTTGAACGATTTGAACGGCTTGAACGTTTTGAACTTCCTTTTCAGAATCCAAATGGTCCCTGCGGCAGAGGCACTCGCAACAAGGTGTAAAAAAGAAAATAGGAGCCGAACGACAAGCTGAAGGAAAATATTAATGACAACGCCCAGCCGTGTTTTTCAACGAACTTAACAAGAAATCCGAGCATAAGGAGCATGGCGAGACGATAGCCAAGACGCTCGATGGCAAGCACAGAAAAGACGCAGCCGATTAAAATCGCCAACGCATGCCGCCACTCCGTCCAGCGGAGCGAAGACAGCTTTGGAGCGCGCCCGGCAGTGAGCAAGATAAGAACTGCAAAGAGCAGGAGTAACGACGCCAAAAGGACGGGAACGTAGGCGGGGCCGGGGTGGCGAAATGTTCCGAGCGGAAGTTGACGGCTCTCCCACATCACGAAAAGCGCAAAGAGCGAAAGGACGCCAGCGGACACTCGGTCGGTGGTCATAGCGGAGTCGGATTGTATTCAGATGGCAGCGATACCGCGAGACAATTTTTATGTTCGTTTGGGAAACGCGGCTATTAACGTTTCCACAACTCTTTTGTCGCGAGGCGCGCGCCTTCGGCCATCGCTTCGAACTTGGCCCAGGCGATTTGCGGATCGCCGACGCGCGGACCGAGGCCGCAGTCGGTGCCGGCCATAACATTTTCGCGGCCGACGATCTTGGCGTAGCGGATCAAACGGTCGGCGATCGCTTGCGGGTGTTCGACGATGTCCGTCGCATGTCCGACGACGCCGGGAACGAGCACTTTGCCCGCGGGCAACTTAATTTCCTCCCACACGCGCCACTCATGCTCGTGGCGTGGATTGGCCGCTTCGATGGAAATCGTATTTGCCTTCACCTTTAGGATCAGATCGATGATGTCGCGCAGCGGGATATCGTATTTGTGCGGACCGTGATAGCTGCCCCAACAGGTGTGAAAGCGCACGCGGTCGGGCGGGACGTCGCGCAGGCCGTGATTGAGCGCGTCGACGCGCAGCTCGGCGTACTTGCGGTACTCGGCGACACTCATCTTCGACATGAACTGCCAACCGTCGGGAAGATCGGGATCGTCGATCTGCAACAGAAACCCCGCATCGACGATCGCTTTGTATTCTTCGTGCATCGCGTCGGCGATCGCCGTTAGATACGCTTCGTCGCTCGGATAGTAATCGTTTTTCATCCAGTGCTCGATGGTGCCGGGCGCTATCGCCGGAAGAAACGCTTCTTCGTATTTTTGGCCCTGCAGAGCGGCTTTGAAATCTTCGATCTCGGCTTTAAGCGAGTCATGGCCAATATATTTTAACGGGGCGTTGCAGAAAACTCGCTTGATGTTGTCGCCGCGGTGGTAAGAGCGATTTTTAAAGTACTCGCCAAACTCGACCAGGTCGCGAGCGAAGATGGTCGAAGTCTGGTCACCGGGTTTGGCGTTTCGCTCGACAAAACCGCTCAAGCGCTCGCGCGCGTAACGCGAGAAGTTCGATTTGCCGACTTCTCCGTCATTGATGATGTCGACGCCGCAGTCGATTTGCTTTTTTACCGTTTCAAGCACTGCGGCGCGCACGCGGTTTCTAAACGCATCGGCGTTTAACGGGGTGCCCGTGTCCTTGGCAACGTGCATCTGTTTTAAATCAGGGGGCTGCGGCAAAGCGCCGGCGTGGGTCGTTAAGATTCGGTCAGTGCTGTATTTCATTATGCCTCCGAATGAGCGTTCAAGCCGTTCAAAACGTTCAAATAGTTCAAGTCGTTCAATCAACACCGCTGGCGGAGTTTATTTTATCCCTTATCCTTTCGCTTTCATCCTTTATTTCATCGACTCCCCGACCTTTTGAACGAAACTAAAATCAAAGACGCGCTCGGGGGATACGGGATCTTTCGGTTTGATGCGTTGCGCCGCGATGGCGATCATCTCCCGCTGGAGCTTTTCACCCACCGTCGCCGAAGGCAGATAGAGCTGCACAGCCGCATCGTAAATTCGCTCTGCATACCGTTCCTTGTCCTTGCCCAATTCGAGATACGGCCCCTTGATGAACTCGATGGCATACTTTTTGTCGTTCCTGATGAGTCGAACGGCTCGCATGGTCGCGCGGATTGTTTTGCTAACCAGTTCGGGGCGGTCGGTGAGGGTGGCCTTGGTCGTCGTGAGCCCGCCCATGACGGCGCGATACACATCCGCACCGGCGGCGAGGTTGCGAAACCCTTCGTCGAGAGCAAAAAATTTCTGCGGGATCTGGAGCATGGTCGCGTCGATCGCGCCGGCTTTCAAAGCAATGTAGGTGATGTCACTGGTTCCGAGCGGAAGAAGCGTCACCTGCTCCGGCGGAATATGATTGGCGACTAAGATCTGTCGCGTGAGAATTTCCGCCAGCGATCCGACCCCCGAAACACCGAGCTTCTTTCCCCGCAGTTGTTGTACGCTGGTGATGCTCGGAACCGCGAGCAGATCAAAGGATGGGCGGTCGGTTAAGGCGTAGATCAGCCGGACCTCCGCGCCGCTTACCGCGGCGCTAATACCCGTTCCTGTCGCCGTGCTAAAATCGATGCCGCCCGCCAAGAGCACTTGCGGTGTCAGCCCGGCTCTCAAGAATATCAGCTCGGGCTCCAAACCTTCCTCGCGGAAGTAACCGCGATCGCGGGCGATCATATACGGCATGTCCAGGATGCTGCGCGAAACATAGCCGATGCGCACGGGAGGCAATTTGGCGGATTTGTCCGCGGACCAAAGATTATCGTACTGCGACGCGAGGGCGGCCAGGACCACTAAAAACGAGAGCAGTAGGCGGGTCTTATTTTTCATGTTTTCAACCTCTCCACGGATGGATTGGGTGCAAAGAACACGAAAACTCGAAACCCGAAACTCGAAAACGTTCTTAGGCATACGCATCGTAGATGCCGTCGAATTTGGCCAACTTGAAACGAACCATGTTTTTAGCCGCGGCCCGTACCAATTCTTTTTCTCGATCCGAGTTGGCGTTGCGCGCGATGGTTTCGGCGGCCATCGCCGTGTGTTCCTGGTCGACTTTGCCGTGCACGATGAAAAATGTGCGGGCGCGACTATCGAGACCGTAATGCTTCTCCAGCGCTGCATCGAATTCGTCCGAATATCGTTGGACCATGGTTTCGTTGACCAGTGCGCCGGCGCGGGTCTCGGCGGCGGAACCGAGAAACATACCGCGGATGATGGCGGCCGTATGGGCGACGCATTCGAAGATCATGATCTCTTTTTCGAAGTCTTCATCCTTTAAACTCAGGGCTTCGCCGAATCGCTTCATGAGTGCGGGATGGGAGGATTCTTCGACGAAAAGCTCGACAAACTGATTGTACGCGGGCGGGTTGCTGGCGTTTTTCACCATACAGAAGGCGAGCCCCTTGTTGATCGCATGATTGGATAGGTAATGCTGCATAGCGAAGCCGGCGAGACGCTTTTTGGCAAGTTTGCCCGCGCGCAGCTCGCTGAAATACCGGCCGTTCATCAGCTGGTCGACGCCCGGCAATATAATTTCACGCAACACGGACTCGACGAAAGCTTCGTTTCCCATAAAAACTCCTTAGATCCTGTTAAAGGTTGAGGCACAGAAACATTCTCAGAGGAGAAAACCAGTGTCAAGGGTGAATTGCGCCGACCGGCGCCTGCGAAATTTGGCCAACCTTGGTTGACAGCCCGGCGGAAGCCTCCCTATATTCGATTGCGTCGCCAGTGGACGCGGACGCGGCGGCAATCGACAGATTCAACGGCGTAAGAATCTCTTGAAGCCAGGCAATTTTGAGAGGATAAGAAATGGCCAAGGCCACGCTCAACGGCGTAGAAATCTATTATGAAACGCAGGGACAAGGTGAACCTGTGCTGCTCGTACCGGCTTCTTGGTGGCCGTCGAACACGTGGAACGTCGGCGTGGTGCCGTTTCTGTCGCGGCGATTTAAAACCATCGTCTTCGACTGCCGCGGCACGGGCCGAAGCGGCAA
>DASWCL010000236.1:0-8474 GCA_036390135.1 Binatia bacterium
ATCAAATATTTCTTGCCTGCCATTTCGTTTTCCAGAGTTTGCAGATGTTGCTTCATGCGCGCTCTGGCTTTATCCGGCTCCCGATCATGCGTCAGGTCGGAAGCGGCGGGATGCACGCGGCTATTTAAAAAATCGATCCAGATACGCGCTTTCGATCGGAGCAATGGATCAGCCGGCAAGAGGCTGGTCTGCGGAAATTTTTCTTCCAGGTATTCATTGATAATCGCCGACTCGTAAATCACTCCGGCGCCGTCTTCCAGCACCGGCACTTTGCCGTATGGATTGCGTTGCAGCAGATCTTCAGGCTTGTTTTTGAGATCCACTTCGATCAATTCGTAGGGAATTTTCTTCTCCGCGAGGACAATCCTTGTCCTATGAGCGTAGGGTCAACCATGGCTGGAGTAGAGTCTCATTAGATGTCCTCCTTGCTCCGAGTTTAATTATCACCGCGGTGAAATTTAGGCAACGTTACACTACTGTGTTCAATACGTTCAAGTAGTTCAAGTCGTTCAATCCGTTTCGAATAAACGTTTTGAACCTTTTGAACGTATTGAACGGCTTGAATGAGCCCACCGGGCTTAGCGGTTCCGGGTTTCGAGCCGCTCTTGCAGCGCGTCGCCAACCAGATTCAACGCGAGCACGGTGATCATGAGCGCGAGGCCGGGGTAGGTAGTGAGATGCGGCGCGACCAACAGGAATTGGCGCCCGTCGTTTAGCATGGAGCCCCATGACGGCGTCGGCGGCTCGACGCCTAGTCCGAGGAAGCTCAGGCTGCCCTCGGCGACGATCGCTGCCGCCAAGCCGAAAGTGGCTTGGATCAGCAGCGGCGGCAGCAGATTGGGCAACAGATGGCGCAGGATCACGCGCTTCGGTTGACAACCGAGCGCCCGCGCCGCGTGAATAAAGTCTCTTTCGCGCAGGGAGAGAATCTCGCCGCGCACGAGCCGGGCGTAGCCCGTCCAGCCGATCAAACAAAGCGCGATGATGACGTGATCGAGACCGGGGCCGAGCACGGCGGTGAAGGCGATGGCGAGCAAAATGCCCGGAAAACCCATTAAAACGTCGACTAACCGCATTAACAGCTGATCGATCCAGCCGCCGAAGTATCCTGAGAAAGATCCGATGGTGACGCCGATCGCCAGTGAAAGCGTGACGGTGGCGATTCCCACAAGCAGTGAAACGCGTCCGCCGTAAATAATTCGACTCAACAGGTCACGTCCAAGTTTATCCGTTCCGAGGGGATGCTGCCGCGAAGAGGCAATCAAATCTTGATCGAGATTCTGGCTGAGCGGATCGCGCGGCGCCAACAACGGCGCGAAGAGCGCGGTCGTTCCCAGCAACAAAAGTATTGAAAAGCCGATGCACAGCGACCATCTATTCGCCATAGGTAATTCTCGGATCGACGAGCCGATAGGCGAGATCGGTCAGGAAATTTACCAGGACATAAGAAACCGCGATCACGAGCACGCAGCCTTGCACGAGCGGATAGTCGCGGGTCTGAATCGCCTGGACGGTCAAGCGGCCGATGCCCGGCCAGCTAAAAACCGTCTCAGTAATCAAAGAGCCGGTGAGAAGGCTGCCGAACTGCAGGCTCATGATTGTAATGACTGAAAGCAGAGCGTTGCGCAGCGTGTGCTTTAGCCAAACCCGCCGCTCGCTCAAGCCTTTGGCGCGAGCCGTCTGCACATAGTCTTCATGCATCGCGCGCAGCAAGCTCGCGCGCAGAATACGAATCAGGATCGCGGCCATGCCGAGTCCGAGCGTGAGCGCCGGTAAAATCAAATGGCTAAATCCGCCTCGGCCGGACACCGGCATCCAGCCGAGCTGAATGGAAAAAATGATCATCAGCAAGGGACCCAGCCAAAAATTCGGCATGGACAATCCAAACAAAGAAAACGTCAGGGCCGAGCGGTCGATCCAGCTGCCGCGCCGGACTGCGGCAAGCAGGGCGAGCGGAAACGAGATCGCGATCGCCGCGATCATGGCGCACAACGCCAGTTCCAGGGTCGCCGGAAAGCGCGCGCGTACGATCTCGGTCACCCCGGCACGTTCGTAAAGCGATCGACCGAGATTGCCGGCGGCGAGATCGATCAGGAAAGTTCGATATTGCGCGGCCAAGGGTCGATTGAGCCCCAGGCTTTCCCGCAGTGCTTCTTTGTCCGCCGTGCCGGCGGTCTCGCCGAGCATAACGTCGACGGGATCACCCGGTATCAAATGGATCAGCAGAAATACCAGCGTGAGTGCGCCGAGCAAGGTCGGAAGCAAAAAGAGCAGGCGATAAAAAACGTATCGCTTCACAAGATGGCGTTAGCGCAATGCGACATGTTTCAGCGAGATCAGATCGCCGTCGGGATAGGGCGTGAAATTTTCCAGCGCGGGCTTTTTTACGACGACGTTTTGCCACCACCATAGCGGCACGTAGGGCAAATCGTCGGCGAGAATGCGCTGAACCTGACTGTAGATGCGCTTTCGCTCGGCGAGGTCGTTCGTCGATCGTCCCTGCTCGAGCAAACGGTCGAGCGCGGGATTGCTATAGCGGCCGCGATTGTCACCGTTGGGCGGAACGCTCGACGAGTGAAAAATCTGAAACAAAATATCCGGATCCATAATGCCGACCCAAGCGAGCGAGTAAAGGTGAAAATCGCCTTTCTTGATATCGCTGTAAAACGTCGCCCATTCATAGCTGCGGACTTCGAGATCGATGCCCACTTGCTGCAGTTGTTCTTTAATCGCCTCGGCGATACGCCGCCGCAAATCGATGTTCGTGGTTTTGAAAGACAGATGAAAACGTGGCACCGGGCCGTCGCCGTCAGGATCGGGATAGCCGGCTTCGTCGAGGAGTCGCTTGGCGCGCTTGGGATCGTACGGCCAGCGCCGCACGTTCGCCTCATAGGCCCAATTGAGCGGCGACAGCAGACCGCCGGCGACCGTTCCAGTGTCTTTGAGAAGATGGCGCACCAGACTGTCGCGATCGATGGCATAAGCCAGCGCCTGGCGGACTTTGACATTTCTTAAAATCGGATGGTGGAGATTGATGCCAATATACTGAAAGGTCGTGCCCAGAGATGCGTCGACGTTTGCGTTGGAATGTTTTTTGAGCCAGGGAATCATGTCGGGCTCGAGATCGTTCTGCATCAAGTCGATGTTGCCTTTCTGAAATTCAAGCACGCGCACCAACGCGTCGGGCACGATCTTGAAAATCACGCCGGGGAGCGGCGGTTTTTCCTGCCAGTAATTCGGATTGCGTTTGAGTGTCACCCGATCGCCGGATTCCATCGCCTCCAGCATGAACGGGCCGGAGCCGGGCGGGGGTTGATGTGTGACATCGGCTTCGCTCGGTGATCCTGCAGGAACGATGCCGAGCGTGAACTGCTCGACGAAAGGCGCGTGGGGCGCGAATAGGTGAAACCGCAATTGATACGCGTCGGTCTGCTCGATCGCCCGCAGCGACTTAAGCTGCCCGCGCTTTGGCGAGCGATTGGCGAGATCGAGTATCGACTCGTAGGTAAATTTCACATCCGCAGCCGTCAACGGCCGGCCGTTATGAAATTTCGCATCGCTGCGCAGATTAAAAACGTAAGTGGTTGCGTCAATCATGCGCCAACTCTCCGCGAGCTCCGCTTGCAAACGCGATCGGTCGTCGGCGCGCAAGAGCGAGTTGTAAATCAGATTACCGACGCGGACAGCATTGGCATCGGTCGCATAGCGCGGGTCGAGTTGCAGCGGATAGCTTTCGATCCCCGCGACGAGATAACCCGGCGGCCGGTCGGTTGATGGCGCGCGACAAGCCGCGAGCATCAGCAGGAAGCAGACGTTAGCGAAAAAAAAATAAAAAAGACGGTGCCAGGGCAAGGCGTTCTCGCCGAATAATTTTGACTGACGATAGCCTGTTTGCTAGTATCAAGCAAATTTTGGCCTGCTCCGAACGTTTTTATGTGTCATGCGCTTCGCTCTATCTGGATCCTTGCTGCCCTCGCGCTTACGTTGGCTCGTCCAACGCTGGTTGTAGCCCAGGAAACGCCTTTCCCGGTGCTGACCGGACTGGAGGGCGCCGTCGAATTTTGGAAGCAAATTTTCACCCGCTATAGTTTCGCCGAAGTGGTGCTATTCGACCCCGTTGATCCGGGCACGATCTATAGTGCGCTGCAGGCGCCGGATAACGAGGCGGGACGAGCGCTGATCGACAAGGAGCGAGCCCGCGTCGTCGTCGACTACGATCTCGCTGACGACGAAAGCCGCATCCGGGGACAGCGCGGCGCCAAGGAGCATTTTCTCGAAGGAGTCAAAATTTCCGGACGCTATATCGACGAGATGAAAAAAATATTTCGCGCCGAGGGGCTGCCGGTAGAGCTTGCTTATTTGCCGTTGGTGGAATCGTCATTCAATATCCGGGCGCGCTCGGCAGTGGGCGCCGTGGGGATGTGGCAGTTCATGCCCGACACCGGAAAAAAATTCATGCGTATCGACGCGAAGATCGACGAGCGGCGCGATCCGTTCGCTTCGACGAAAGCGGCGGCGCGTTTGCTCAAGGAAAACTACCGCCTATTGGGAAATTGGCCGCTGGCGATCACGGCATACAATCATGGGACCGACGGGATATTCCGCGGCATGAAGACGGTGGAATCCGATAATCTGGTGGATTTGATTCGGCGTTATCAGTCGCCGATGTTCGGTTTTGCCTCGAAGAATTTCTACGCCGAATTTCTCGCCGTGGTGGAAATCGCGACCCACACGGATGCTTATTTTCCCTTCTTGCGGGCGCATCGCCCGCTGACCTTCGGCGAAGTGGCGATGAAGCGACAGGCGCCGCTGCATGCCGTGCTCAAACCCGCGGCGATTTCCCAGAGTGACTTTTTTGACTGGAATCCAGCTCTCGATCCGGCAGTCAAGGTGATACCAAGCGGCTATCGGGTCAAGCTTCCGCTGGAAAAAGTCGCTGATTTTGTTGCCGCGGAACGTCGAGTGAAAGTGACGCCGACGAACACCCATTCCGCTACGACGTTAAAAATTCGTCAAGCTAAAACAGCCAGCCTTGTTCGCGCCGTCAAGACTAAACCGGCGAGCAAAGTGGCAGATCGGTCACGTCCCATTGCGGCGGCGCCCAAAACTCCGCCGGCAAAGATCACCACGGCTAGGACGAAGCACGTGGCCGTCAAGGTGGCTGCTCAGTGACGCATCTTTGCTCTTTTAGCATTGGTTTTCGCCGCTGTTGGTCCGAGTTTCTCAGGCTTGAAGGCGGCTCGGGTTAGCCTATAATAACCCGTGCCGTATGGATGCGATTCTAATCAAGCTAATTCCCATTGCCTATCTTGTCGCGGCGGGAAGTTTTTTTCTGTACCTGTTTCGCGGCGACACGACTACACGATTGCCCGCAGCGCTTCTGCTTTCTGGCTTTGTGGTTCATTCGTTTGCCCTTACGACGCTGTTTTTTCAAGAAGGTTTTGCCGCGGTGGCGGTCATGGGAGACGCACTTCTTTTCAATAGTTGGTTGATGGTCGGCATCTATCTACTGATTCAACTCAAATATCGCCTAACGGTGCTCGGCGGCATCATCGCGCCACTGGCGTTTCTGATGACCTTTGCGGCCTTTGCCGTGGGCGGGCGCGCCGGCGAGATTCCGCCGGGATTCCAAACTTTTTGGCTGCCGCTGCACGTGACGTTGGCGTTTCTCGGCAATGCCGTCTTTGCGCTCGCGTTCGGCGTGAGCTTGATCTATCTACTGCAAGAACGCCACCTCAAGCACAAGAAAGTGACGCTCTTGATGAAGCGTTTTCCGTCATTGGAGTCGTTGGATAGGCTCAATTACAAACTTTTGATGTGGGGCTTTCCATTGATGACTTTGGGGATCCTCACGGGTAGCCTGTGGGCGGGCATTCACTGGGGCGATTATTGGTCCTGGGATCCGCGGCAGATTTCTTCCGCCATCGCCTGGCTATTTTACGGCGCCCTATTGCATGGCCGCGTGACCGCAGGGCTAAGAGGCAAGAAGGCCGCGCTCATGACGATGGTTGGTTTCTGCGTCGTGCTCGGGTACTTTCTCTGGGGCGATTCGATTTTTCCCAGCCGGCATGGGGGCCGGTTCGAATAGTGCAGAAACAGGTTGTCATCGTCGGGTTAAACCACCGCAGCGCGCCCATCGATGTGCGCGAAAGCGTGGCGTTCGAGAATTCCTATGTGCGCGACGCGCTCGTGCGTTTGCGCGACTATCCATCGATTCAGGAGGGTGTGATCTTGTCGACTTGCAACCGGGTCGAGGTGATCGCCGCAGCTGCCCACGGGCCAACCGCGTTTAACGAGATCATGAAATTTCTCGCCGATCAAAAGGCACAACGTCACGCGGGTGCCCTCGACGAGCACATTTACAACTATCAAGATGCCGACGCCGTGCGCCATCTGTTTCGCGTCGCCGCTAGTCTCGACTCGATGGTGATCGGTGAACCGCAAATTCTCGGCCAGCTAAAACAGTATTACGATGCGGCACAGCAAGCGGGAACCGTCGGAGCGATCTTGCACCGGCTGTTCCATCGGTCGTTTTCGGTGGCGAAACGGGTGCGCAGCGAAACCGGTATCGGCAGCGGCGCGGTCTCGGTAAGCTCGGTGGCGGTGGATTTGGCGAAGCGAATCTTCGATCGGTTCGACGACAAGACCGTCATGCTCATCGGTGCCGGCGAGATGGGCGATCTGATGGCGCGCCATCTGCAAAGCGCCGGCGTGCGAAACCTGATGGTGACCAACCGCACCTTCGAGCGGGCGGTTGCACTGGCGGAGACGATTCAGGGGAATCCGATACGCTTCGAGGATTTTCCCCGCTATCTCACGATGGCCGATCTCGTTATCGGCTGCGCCGGGCCGCCGGAGCTGCTTGTTGACGCGGGGACGGTGGAGAAAGTTCTGCGCGAACGAAAACAGAAGGCGATGTTTTTTATCGACATCGGTGACCGGCGCAATTTCGATGCGAGGATCAACGATCTCGACAACGTCTATCTTTACAATATCGATGATCTCAAGAGTGTCGCGGAAGATAATCTCCAGGAGCGCGCCAACGAAGCCGAGAAGGCTGAAGGCATCGTGCACGAAGAAGTAGAGAATTTTCTTCGTTGGCTAAACTCTCTGGAGCAAGTGCCGACGATCACGGCCTTGCGCCAGCGCTTCGAAGAGATCCGCAAGGGTGAAATAGAAAAGTCCCTGGGTGGAAATCTTAAAGATCTGTCCGAAGCGCAACGCGCGGCCTTGCAGGACATGACTACCGCGATGGTTAACAAGATGCTGCACGGACCGATCTCTCAGCTGAAGAAAAATTCCCCCGAGGAAGACGACGATGGGATTCTTTACGTCACCGCCTTGAAGAAGCTCTTTAATCTGGAGGACAAGTGAGCCGGCTGTGCCTCGGCACGCGCGGGAGTACACTCGCGCTGGCGCAATCCGCGTGGGTCAAACGGCAGATCGAAGAACATGTCGCGCAGCTGCAAGTGGAGCTGCGGGTGATTAAGACCAGCGGCGACCGGTTTCTCGATAAGCCGATCCAAAACCTTGGCGGTAAGGGAGTTTTCACCCAAGAGATCGAGGATGCCTTGCTGCGCGGCGAAATTGACTTAGCGGTTCATTCTCTCAAAGACCTGCCGACCCAACTGCCGAAGGGACTCGTGATCGCTGCCGTCCCCAAGCGGGAAGATGCGCGGGATGTGCTGATCGCCCGCGAAAAACGCAAGCTCGGCGAATTGGCACCTGGCGCGAGAGTGGGGACTGGCAGTTTGCGCCGGCGGGCGCAACTGCTCAATCAACGACCCGATCTGACGATAGTCCCCGTGCGTGGCAACATCGACACCCGCCTGAGAAAACTCGATGAGGGCGAATTTGACGCGCTGATCATGGCGGCCGCGGGTCTCAGGCGGATTGGCTGCGAAAATCGCATCGGCGAATTTTTAGGCGACGATGTGTGTGTCAGTGCGGTGGCGCAGGGCGCTCTAGGCATCGAGTCGCGCGACGACGCGACACTGCGCGAGCGCTTCGCTTTTCTTCACGATGCGGGAAGCTTTGCCGAAGTCTCGGCGGAACGCGCTCTTTTGGATCGTCTCGGTGGCGGATGTCATGTGCCCATCGGCGCCCGGGCGCGACTTGCGGGCGATGAGCTCCGATTGACCGGTGTCGTCGCCAGTCCGGACGGCGCGAAATTGTGCCGCGGGGAAATTTTTGGACTTGCGTCCGAAGCCGGAGACTTGGGTAAGCGACTGGCGGACCAATTGCTAAGCCAGGGCGCCGACAAACTGTTGGCGAGCATCTGAGATCATGAGCAAAGCGATCAGACAGGACGACTTGGCACAAAAGCCGCTGTTCGGCAGACGGATTGTCGTCACGCGCGCGCGGGCGCAGGCGGAAAGTCTGGCGCGGCGCATCGAAGAGCTGGGCGGCGAAGTCATCGAGTTCCCGACGATTGAAATTCGCCCGCCGGAGAGCTTTGTCGCGTTCGATGCCGC
>DASWCL010000237.1:0-6106 GCA_036390135.1 Binatia bacterium
GGCGCCAACATCGAAAGTGTGCTGATCCCGGAGAGCAAGCGGTTAACGCTCTGTGTCTCGACTCAGGCCGGTTGCGGTTTCGGCTGCACGTTTTGCGCTACGGCGGTTTTGGGTCTTACAAGAAATCTAATGGCCAGCGAGATCGTCGATCAGGTACTCGAATCCAGTCGTACGCTTAACGCCAACCGGCGCATCACCCATATTGTTCTTATGGGGATGGGCGAACCGCTGGCCAACTACGACCAGACTTTGAGTGCGCTGCAAATCATGACTGATGGCGAGTGGGGTGTTGGCATATCGCCGCGGCGCGTGACGCTTTCAACCGTCGGTTTGGTGCCGCAAATCGAAAAGCTCATGGCCGAGACGCGGGTCAATTTAGCGATTTCGCTGCATGCGCCGAACGAGGAGCTGCGCGGTGAGTTGATGCCGGTCAATCGTAAATACTCGCTGCGGCAACTGCTCGATTGCTGCCGCGCGCTGCCGATGCCGCGACGCAAACGCATCACTTTCGAATACGTGCTGTTGCGGGGCATCAATGATTCGCCGCAGCACGCGTTAGAGCTCGCCAGACTGCTGCGCGACATTCCCAGCAAGGTCAATGTGATTCCTTTCAATCCCCATCCCGGCAGCCGCTATCAGAGACCGAGCGAGGCGGACATTCTGTGCTTTCAAAACGTCCTGCACGACGCCGGCGTGCAGATCAACGTGCGTCGGCCGCGCGGCGATGACATCCAGGCTGCGTGCGGCCAGCTACAGGGCGAAGAGTCAGGATCGGCGCGACGCGGAAAACGGCGCGCCGCCGAAGCCGTTTGAGACGAGCATGGCACCACCTATCATTGGCGTCATCGGCGGCAGCGGTCTCTACCGGATGAGCGAGCTCGAGCGGTTACGGGAGGTGGAGATCAAAACGCCTTTCGGCAAACCGTCGGACCGGCTGATTCGCGGCCGGCTCGGCGAAACCGAATTGGTTTTTTTGCCACGCCACGGCAAGGGCCACCGTTGGCTGCCGACGGAAATCAATTTTCGCGCCAATATTTTCGCATTCAAGAAGCTCGGAGTGGAACGGATTATTTCGGTCAGCGCGGTCGGCAGTTTGAGCCAGGAGATCGCGCCTGGACATTTGGTCGTGCCCGATCAGTTCATCGACCGCACAACCCAGCGCCCAAGCACTTTTTTCGGCCGAGGATTGGTCGCCCACGTGAGTCTTGCAGATCCCTATTGTAAAGCGCTATCGGAAATACTGATCGACGCGGCGCGCGCCGAGGGCGCGCAAGTCCACGCCGGCGGCACCTATATCTGCATGGAGGGACCGCAATTTTCGACCCGCGCCGAGTCCCGTATGTACCGCAGCTGGGGCGCTCACGTGATCGGTATGACCAATCTCCAGGAAGCCAAGCTGGCGCGCGAAGCGGAGATTTGTTTTGGCACCTTAGCCTTGGCGACCGATTATGATTGTTGGAACGAGGACGCCGGCGACGTCCAGATCGAGCATGTGCTCGCCGTGCTGAAGCGCAACGTGGATCTGGCGCAACGCACGATTCGGCAGGCGGTGGCGCGATTGACCGCCTTGCGCTCCTGCGCCTGTGCGTCGGCGTTAAAGGATGCTATTATCACCGAACGCGCGCGCATTCCAAAGAAACTTCGCGCCGATTTGCGGCCCATCGTGGGAAAATATTTATGAGTGTCCTGGTTGTTGGAACCGTCGCTTTTGATTCGATCGAAACGCCCTTCGGGGCGGCCGAACGCATCTTGGGCGGGTCGGCGTCTTATTTCGCTCTGGGCGCGAGCTTGTTCGCGCCGGTGCGGATCGTCGGCGTGATCGGCCAGGATTTTCCGCAAGATTATATCGACCTCTTCAATCAGCGCCACATCGATATTGAGGGCATTCAGCGCGAGAAAGGCGATACGTTTCATTGGCGCGGCCGTTACCACGAAGACATCAACCTGCGTGACACTCTCGAGTTGCATTTAAACGTCCTAGCCGGATTTGAGCCGAAATTGCCGGACCGGTATCGCGACGCCGAACATGTCTTTCTTGGCAATATCGACCCGTTGATGCAGATGAAAGTCTTGCACCAATTGCGGCGCATGAAGCTGGTGGTTTGCGACACGATGGATCACTGGATTCGCGAGAGCCAGGAAGAGCTAAAAAAAGTGCTCAAGCGCATTGAGATTTTGGTGATCAACGATTCGGAAGCTCGGCTCTTAAGCGGCTACGACAATATCGTCAAGGCGGCCCGGGCAATCCTCAAGATGGGGCCAAAAATGGTTCTGATCAAACGCGGCGAATACGGCGTGCTGCAATTTTCAGACTCGTCCGTCTTCGCCACCCCGGCTTATCCGCTCGAAGAAGTGTTCGACCCTACCGGCGCGGGTGATTCGTTTGCCGGCGGTTTCATGGGGCATCTGGCGCGCTCCGGCGATCAGAGCCAAGGGGGGTTGCGCCGAGCGATTGTTTACGGCTCAGTCGTGGCGTCGTTTACCGTTGAAGATTTCGGCGTTAAACGGCTAACCGAAGTCTCCCTCGCCGAGATCGAAGAGCGCTACCAGCGCTTCGTCGAGCTGACCGATTTTCATTCCTGAGCCGATGGAGCTGTCGATCGTTATCCCCGTTTACAACGAGGAAGAAAACGTCGAACCGTTAATTGGGGAGATCGAACGCATCTTGGCGCCGGCGGGAAAATCCTATCAGATCATTGCCGTCGACGACGGCAGCAAGGACGGCACGTTCGCCGTGCTACACCAGCTACACCGGTGTCGCCCTCGCCTCAAAGCTGTCCGGCTCAAGCGCAACTTCGGGCAGACCGCGGCGATGGCAGCGGGGTTAGCCTACGCCGATGGTGAGATCATCGTGCTCATGGACGGCGACGGTCAAAATGACCCCGCCGATATTCCGGCATTGATTAAGAAACTTGAAGAGGGCAACGACCTGGTGGCCGGCTGGCGCTTTAACCGCCAGGATCCGTTTTTTCGTCGGCGCCTGCCTTCAATGATCGCCAACCGTCTGATATCCTGGATGACGAAGGTGAAGCTGCATGACTACGGCTGTACGCTCAAAGCGATGCGCAAAGATGTCGCCAAAAATTTACGGTTGTACGGCGAAATGCACCGCTTCATTCCCGCCATCGCCTACGAGCGAGGTGCGCAGATTGTCGAGCTCAAAGTGAATCATCGACCACGGCTCCGTGGCACATCGAAATATGGCATCACCCGGATCCTGCGCGTGGTGTTGGATCTGCTCACCGTGAAATTCTTGATCAGTTATTCGACCCGGCCTTCGCATATCTTCGGCCCCCTGGGTGTGGTGAGTGCCGGCTTAGGTTTCGTAATGGGCGTGTATTTAACCATTGAAAAGTTCTATTCGGGCGCGGCGATCGGTGGTCGGCCACTGCTCTTGCTTGCCGTTTTGCTGATCTTTCTCGGGTTTCAATTTCTCACCATGGGACTGCTCGGAGAGATGCTGGCGCGCACCTACCATGAGTCGCAAGACCGTCCGGTTTATGTCGTCGGTGAGGTGTTGCAGGCCGGAGGTGCATCATGAATTTGGCGGTGATTGGCGCCGGCTACGTCGGCTTGGTTGCCGGCACTTGTTTTGCCGAAAGCGGCAACGAAGTGGTTTGCGTCGATATCGACGCAAGAAAAATCGAACTGCTGAATTCCGGCAAGGTGCCGATCTACGAACCCGGCTTGCAAGAAATGGTGCGGCGCAATGCCGAGGAGCAACGCCTGTCGTTTACCACGGAGTTGGCTGGCGCGATCAAAAAGTCGTCGATCATCTTCATCGCCGTCGGCACGCCGCAGGGGCTCAACGGACACGCCAATCTTGATTACGTCAAAGCCACCGCGAAGAGCATCGGCAAGGCGATGGATTCTTACAGAATCATTGTCACGAAAAGCACCGTGCCGGTGGGCACGGCCGATCAAATCAAACAGTGGATCGCCGAAGAAACCTCGCAATCTTTTGCGGTTGTCTCCAACCCCGAGTTTCTTAAAGAGGGCGCCGCCGTCGACGACTTCATGAAGCCGGATCGTGTGGTGCTAGGCGGTGACGATCCCGAAGCATTGAACGCGGTCAAGGAACTTTACGAACCCTTTGTTCGCACCGGTAATCCGATCCTGACTATGGATAGCCGCAGCGCGGAGATGAGCAAGTACGCTTCCAACGCCATGCTCGCGACCAAGGTTTCCTTTATCAATGAAGTCGCCCGGCTTTGTGAGCAAATGAATGCCGACATCGGTGAGGTGCGGCGAGCAATCAGCTTGGACCGGCGCATCGGTCCCCATTTTATTTTTCCGGGTGTCGGTTACGGCGGCTCATGTTTCCCCAAGGACATTCGCGCGATGATCGGTATGGGCGGCCAGAATCCGGAGATGGTCTTGCTCAAGGCGGTCGAGGCGGTCAACGAACGGCAAAAGGGTTTGCTGGTGGAAAAAGTCAAGAGCCAGTTTGGCGCAGAGTTGTCCAATTTCACTTTTGCTGTGTGGGGACTTGCGTTTAAGCCTAGGACCGACGACATGCGCGATGCTCCGGCGATCATGGTGATCGAGTCCTTGCTGGCCGCTGGCGCCCGCGTGCAGGCCTTTGATCCGGAGGCGATGGAAGAAGCAAGAAAAATCTTCGGCGACCGCATTCAGTACACGCACCGAAACTACGACGCACTGCACGGCGCCGCGGCGCTGCTAATTTTGACCGAGTGGAATGAGTTTCGCCGGCCGGATTTTGCGCGCATCAAGAAGCTTCTTAAACAGCCGATCATTTTTGACGGCCGCAATATTTACGATCCGATCGATTTGCGCAAACTCGGCTTCACGTACTACTCGATAGGACGGAACCATGGCTAAATATTTGGTGACGGGCGGCGCCGGTTTCATTGGCTCTCATCTGTGCGAGAGTTTCCTCAACGAGGGGCATGAAGTGCTCTGCATGGACAATTATTCCACCGGCGCGAACCAAAATATCGGTCCGTTTCTGAAGAACCCGCGCTTCCGATTTATTGATCATAACGTGAGTCGCTATATCGAAGTGCAAGAGCCGCTGGATTACGTCCTGCATTTTGCCTCGCCGGCGAGTCCCGTCGATTACATGGAGCTGCCCATCCCGACGCTCAAAGTCGGCGCATTGGGGACGCACAATACCTTGGGTCTGGCGAAGTCCAAGAGCGCGGTTTATTTGCTGGCGTCGACTTCCGAGGTGTATGGCGATCCGTTAGTGAGGCCCCAGACCGAAGAGTATTGGGGCAATGTGAATCCCATCGGGCCGCGCGGCGTCTACGATGAAGCGAAACGATTCGCCGAAGCGATGACGATGGCGTATCACCGTTACCATGGCTTGAACACGCGCATCGTACGGATCTTCAACACCTACGGGCCCCGTATGCGCTTGCATGACGGCCGGGTGGTGCCGAACTTCATCATGCAGGCGCTTAAAAACGAGCCGCTCACTGTGTACGGTCAAGGGGAGCAGACGCGGAGTTTTCAGTATGTCGATGATCTCGTCGACGGTTTAAACAAACTTCTGAAGGCCGATCATCATTTACCCGTGAACATCGGCAATCCCCATGAGATGACGGTGCTGGAATTCGCCAAGAAGATCATCGAGCTCACCGGCTCGAAAAGCGCGATCGTGTACAAGGCGCTGCCGGAAGACGATCCCCAAGTGCGACAACCCGATATTACCAAGGCCAAAAAAATTCTCGGCTGGGAGCCGAAAGTCCATCTGGAAGAAGGATTAGTAAAAACCATCGAATATTTTCGCGCCCGGCTTGAGGGGCAGAAGGCGTGAAAATCATCGTCACCGGCGGTGCGGGGTTTATCGGCTCGAATATCGTCGATGCGTATTTGGAGCGCGGTCACGAAGTGCATATCTTCGATGATCTCTCCACCGGGCAAACGGCCAATCTCAACGCCAAGGCGACACTGCACCAGCTCGATATCGCAGACAAAGAAGCGGCGCGTCGGCTGGAGCAAATCAAACCGGACGTATTGTGTCATCACGCCGCACAAATGGACGTGCGCCATTCCGTCGCTGATCCGACGTTCGACGCGCGGGTCAACATTCTCGGCTTCATCAATTTGCTCGAAGCGTGCAAAAACGCCGGCGCGAAAA
>DASWCL010000238.1:0-6536 GCA_036390135.1 Binatia bacterium
GAGACCGAGTAAATGATATTCGGCACGGGATTAATGCCGACGTCGTTGGCTACGGCGCATTTCCAAGTCCAGCCTTCGAGCTCGTTCCACTCTTCGGAAATGCGCGCTTCGCGGATGCCGTTGGCGGCCATCCGTTCCATGAAGAGTCGGTACATGGAGCGCGGCGTAAGATCAAAGGCGCTGAATCTGCCAGCGTTCAATCGCAGCGGCGTGCGCGTGATGCGCTGGCTCATCAGCTTCACTCGAGCCCAGGGATCTTCCTTGAGCTCGCGCACGCATTTCTTCAGATGGGAGCTGGAAATCAATTCGATGGCGTCGAAGCCGGCGCGATCCATGGCTTCGGCAACGGGAAGCATCATGCCCGTGGTCATGTTCTCCGCCCACAGGCTCTGATGGCCGTCGCGAATGGTGGTGTCGACGAATCGGATACCGTCTGGCTTGCTCATCTTGCTCGAATCCCTAAAACCTGGAGTATTGGAGTGGTGGAGTAAATGGAGTAATGGTTTCCGGAGTTTCCGCAGTCCATCACTCCAACACTCCAGTACTCCATCACTCTAATTATCTAAAGAGTTATTCCAAAGAACTTCACCGCGTTATCGAGCATGATCTTCTTGCGCACTTCGGGTTTCATATTGACCTGCTGGAACTCTTCCAGCCAGCGCTCGACGCCGATGGCGGGCCAGTCGGAACCGAACATCGCTTTGTCTTGCAGCAAGGTGTTGACGTTGTGCACCAGCTCCGCGGGAAAATATTTCGGTGCCCAACCGGAGAGATCGATATAATAATTTGCCTTGTGGCGCGCAATGGCCAAGCTCTCTGCCGTCCATGGCCAGGTCGGATGAGCGCTGATAATTTTCAGTTCGGGAAAATCAGCGGCGACCTCGTCGATGGCGATGGGCTGGCTGTATTTGAGCTTGATGCCCATGCCGCCCGGCGTGCCGGCGCCGGCCGCAGCCATACCGCCGTGAAACAAGATCGGCATGTTCAACTTGGCGCACTGTTCCCAAAGCGGATAGAAGCGCACGTCGTTGGCGAAAAAGTGCTGGCGCGCGGGATTGAGCTCGCCCATGCCGGACAGGCCCAAGTCTTTGCAGCGTTTGATTTCGTCGAGTGCCAATTTGCCGGTCCATGGATCGATGGCGCCAAACGCCAAGAAGACATCGGGGTGTTTTTTCACCGCGCTGGCGACATGGTCGTTGGGCACCGGCGTCAAGCCGGTGACGGTTTCGTCGCGGGTGTTCATGATCACGGCCATCATCTTGCGCGCGCGGTACTGGTCGGCCATCTCGTCGATGGATACCGGCGGCCGCTCGCGGCCGAAATATCGCGCCATCTGCGCCGTGCGGTCTCCCTTAGCCTTCTGCGTGGTTTCATCGGAAAGATGAACATGAACGTCGATCGCTACGATATCTCTCGCCATTGTTTAGTGCCTCCTCGTGAAATTTCTTTTCTTATGGCACTGCTCGAATGATTGTTCAAGGTTCCGGCGCGGAAACGCGCGGTTCAACGTTCAAAAGTTCAAGGTCTGAGAACTGCCTTAAGGCAAACGTTGAACTTTGAACCTGGAACCTTGAACGCGCGCGAAGCGCGGTGCTCACGCGCGGCGTTCTAGTGTCACCGAAAAACCCGGCGTCTGAACATGAATCTGACGATTCTTGGTGCGCTTTGATAATTGTTGCAGTAGATTCACCAACGGCTGCTCCGAGTTCAAATATTCCAGCGGCCGGGGGTTGGCGCGCATCGCTTCGATGTCTTCTCTGCCGACGATCCAGCGCAGCAACAGTTCCTCATCCGACGTGCCTTCGGCGCCTAAGCGGCGGCGCATCTCATCCGCTGTCGGCTCGTCGGGTTGCCACTTGGCCCATTCTTTGGCACGCGGGCGATCGAGGATTTTTTCTTTGACGTTCGGATCCATGTCGCGCGCTCCTTCAGCGCCGGCGTGACCAAGGGCAAACTTGATCACCTGATCGGTCACTTCTTTGTAGCGCTCGCCGACGATGACGTTGATCGCCGCTTGGCTGCCGACGAATTGCGACAACGGCGTGACCATGATCGGATAACCGAACTCTTCACGCACGCGGATCGACTCTTCCAGTGCCTGAGGATACTTGTCTTCCATCCCGACCTTGCGCAATTGAAAGCGCAGATTAGACAGCATGCCGCCCGGCACCTGGTGTTGGTATTGAGAGTAGTCGTATTCCACCGGCGCGCCGACTGTGAAACCTTCGCGTTTGGCGATAGCCATGAAATGTCTCGACACCGGCTTTAGAATTTCCTCGTCGATCGCTGCCGCGTAACCGAGCGCCCGAGCGTTCTTCGCAACATTGAACAGCGACGGATTGGACGAATCGTCGGCTAGCGGCGGCAGGGCGGTGTTGAACGAGCGGATGCCGAGCTCCATGCCTTTGATACAACACAGCGGCCCTAGGCCTGTGGTGCAGTGGGTATGCAATTCGACGGGGATCCCGTTGGCGTTCTCGAAGATGATCGGTACCAACGTCTCCATCCGCTCCGGAGTCAGGAGTCCGCCTGGATCTTTGAGGCAAAGCCGATAGGGCTTGAGTGCGGCCGCGTGGCGAGTGCGCTCGGCAAAGTATTCATCGCTGTGCTTGGGCGACACGGAATAAATCAGATTTAAGATCGTCTTCATGCCGACCGCTTTGCACACGCCGACGCGAAACTTCCAGCCCTCGGGATCGTTCCATTCGTCCGAGATGCGCGCTTCGCGGATGCCGTTGGCAAACATCCGTTCGATGAAAAGCCAGTACATGGACGGCGGGTTATATTCAAAAGTATTCACTCGTCCCGCGATCAGCCGCAGTGGCGTCTTGGTGATTTGCTGCGACACCAAGCGCACGCGCTCCCAGGGATCTTCTTTGAGCTCGCGCACGCACTTCTTGAGGTGCGAGCCTGAGATCATCTCGATGCCTTCATAGCCCGCGTCGTCGAGGCTCTTGGCGACGGGCAGCATCATTCCCGTAGTCATGTTCTCCGCCCACAAGCTCTGATGGCCGTCGCGAATCGTCGTGTCGACAAATCGAATGGTGTCCATGAAGCCTCCGCTTTGATGGGACGAATGATAGTGATTAGTTGAGATAGTTTCAATCAATCGTTGCGCGAATAATCAGCAGCGGCGTGTGTCAATTCGCCCCCGGGGCTATTTCAAGCACCTTGACAACATTCAAACGCGAGAGCCGCGGGATTGTGCCGCGTTGTCAGGCATCAAGCCTATTCTAGAAAAGCGCCCATGCGTGTGCTAACTTAATCGAGTTTGTTGGCGCCGAACGTGGCGCCCGATTTGTTTCCTGGCAATCCAAGTCAGAAAAAGAAGAATCAGACCGTTACGGAGAGATGGCCGAGTGGTCTAAGGCGCACGCCTGCTAAGCGTGTGTACCCCAAAAGGGTACCGAGGGTTCAAATCCCTCTCTCTCCGCCATTGCCTCTTAACTTGGAGTTGCGATTTTCAGGCGTCGCGCAATCCGAGATTTTATTTTTGTAAACACCACGTGCGCCCGTAGCTCAATTGGACAGAGCACCAGACTACGGATCTGGGGGTTGGGGGTTCAAATCCCTCCGGGCGCGCCAAAAATCAAATACTTAGCTCAGGTCGGTGTGGACGATGTGTTCAAAAGATGTCCATCCAAGATGACCGCGGCCTAGATCAAGCGGATAAGGATAGTGAATTGGTACAAAGGAAAGAGATATTTTTTAATGTGCTTAAAAGCTCGCGCGAATCGCTGACGACAGCTGAGAAACGTGGGAAGCAAATCGCTCGAGACGCACGTTTCTTGCGGGATGCAGCCGACTGCACTGAAGCTATTATTAATGTTTTGCCGGAAAACGCATTACCGGTGGAGCAGTGGGACAATCTCATCGGGAGCTGGCAAGATGTGCAAAGTGAGGGCAAATCGCTCGAAGGATTAAACCAGTACGCAGATAGTTTTTCTGCGGTCGCATCCGCGAGTGGTATAACCATGACGAGCGTTTTTCAGGTAGTTAGCGTGCCGCCCGTGTATTCGGATGAAGTAAAATTCGGAAAAATCGACTACGAATTAATACACAGAAAAATCGATCAATTCTATCTCTTGTTCGACAAGGACGCCCTTGCAGCCGAAGTAAGAGCATTGATCATCCGATTTGGACTTGATTCAAGGAGTGAAGATATTCGAAGCGCTTTGGAGCTCTTCGAGGACGCAGTCGCAGCTTTACAACTCCCAAGTGCTTCGGACGACAGTCCAGTGGCGATTATGATTCCCTTGCGAGAATGCATCGATCTAATTATTGATCGCCTATTAAAAAAGCGACAAAAACAGGAGCTGACAGGCAAAAAAAGAGAAGATAAATTGTGTTCGATTGGTAGTCAGTGCGGTAAGGAGGGCAGGACATCGGATTATTTCAGACGACTTGGCGGTGATGCGGATATTCTACAGAATGAGTTGTCGACTAAAAAACAACTGGCGCTTCCTCGGCAAGAATCGCTTCGGTTGTTCGAGAGGGGTGCGCTGTTCATTAAGGCGCTACTTACTAGCATCGATGAAAACAAACTAAAAGCGTGATCTAGCCAATCGGAATTCGCATGGATAACTGGTTTTTTACCCGGAAAGTTGTTTCATTCGATGTCCCAATACTCGTTCCAAATGTGAATCTGACCTAGCAGCTTTGCAAAAAGCGCCTTATTGTCGCGCTCGATCGCAACTTCCGGCCGGGCCTTCGGCGGCGCGACGGCTTTAATTTCCTGGCCTTTGACTTTTTTCTCGATCATGGCAAGCGCGCGCTCGCGGTATTCGTCGGCGTAGCGCTCGGGCTCAAAGTCCTCTGTCGACATTTTCTCGATCAACGCCCTCTGCCGCCAATCCGGCACGTAGCCGCAGTTGCGACAGTAGAACTCCTCGGGAATGTGGTCGTGACATCGTGGGCAGCTACACCCATCGTCCGTTTCGGCTTTCATGTCCGGCCCTCATTTCAAATTTGTTTTGCATGCGTTATCCGCAGTCATCATTGCGAGTAGGCAACCTCGGCAACAACACACAAGGCGCACGGCTAGTTGACTTATTTACGTCGGCGACGCATGGCAACGGCCAAACCTATAAAGGCAGCGCCGAGCATCAACCATCCAACCGCAACCGGGGTAGCATGAGCCTGCTGGGGCCCAAGCGAGACAAGCGGAATAGAAATAAACATTGCGCCTATAACGACTGCGACAACCACCAGAAAAATGATCTTGCGCATAACGAATTTCCTTTCGATGGTTTTCTAATCGCAAAAAAAGATTTGCAGAAACAATGCCACGGTTTTCCCATTTTTTTAAAAACTTACATTGGCGCGGGAAGAAGAAGTATGTAAGAAAAATTTACATAACTAAAATTGACTCTCGTAATTGGATTTCAAATTTAACGCCTTGTTTAAGACTATCAGAAACTTACAAGCATTTTTTTTGCAAAAGTTAGAACGTAAGCAATACTTACATAGTTGGCTTCATGCACCAGAGTTGTCGCTTGCAGATCGCCCTTTTGCCTGATTCAGGTGGAATAAAGAATTTCAGGCAAAATTGCCGCCGACACTCCTGCGCGTTATAGGTTCCCGCCCGCCGCAGCATCTTCTCCAAAGGTCGCTCGACGCTCACGTCGCGGCGGCGCGCCTAGCGTGAGTTGCCTTAAAAGACGCCGCGCTTTTCTTATGACCCGGCCAAATTGGTTATCTTGCAAAAACTTTCCGGATGCTCGACACCAATGGCCGCTCGTAGGTGACAGAGAAAACCGTACTGCAAATTTTCGCTAAACAGCTCGCGCAAAACTTCGATTCGCAGGCTCGTACGAATGCCGATGATCAGCTTGCTGAAATCGCCAAGAATCGCGGTGTCAGCGTCCATCGACGTAGTCATCATGATGGGTACATCTTGCAAAACGTCGGGCTTTTGCAACGGTGCATCGGTTGTCGATTCTTTTAATTTTGCCAGCGTCGCTAGGTTGAATGGAGACATAACGATTGCCGAAGTGATCGGCGAATTGTCAGCCCAATTCAGTGCCATCCCATCGACTAGATCATCATAGTCGCTAAACGGTCCTGCCACCGTGGCCAATGAGTTTATGCCGGAGGTGAACTTGATGCCTTTCGGCTCGGGCGGCGTTCCGGATCCACGCAACGCGATCGAGCTCCACTGACAAACTTCCTCGAAGTGCAGCTTCTAACGCCTGCTCGATGTTGACGGAATCGTCGATCAATTCGCGCGACACTTTCACCAAGACGGCAAGCGATCGCGGCACAAGAATGAGGCTCAGAATGATGAAATTGTCTTCAAAAAGGCGGTTCGATTTCTGATTGGCGCAAATCTCGGCGAGAAGTTTTAAGTCTTGCGTCGGGATGGTGCGCAGGTCTAAAGCCGCTCGTTAGTTATCATGGATCACCGCGCGGCAGCGCTCAGACTCGGCGTTAAGGTTTTCCAGAAGCCCGAAGCAAAGTTTAAAAGTTTTTGGGAAACGCGCAACGAGCTCATGCTGTGTAATGTGGGCGAAGAGCGATACATGCGCGCCGGTACT
>DASWCL010000239.1:0-25427 GCA_036390135.1 Binatia bacterium
GGGATAATCCTGCAACAGATCCCGGCTCGCCGGCTGACAGAGCAGGGTCAATTTTTTGATCGGGAAGTGGCGCTTGAGCTCAGCGATCAGCGGCAGAGTCAAAACCGTATCGCCGAGAAAGCTCGTCTGCAGCAGCAGCACATTTTCCCAATTGAGCGCGGTCATTAGAACTATAAGCGGATCGCTTCGTCGATCAACATCACAGGAATGTCGTCTTTGATCGGGTACATCAACCGGCAGGCGTCACATACTAGGCCGTCGTTCGTCTCGTTAAGATGGATATCTCCTTTGCACTTTGGACAGGCAAGAATATCCAACAGCTCTTTGCTGATCGTCATATGCCATTCTCCTTAGATCACGGAAATATTAGAGCCCGCGCCGCGCATTGTCGTACCCGGGGAATCTGCCGTCAATGCTGAAATGGCGTGAAGGCATCCCAGCCCCTACGGTAGGCGCGCTGCGATTGGGTGGCGTCACGATTGACGAATGGCCGGTGATACATGGGATGTTTCAAGCTCCTCACTTCATGTTCTAGGGAACATTTTAAGCTGCCATCGTCCGGGTCGACGATATCCTTGAAGCGAAACTGGTGATTGTGTACATCTTCAGTGATCAGACCGCGGCTTTTCATAAAATTATAAGGCCTGGAAAAATTGGAAATGTAGATTGCGATATGGTGACCATCATAAGGCAACAAGGCTTTGGCGGTTTCGCGAAATTTCAATGATTGATTGCGGCCGATCCAGACCTCACCGACGATTCCAGCGCCGTCGGTTTCAATAGAGCCTGGCGCTCCCAGCGCGACCTGATAGAATTTCACGATCGCCGGCGACGTACCTGGCCTGACAAAAAACTCGACGTAAGGCATGCCTAGCGTCATATCACCAAACCTAGCTTGGCTGGCATAGCAACGGTAATGATTGCCCCACGGGCTGGTCACCGCAATGCAGTCCGCTTCGACCGAATATTCAAATCGAGTTCCCTTGAGACCGGAGCTCACTGAATCCAACCGCGTCTTGAGGCTATCGAGATCGGGCACGACCAAACCGACGTGCCCGTCGATAACTTGAGGCTCGCGAGTCGGCAGATGAAACTGCTGTTCGCCGACGTTCACCCACATGTTATTGAGTCCGACGTTTAAATAGGGATCGCGCGTGAATCCCAAGCCAACGACATAGAACAGCGTCGCCAGCGCTTGGTCGGAGATCTGCACGTTGACATGTTCCAGTGCAACGATATTACCGACATCTTCGTCCGTATATTCGCCCATGTTTTACCTCGCTAATACGAAGTTCAAAGCCCCAGCGCGCTATTTTTCAATTCTAAACTTCAATTGATCAGGGTTCCGACTTACCCCCACCGGCGCGGATCCAGTTCCACTCTTCTTCCAGACCTTGTTCTAAGCTGATCTTCGGCGCGTATCCGAGCTTGTTTCTGGCTTGGTCGAGCCGCGCTTGAGTGTGGCGCACATCGCCGTTCTGGCGACCGGAGCTCTTTAACCTAGCTTTCCGCCCGGAAATTTTTTCCGCCAACGCGATGGCCCTCATCAGAGTGACTTCCGAGCCGCCGCCCAAATTAAAAACTTCACCCTGCCCGGGATACATCGCCGCAGCGATGATACCATCGACGATATCCTGGCAAAAGGTAAAATCACGCGTCTGTTCGCCATCGTCAAACAGGGGAACGTCGTCGCCGCGCAGCAGCGCGCGCATGAAAAGATGAAAAAACATGTCTGGCCGCTGACGCGGTCCGTAAACAGTAAAAAAACGCAGCGACACGGTCGGCACAGCGAACGCCTTCCAATAGAGATGACACAAGTGCTCTGCGGCGAGCTTGGTCGCGCCGTAGGGCGAAATCGGCCGGGTCAGACCGTCCTCACGCATCGGTAAGTCGTCGGTATCGCCGTAAACCGACGACGTCGACGCGTAGACGAATTTGCCGAGACGCAACCCTTTCGCCGATTCCAACAACAACTGGGTCGCCATGACATTGTTTTCCGTGTATCGGGCGAATTCCCTGCCCCAGCTCGACCGCACGCCGGGCTGCCCGGCGAGATGAAAAACATACGAGACATCGCGGAGCAGACGATTCAAATCGGTTCGCAACAAGTCATCGCTAACGAAGGTAAAACTAGCGTGGCCGGTCAACGCCGAGAGGTTGTTTTCTTTAAACTGGCGCGGGTAGTTGTCGAGGAAATTGTCGATGCCGACCACATCGTGTCCGGCCGCGAGCAGCCGTTCCGCGAGGTGCGATCCGATAAATCCAGCGACGCCTGTAATCAATGATTTCACGATTGGTCATCCTGCCTGGGGGAAAACCTCTATTTGCTCGACACGGCACAGATAGTCGACGTCACGGATCAAAGTGCCATCGCGATCGAAAAAAACGCTTGCTCCCGCGGCGAGACTCATGCCTTAGCGCCGCTCCGAGCCTGATTGATTCTTTCGACGATCGCCTCAATCAGCGCCGCGTCATTTTCCACCGACATGGCCACCCGCAGCGCCAGTAGTTTGTCCTTTGCAAAAGGAAAACGCACGAGCTTAAGAATATCCTTCTCAGTGGTGATGATCAAATCGGCCAAGCGTCCGACGCGGTTGATTTGCTGCCAGTCGCGCGCCGTGTAGGTGTGGTGGTCAGGAAATTCCAAGGTGTCTACAATCTCGCCTTCCCACTCGTGAATCAATCCATACAATCCTCGCGGATCAGCGATGCCGGTTACCGTTAAAATTTTACTCCGATAGAGCAAAGTCAATGGGAACTCCTTGCGGCGCTGTGAGCTCAGACTGATTAACGAAATCGGTCGTAGGGAGCCGACGAATCGATGCTGTGCTCGGTTGGAAGGAATGATGGAATTCCACTCGCTGTTAGCGCCGGTAACGAGAAAAAAATCAGCCCGACGGTGATTGCGCAGGGATTCACGAAAGGGTCCGGCGGGAAGCAACCAACCAGAAGCATCGGAACCCAAAAGTAATAGATCGATATCTCTCTGCACGCGCCGATGTTGAAACCCATCGTCTAAGATAAAAACATCCACGTTCCGCTGTCGTAACAGCTCGGCCGCGGCCTCGCCTCGATTCTTGCCGACGGCGACGGTTTGACCGTAGAGCTGCGCCATCATCAATGGTTCGTCGCCGGTCTCGGACACTTCGGCGATTCTTGCCGATGGCGGGATTTCGTCCTGACTGGGCTGCATGACAATCGGTCTGGTCTCAGCGCGGCGATAGCCACGGCTCAAAATTCCGACGTTGAAGCCGCGGCTGTTCAACGCCCCGGCAAGCCACAAGCAGGTCGGGGTTTTTCCGGTTCCACCAACCGTAAGATTCCCCACGCTCACCACGGGTTTGCTCAACCGCACCGACTTCGCCCAGCCCAAAGTAAACAGCGCGTTGCGCAGCTGCACGATGACCGCATAAAAAAACGCGACCGGCAGTAACAAAACCCAGAAGAACTTGCCGCGCAGCCCTTTTCGCTCCCATACCTCCCGAGCCGACACCTTCGTCATAATCGGTTAATGCATGACCGTGGCTCTTTGATCCGAATCCTCCGGATCTATCAATTACAAATACCGTCTAGCTAAGGACAGATTGCGCGTGAAGGCTTCATGGTTGGCGCCGGTAAATTGAGCCGCAAGTAGACCCATGCGAAGGCGCGCGTCGGCATCAGCCAAGAGACTGATCAACGCGCGTGCCAACTCGTCGACGCTATGGACTTCGATAGCCGCGCCTTTTTCCTTCATTTCCTCGGCCATGTTCTTAAAGTTACTCATATGCGGGCCGAACAAAACCGGTTTTTCAAAGCGCGCCGGCTCGAGGATGTTGTGCCCACCGACATCGACGAGACTACCCCCAACAAAGGCAATATCACCGGCTGCAAAGAAGTCAGGCAATTCGCCGACGGTGTCGAGCAACAGAACATCCCGGTCGAAGTATTGCTCGGCCGTGACCTGGCTTTTGCGGTGAAACGCAAACGGACTATTTCGTAACAGCTTTTCCACTTCGTCAAAGCGCTCCGGATGGCGCGGCGCTAACACCAGCGAGAGCTCGGGAAACTGAAGCCGCGCCGAAGCAAGAGCTTTGAGCAGCATCTCCTCTTCACCGCGATGGGAACTGCCGGCGACGAGCAACGGACGGTTTCCGTCGCGCAGCGAATGGACATTTTGCCGATACCCGCCATTGGATGCAAATTTCAAGCTGCCGACGACGGAGACCTTTTTTTCCGCAGCACCGAGTCTTAGGATGCGCGCCGCGTCCTCGGGCGACTGCATGCCGACGACTGTGTAATGGTCGAGCACGCGACGAAAAAACGGCAGCCAGACCTGATAGCGCGATAAAGCTTTTGCCGATAGTCGCCCGCTCAGCAGCAAAGTCGGAATGCCGCGCTGGTACGCTTCGCGCAAAAGATTCGGCCAAATTTCCGTCTCAATAAAAACGATGGCGGACGGATCGATCGTTGTCAAAGCAATTCGAACGACCCAGAAAAAATCCAACGGAAGAAAAATCACCGCGTCGACGCCGGGCAATTGCTGCGCGACACGATGGCCGGTCGCGGTAAAGGTTGAAACTAAGAGTTTACGCGCCGGGGCTTCGGCTTTAAGCGCTCGCACCAGCGCGCCGGCGGCGCGCACCTCGCCCACCGAAGCCGCGTGGATCCATACGGGTTTGCCATACGAGATCGGAGCGATAGCGGTTCGTGGGTAGATTGCGAATCGTTGCAGGAAACCGGTTCGATAGCGAGTTCCGAGCAAAAAAACGAAGGGCGTCAATGGCAGTGCCGCGACGAAGCCAATGAGCAAGACCGCATTGTACAGAAAATACCACACGGAGCGGCGCTTCAACTAATGCACGACCTCGTGCTCCACGGAGTCACGGTCTTCCAGTACTTGAATCGTGTATAGACGGCTGTACTCGCCATTTTTGGCGAGCAGCTCCTCATGTGTGCCTTCCTCGGCGATGGAGCCATTGACCATCACGACAATGCGATCGGCTCGACGCACCGTCGACAAGCGATGGGCAATCACGATGGTCGTTCGGGTTGCCATTAGATTTTCGAGGGCATCTTGCACGAGCCGCTCCGAATCCGTGTCCAGCGCCGACGTTGCTTCGTCAAGGACTAAAATCGGCGCATTCTTGAGCAGCGCGCGCGCGATGGCCAAGCGCTGCCGTTGACCGCCCGAGAGTTGCATGCCCATTTCCCCGATCGTCGAATCATAGCCAGACGGCATAGCGGCAATAAACTCATGCGCGTGGGCGGCCTTCGCCGCAGCGATGATGGCGTTCGGATCGCTATCCGAAAGGCCGTACGCGATATTATTTCTGACGGTATCGTTGAACAGGAACGTATGCTGGGTGACGATCCCAATCTGCGAACGCAGCGAGCGAACCGTCAAGTCCCGCACGTCGACGCCGTCAATCAGAATTTGCCCGGCGCTGACGTCGTAGAATCTGGGAATCAAGTCGACCAAAGTGCTTTTGCCGACGCCGCTCATCCCGACCAAAGCGACCATTTGCCCCGCTTCGATTGTCAAGTTGATGCGCTTCAGTACGGGCGCATCGGCATAGGCAAAACTAACGTCTTTAAATTCCATCCTGCGGTTGAATGGTTTTGCCTCTTTGGCGTCCGGCTTATCGGCGATCGTCGGTTTTTCATCCAGCATTTCGAAAACCCGTTCGGCGCCCGCCAGACCTTGATGCACGGAAGTGTAAGTTCGACTTAAGCCTTTGAACGGCCCGTACATCAAAAACATCGCCGCCATGAAGGCCATAAATTCACCTTGCGTGCGTCCTCCGACGATCACGCTCCAGCCGCCGTACCAGACCACTCCACCAATGGCGAAAGACGCGAGCAACTCCATAGCGGGCGAGACAATCGATTTGATTCGGCTCGCGCGCAAGGACTGCTTGAAGAGCTTCCAATTTTCTTGCGTGAACCTGCGATCCTCGTAGTTTTCCATGCCAAAGGCCTTGACAATCCGATTGCCCTGAATGCTCTCTTGCAAGAGCGAGGTGAGCGCGCCGGTGCTGATTTGACCCCGACGCGTAAAGCGCTTCATTTTTTTACTTAATCGCATGATCGGCAGGACTGACGCGGGAAAAACGAAAAACGCAATCGAAGCGAGAACCCAATCCTTGAGGAATGCCACAACCATCAACACCACGAGAGAAGTCGAGTCCTTCAAGAAAGACGCCAAAGCGTCCGTGATAGAATAGCGCACCAGCGAGACATCGCTGCTGACGCGCGCAAGCAGCATCCCGGTCGGATTACGGTGAAAAAACGACAGCGAGAGCGACTGGAAGTGACGATTCAATTGGTTTCTGACGTCATTGATGATGCGTAGGCCGACATAGTCGTTGAGATAACTTTGGCCGAAATTCATCAGGCCACGGAAAGCAAAAATCCCGATCACGAGTGCGGGCAAATAAGTTAGCGCCGTTTGATCTTTGCGCGCGAAAACATCGTCCATGATACGCTGAACCAAAAAGGGTATCGTGCCGTCTGTCGCGCCGAAACCGAGCATGCAAACCATACCCAGAGTAAAATAGGGCCAAAGGTAAGGCTTCAAGAATGCCAATAGTCGAATGTAAGACTTCACTCCGGTATTGTTCTCCTTAATTCATCATCGAAAAAGCCAACGCCGCCACCCGTTGCGCCGCTCCGGGAGCGCCTAAGCGTTCCCTGAGCTTGGCCAACTTCTTAAGGGTCGTGGAACGATTCGCGGCGTCGTCTAGAAAAATCCGCGTCTCGGCAACGATGCGCTCAGGGTTCGCATCGCCTTGAATCAGTTCCGGCATCAACCGTTCGCCGGCGAGCAAGTTGACCATGCCGATGTGCTCGACCCGCACGAGCCAGCGAGCGATGAGGTAAGTCAACCACGCCAACCGGTAAACGATGATCATCGGCCTGCCTAGCAAGGCGATTTCGACCGTGGCGGTACCCGACGCCGTCCAGACGACATCGGCAGCATGGACCGCGTCGTAGCGATCCTTTGCGACAACGGGAACGGATAAGCCGAAATGATCGAGCGTCGAACAGATTTGCTCCGCATCGATCGTAGCTGCTCGGACGCACAAAAACTGAGCCGTTCGGTCTCCCCGCAGTCGAATGGCCGCATCGCACATCACCGGCAGATGGCGGCTGACTTCGCCGTGGCGGCTGCCCGGCAACAATGCGATCACCGGTTCTTTCGGGTCTAAGCCGAGCTTGACTAGAGTTTCTTCACGACCGGCATTCGATTGAACGGTTTCCAAGAGAGGATGACCGACAAACGTAACTTTAACCCCATGGCGCTGATAGAAATCCGCTTCAAATGGAAAAATCACCGCCATATGATCGACCCAACGGGCGATTTGCCGGACTCGCCCTCTACGCCAGGCCCAGATTTGCGGGCTTACATAGTAGAGAACCGGGATGTGCAGCGACTTGGCGAGCCGCGCTAAACGCAAATTGAATTCCGGGAAATCTATCAGGACCAACAGGTTGGGCCGTCGTTGCCTTAACGCCCGTTTGACTATTCGGTATGCGCGCCAGACGTTTTTAACGTTTCCCGCCAGTTCAACGAGGCCCATGCCGGTTAACTTTGTGACGCTGAAAAGCGCCTCGAATTTTTTGCGCTGCAATTGCTCGCCTGCAACGCCGTAGATTTTCACCGCCGGGTCCCACTGATGCAGCGCTTCGACCAATTGCGCGCCGTACGCGTCACCGGAGGCTTCGCCGACGACCAACATAATCTCTTTCCGCTCAGCCGCCACAATTGGAAAAAGCCAATGGCGTCAGAGCTGCGAACTGATCATCGAAGCAATCTCGAGCGCGCGCAAACCTTCCGCGCCGCCGACCAACGGCAGCCTTCTGCTGCCCACGCAGTCGAGAAAGGAATCGATCTCATCGGCCAGCGCGTCCCCTTCCTTAATTTCAATAGTCTCGGTGCGGATATCGAGCCAGCCGGCGCCGGGCGCTGGCTTGTAAAAGATCTGCGCCCGGCGCTGATCGTAGTCGATCGAGATGTAAGCGTCCGGTTGGAAAAATCGTATTTTTCGTTCGCGTTTAAGCGATACCCGACTCGACGTAACATTGGCGATACAACCGTTGGCAAAGTTGATCCGCGCGTTGGCGATGTCGGGCTTTTCGGTGAGCACCGGCACCCCGACCGCCTCCACCCGCTGGATCGGCGCGCGCACTAAGCTAGCGATCACATCGATATCGTGAATCATTAAATCGAGCACCACGTCGACGTCAGTTCCACGCTCGATAAACGGCGCCAACCGATGGCATTCTACAAATTTAGGCTCTTTGACAATCCCTTCGAGCCGGCGAATCGCCGGATTGAACCGTTCGAGATGACCGACTTGAAGAATCACGTTTTTTGCTTGTGCTGCCTGCACCAACTCGCGTGCTTCGGCGATGTCCGCGGTGAGCGGCTTTTCAACCAAGACATCGATGCCCGCGTCGATAAAATCGCGCGCCACTCGATAATGATCCCGCGTCGGCACGGCGATACTGACGCAGCGCACGCGGTTAAATAACTCCCGATAGTCGGTGCAGGCCATGGCGCCGAGCGAATTGGCGATCTCCTTGACCCGTCCTTCGTTGATATCGGCGACCGCGACGAGGTCTGCTTTTGCCGAGGCCGCATACTTCTCGGCATGGAACTTGCCGACATAGCCGACTCCCACGACGCCGCTCGCAATCGCGCTCTCGCTCATGGTCAATGGATCTAACCGCTGACGCCGACCACGGAAATTGCAGATGCGTCAGCCTGGCGCAACAAACTTTCCTTTTCGAGGAGAATCGTCTTGCCGGCTTCCACGGCAAGTACTGTGCCGCCCACGGCGTGAAGACACTCGATCGTACCGACGCCGATGGCCGGCACGTCGAAGCGCAGATCCTGCTCTGGTTTGCTCACTTTGACCACCACGCAACCCGACTTGGCTAATTGACCGCCGCGCCCGATGGCTGCATCGGTTCCTTCGACCGCTTCGACCGCGATCACCACTTGATTTTTCACCACCACGGTTTGACCGACTCCCAAGCGGCCGATTTCTTTAGCGATGCGAAACCCCAATTTAATGTCGTCCCATTCCGCCCGCCGCGGCGCGCGCTGGGTCAGAACTCCTTCGGCGGAAATGATATGGGACAAAAAAAGCGTGGACTCGACGATCCGAATACCGTCCGCCGCCAATTCATCGGCGATGCCGCGCAACAGGGCGTCATCTTCGCGGCTCTTGAGCTTGGCTAAAAATTGCGCGCCGCGCAGATCCGGTCGAAAGTTGCCAAACAGTTTCACCTTGCGGATGCCGCCGGCCATTACTGCCTCGGTCACCTCCGATCGCTTGAACGTACGAATGATTTTCCCCAATTGGCCGACGTAAATCCACGTGACCGCGTCCACTGCCGCCTCGATTGCTTCTTCGGTTTCGCCGCGATGCGCCACCGCGATAACCGAGTAGCCACTGCGTCTTGCCTCCTCAGCGAAAATCAGCGGAAACTTACCGTTGCCGGCGATCAATCCTAACTTCTTCACAATGTCTGCGGATAGCTCGGCCGAGAAATACTATTGCTCTGGAAACAAGCGTCGCCCTACCGGCAGACGCCTCGCTGGGATTGAGCAATGAACGAAACAAATTTCTCGATTTCAGGTATCCCAGGCAGTTCCGCTCGGACTTTTTTCAATGCCTCGTCGGTTCTGAGCTTGGAGTGAAAGACAATTCGATACGCTTTGCGGATCATGTCGATGACCGCCTGGTCGAAACCACGTCGTTTGAGCCCTTCGAGATTGAGTCCATGCAATGTGGCTCGGTCGCCGGTGGCATTACAATACGGTGGCACATCCTTGGAAACCATCGAGCCCGCGCCGACGATCGCGCCCGTGCCGACGCGCACGAACTGATGAATGCCGACCAAGCCCCCGACGATGACAAAGTCTTCAATGACGACGTGCCCACCGAGAGTCGCGCCGTTGGCAATCACGTTGCGGTTGCCGATGATACAGTCATGGGCAATATGACAATGCATCATCAATAGATTTTGATCGCCGACACGGGTGATCATACCGCCGCCCGCGGTGCCGGGGTTGAGCGACACGTACTCGCGAATCGTGTTGCGATTACCGATCTTGAGTTCGCTCGACTCCCCTTTGTACTTGAGATCTTGCGGCACCGTGCCGACGGTTGCGAAGGGAAAGATGACGTTGCCATCGCCCAAAGTCGTGCGACCGTAAATGACGGCGTGGGAATCGATCTTGCACCCTTTGCCGATCTTGACTCCGGCGCCGATAACGCAATACGGTCCGACTTCAACATCACAGTCCAAGTCGGCGCGTGAATCAATAACCGCAGTCGGATGGAGCCGCGTCATATCAGTCCCCGCTGCTCACGCCAGGTCAACTTCCATGGCCGAGATCTCCGCCTGCGCCACCACCTTGCCGTCCACCGTCGCCACTCCCTGCATTTTCCAAAACGATCCGCGCCGCTTCAAACAAGTAAGCTCCATGCGCAATTGATCACCGGGCTCCACGGGCCGCTTAAATTTCACCTTATCGAGTCCGGTGAGCACGAAGACTTTATTATCGGCCATGCCGCCGCGTGCATTGTGCGCAAAAATAGCTCCCACCTGCGCCATCGCTTCGCAGATCAGCACTCCCGGCATTACCGGGCGGTGAGGAAAATGGCCAAGAAAAAAATGCTCGTTGATCGAAACGTTTTTAATTCCCACGATCTTGTCGTCCCCCTGGATTTCCAGGATTCGATCAACCAGCAAAAAGGGATAACGGTGCGGGATAAATTTAAAGATGGTGTTAACGTCCAGCATCGCGATCGAGCTCCTCTTTCCCCCCCTTAAGCAGACCCGCCAATTGTTTCTCTAGCCGACGCACCGCACTCCAAAGCTTCGGCAGTTGGGGCAACAGAGTCATAACCTTCAGCCACTCGTGGTGCGGCGCCGCCGCGATGCCGCCCGAGAGCACCGCCCCGGCCGGCACCGATTGAGGAATTCCGGATTGCGGGCCAATGATCGCGCCCTCACCGATTTCAATGTGATTGACCACGCCGACCTGTCCCGCCAGCGTTACGTTCCTGCCCAGCCGCGTGCTGCCGGCAATCCCCGCCTGCGCCGCGATGACCGAAAACTCGCCGACCACAACGTTGTGCGCGATCTGCACCAAGTTGTCGATTTTCGCGCCGCGCGCGATCACGGTTTGTCCGAGCGTGGCGCGATCTACCGTGGTATTGGCGCCGATCTCCACATCGTCTTCAACAACCACGATGCCTGCCTGGGGAATCTTCACCCGCTGATCGCCGACTCCGGCGTAACCAAAACCGTCGCTGCCGATAACCACGCCAGCGTGGAGAATCACGCGGTCGCCCAATCGGCATCCCTCGCGCACCACAACATTGGGATGAAGCACGCAATCCACGCCAATTTGCGCATCCTCCCCAACAAATACGCCGGGGAAGATCACCGTACCTTTGCCAATCCGTACGCGCGCTCCGACAAACGCATTGGGAAAAATGGTCACCGCTTCGCCCACCCACACGCTTGGGTCCACACACGCGGCAGAACTGACTTTGCGATTAAACTGCGGAACCGGATAAAAGAGCTGAAGGATTTTTGCGAACGCAATGTACGGATCGGCGCTTTCGAGAAAATTCAACGCCGATCCGCGTCGAGCCTCCTCGACGACCCCGGGAGCGACAATGACCGCGCTGGCCCGGCACTGCGGTAAAAAACGTTGATAGCGCGGGTTGCTGAGAAATGTGATGTCTCCCTCGCTCGCCTCATCGATAGGGGCGACTTTGTGGATCACGACGGCGCCGTCCCCGACAACCCTACCTCCGGCGTAATGGGCGAGTTCACTGAGGGTTTTACTGGTCGCCACTTATTTTTTCGTCCGGCTATTGTAAGTCTCGATAACCTTACTGGTGATGTCGATCCCTTGGTCACTGTAAAGGATCTGCGAGCGCTCGAGGATCAGGGTAAATTTATCGGCCTTTCCGACCTCGTTGACGATCTGTTCCAGCTCTTTGAGAATATCGGACATTATCTCGTTGTTTTTCTGCTGCAGCTCCTGCTGATAATCCGACATCGCTCTCTGCAAAGTCACCGACCGCCTTTGAAGATCAGCTTCGAGATTGCGCCTTTCTTCCTCTTTCAAAAGCGGACCCTTCTTATCAAGGTCCGCTCGGAGCCGCTCGATATCTTGTCTTTCCTTGACGACATCCGCCTCGGCCTTTTTAACCTGCGCCTGGAAACGCTCTTTAGCGCGCTTTCCAGCCTGCGATTCGGCAATGACTCTTTGAATGTCAATGAATCCGACCTTGATCTTTTCCTGCGCAAACACCGGAGAACTAGAAAAAACCAGCACAACGACTGCTAGCCAGTACTTCACTCAAACCCTCCGTTAGTGATTTTTGAGAAATCCGGAATGGCAGTCCTTAGGGTTGACTGCCGATAGAGAAGCCGAGCACAGAAGTTTCATCACCCGGCTTCTTATTTAGGGGAAAACCAAGTTCGACACGAAGCGGACCAAAGGGCGACATCCAACGCACCCCGGCTCCCACGGAGCGTCTCAGATCACCGAAGTTAAAACCATTGGCAAACGCATTGCCCATATCGAAGAACGCAACGCCTCGCACTCCGTATTGTTCCATAATCGGAAACAAAAGCTCAGCGTTCATCACCGCCGCTGTATCGCCTCCGATAACGTCGCTCCCGTGGCAAGTGACGGTAGAGGGAGTGCTGGATGTATCCGTCACGCACGATGGCTCTCTCGGACCCAAGCTCCGCTCGGTAAAGCCGCGCACCGAGTCGATCCCGCCGAGAAAATAGCGCTCGAAGAGTGGCAAATCTTTTTTTCCATTACTCCTTGTAGCTAGACCGATTCCGTAACCGAGCTGTCCACCTAGCGCCAAAACATAATTGCCACCCCAGTTGGGATCTTTGAGCAGCGGATAATGCCAGCGGCCGCTCAAATCGGACTTGATAAAACGGGAATCACCGCCGAGCCCTGCCATTTTCACCGAGAAGGCGGACTTGGTCCCTTCGGTGGGAGCAAAGAAATGATCCCGGCTATCGTAAGTAATGCCGGGAGTCACGCTGCTGGTCAGCGAAGTGCCCGCTTCGTCCTTAATCGTCTGGCTAGCAGCCGGGTCGATGCCATCGATCTTTTCTCGCGTAAGGCCGTAGGCCACCCCACCGCGCATATAGTCCCACATGCTCACGGGCGCATTGCTTGCCAGCTCATCCGACCCGATTTCTTTGGCGGGTCGGTTGGAGCCAAAGAATGGCATCTTAAAATCCTTTAACGGATAATTGGTATTCACTCCAAAGCCAAGCTTATGCTCGTCGAAATCCGTAAACTCACGTTTGGTATTAAAAGCGTCGATGCCCAGAGCCACCTTGCTATCGTTAAAGTAAGGGTCGTTCAAACTCAAAATATAATCTTGGCGGCGCGAACCAATAGCGAAGTTGCCGCTAATTCCCTGTCCTTTTCCCATGAAATTCTTCTCAGAAATATTGGTACTAAAAATAAAGCCATCGCCGCTGCTGTATCCACCCCCAACTTGAAATGTGCCCGTGGGGCCTTCCTTCACATCGACCAATAGATCGACGGCATCGGGCTGCTCGGTTTTCTTTGTGGTAAGTTGTACGTCCTCGAAGTAGCCGCTTCTCTGCAACGCATTGCGGCTTTGGGTAACTTTACTGCTCGAAAAAAGTTCCTGCTCATTAGTGAGCAATTCTCGACGCACCACCTTATCGCGAGTCTTGGTATTGCCGGCGACCAACACTCGGTTAAAATAAACCGGCGGCCCTTTTGTAATCACCAATGCGACGTCGACTTTTTTATCGGTGGCGTTCACTTTTGTAATTGGATCCACTTGAACAAACGCGAACCCTTTGTTCGAATACATGTCGGTCAGCGTGGTGATATCCTCGCGCAGCCGGCTCCCACGAAAGATCTGGCCGGTCGTAAGCTTGACGGATTTGAGCATGTTTTGTCCGTCTTGGATCAGTTCGCCGCCGATCTCGACCTTGCCGACCCGATACTGGGGTCCTTCGCTCACCCGGAAAACCACCTCCAGACCGTCGCGCGCGCGCAAAATCACCGGCTCATCGATTTTGTGCTCGACATAGCCGTTGTCGTTGTAATGATTGGAGAGTATCGCCACGTCGTTGGTGAGCATGTCGCGATCGAGAACGCCGCGGTTGGTGATGAAGGAAAAGATCCACTCTTCCTTAGTTGCAATGAGCCCTTTCAGCTCACTTTCAGAAAAGGCCTTATTGCCTTCGAACGCTATTTTTTTAATCAACTGCCGGCTGCCTTCGTTGATATCGAGAGTAATGACGGCTTGATTGGCGTCCTCAACCGAAACGGAGTAATCGACTGCCGCGTTCACGTAACCTTGTTCGTTATAGAACTTTCTCAGTTTGTCGATGCCCTCGGCGACTTTTGTCCGATCAAGGATCGTGCGCGCGCCCACGCCGAACGCGGATTCGACTTTCTCTTTGGAAACCTGCGAGGCGCCCTGGATTTTCACTTCGCGAATGTAAGGCTTCTCCTTGACCGCGTAGGTCAAAACGCCGTCGGGTGAAAGCTCGGCCTGCACGTCATCGAAAAATCCCATGCGATAAATAGCTTTGACATCTTGGTCGACCGTCGCCGGATCAAAAGCGTTCCCCGCTCGGCTTTTGAGATGCAGCCGGATGCCGTCGTCTTCGACCCGCACATTGCCGGTAATTTTTATATCCTTGAGCGTAGCTTTATCTTGACTACGGGTTGGCGCGGGAAACAGACCGATGGTGAAGAGCGCTAGCAAGAACGTACCAATAATCGCGACGGCTCTCGCAGTTTTGAAGGATTCCATCCGGGCTCGAAGAATAGATCTAGAAAAGACGGTTAAACATTCTCAAATTTGTAGCAAATACCGATACTTTTGTAAAGCCAATTCGCTTCAATCACCGACAAACAGCAGCCCTTCTCGAAGCTCGGCTTGGCGGCCGATTTTCTCGGCAAACTGGCGGTTGTGGGTAGCGACGATCAGGGCGATGCCATGCTCTTCATTGAGTCGGAACAATAGATTTTGAACTTCCTCCCCGATGCGCAAATCCAGCGATCCCGTCGGCTCGTCCGCTAACACCAGCTTGGGTTTCAGGATCACTGCTCGCGCCACCGCCACGCGCTGCTGTTCTCCGCCCGAGAGCTTCCCGGGCCGATGGCTCACTCGATCTTTTAATCCGACAATTTCCAATAGTCTTTCTGCGTCGCTCTTAGCTTGCCCCGGCTCGGCTCCACGTATCAGCGCTGGAAACATCACGTTCTCTAAAGCCGTGAAATCCGGCAACAGGTAATGAAACTGAAATACAAAGCCGATTTGTTGATTGCGAAACTCGCACAACGCCGGTTCATTGCTTACCGGTAGCTGTTCGCCGGCAAACACAATCTGTCCTGTGGTGGGCCGATCCAGCGTGCCAAGTATGTGCAGCAACGTGCTCTTACCGACGCCGGATTCGCCGACGACCGCCAACCTCTCGCCTTCAGCCAAATCGAGATTTACCCCCCGCAATACATGAATCTCATTGCCGCCCTCGATGAACGATTTGTGCAAATCCCTGACGGCGAGCAGATTATTCATATCGGATGATTTCCACCGGATCGAGCTTGGCCGCCTGACGCGCCGGATAAATACTAGCGAGTAAACACACGGCGAATGAGGTAAAAGCAACCAAAACGAAATTACTCAAATAAACGCGAACCGGAACCGTGGCAATCAAAAACACGCCATCGGGCAATTGGAATCCATATTGTGAGATCAGGCCACACACCAGCAAACCCAAAACGACGCCCAACGAGGTACCGACAACGCCGATAATGCAGCCTTTGAGTAAAAATATTTTGCGGATGCTTTTTTCCGTGGCACCCATCGAGCGTAAAATCGCAATGTCCTTTTTCTTCTCCATGACGACCATAACCAGGGTGGACACGATGTTGAACGCGCCGATTAAAACCATCAGTAGCAACACCAGAAAATACACGGTTTTTTCGAGCTTTAGCGCCGAAAACAGATTCGGCCAAAGTCTCGTCCAATCCTCGGCGAAATAGGGAAACCCTAAATGTCGTTGAATCTGGTCCGCCACCTGCCGGGACTGATTGACGTTCTGTATGCGAATTTCGATATTCGTGACGGCGTCGCCGAGCTCGAAAAACTTCTGCGCCTCGGCAAGCGACATCAAGACCAAGGTCGAGTCGATCTCGCTCATACCGGTTTTAAGGATGCCCGTCACCACAAAGCGACGCACTTTCGGAATCACGCCGATTGCCGTCGGGCTGCCCAGAGGCGACACGGCCTGCACGGGGCTGCCAAGAAAAACCCCTAACTGGTTGGCCAGCCGCTCACCGAGAATGATTCCCGGCAGCAAGACGATGCGATCTTCCACTCGAATCGGCTGCTGAGATTTGAGTCCGTCGAGCTTACCTTCGCGCAGGTAGGCTCCCAGATTGACGACGCTATTCACCCGACCTGGATCGACGCCGCGGACCACCACCCCCGAAACCCTTGAACCGGACGTCAGCATCACTTGGCCGTAAATGGTCGGCGCAGCCGCCACCACGCCATTTTCTTTAACGACCTGTTGCATCAACTTCTCGTAATCTTGCAGTGGACCGCCTGACTTCACCAAGGCGATATGCGCGTTAATTCCCAGCAGCCGGTCACGCAAGGTTTCTTCGAAGCCGGTCATCACTGCCATAACGACGTTGAGGGTCATGACCGCGATCATCACGCAGAAAACTGAAATCACCGTGATCAGTGAGATGAACTTTTCCTGCCGGCGTGCCTGCAGATAGCGCAGACCGATAAACAATTCGTATTTCATGTGGGGATATTTAGCCTTAGCGCTGCGGACGCAACAACGGGAAGAGTATCACGTCTCGAATAGAGGCCGAATTGGTCAAAAACATCACTAGGCGATCGATGCCGATGCCTTCGCCGGCGGCCGGCGGCATACCGAACTCCAGCGCCCGCACGTAATCGTCATCGATCGGATTGGCAGTATCGTCGCCCGACGCCCGTGCTGCCATTTGTTCCAAGAACCGCTCCCGCTGGTCGGCCGGGTCGTTGAGCTCGGAAAACGCATTGGCCAATTCGCGACCGCCGATATAGAGCTCGAAGCGGTCGACCATCGCCGGATTGTGATCGTTTTTTCTTGCCAGAGGCGAAACCTCGATCGGATAGCCGGTGATAAACGTCGGCTGGATCAATTGCGCTTCGGCCACTGCTTCAAATATTTCCACCAGCGCACTGCCATAGGGCGCGCTCGAATCGATATGCAACCCTTTGTTCTTGGCGAATCGATGAAGTCCGTCCAAGTCCTCGACATCTTGAGACCGCGCTTCGCCGTGAATCATAATCGCTTCGCGAATCGTTAGTCGCCGCCAAGGCGGTGTGAGGTTGATCGCGTGATCGCCGTAGGTGACCTCAAGTGAACCGGCGATCTCGTGCGCCAAGGTCACAAAGAGCTCTTCAGTCAACTCGATCAAATCTTCGAAGGTCGCATAGGCTTGATAAAATTCGACCATCGTAAACTCCGGATTGTGACGCACGGAGATTCCCTCGTTACGGAAATTGCGATTGAGTTCGAAGACCCGGTCAAACCCGCCGACCAGCAAGCGTTTCAAAAACAGCTCCGGCGCCACCCGCAAGTAGAGTTCCATGTCGAGGGTATTGTGATGCGTGACAAACGGCCGTGCCGTCGCACCGCCCGGAATCGGCTGCATCATCGGCGTTTCCACTTCGAGGAAATCTCGCTCTTCGAAAAAGCGGCGAAGTATCCTGATAATCCGTGAGCGCTTCTCAAAGACTTGGCGCACGTCGGGATTGACCATGAGATCGACGTAACGCTGGCGATAGCGCGCTTCAACGTCGGCCAACCCATGCCATTTTTCCGGCAGTGGACGTAGGCATTTAGTGAGCAGACGCAACGCTTCCGCTTCGAGCGTCAGTTCTTTGGTGTGGGTGCGAAACAGATGACCGTGGACACCGACGATGTCGCCAACGTCCAATGTGCGAAACAAAGCATAAGCTTCCTCGCCGATGCGGTTCTGCTGTATGTAGATCTGTAGCCGCCCGCGGCGATCCTGAATGTGAAAGAACGAAGCCTTCCCCATGCGCCGGATCGTTACGATCCGACCGGCGACGCGGAGGTCCTTCGGCGACGCGGCGAGCTCTTCTTCACTGGCGTCGGCGAATTTATCAAAAATTTCCGACCCTGTGTGCGTCGGTTTGAAATCGTTTGGATAAACCGGCACGCCCGAGGCTTTGAGCTTAGCGAGCTTTTGCCTGCGGACTTCGACTTGCTCGCTGTCGACTTCCATGGGGGTTGGATCATTCGCAGCCATTTTGTGCTTTCAGGCGCGTCCGGCATGGCGGACACTTTGCCTTAAGGGAGGGTCAAAGCCCGAGATTTTTCCAGATCGCCTGCAGGGAATATGATTTGTTGAGCGAATAGAAATGAAGCCCCACAATACCGTGCTTAATTAATTGTTCGCACTGACGCGTGGCGTATTCAATACCCAACTCCACCGCCCCATCGTCGTCGTTTTCAACTTTGACCAGTTCGCGTTCCAAGGTTGCCGGTATCTTTGCGCAGCACAACGCCGTAAAGCGGCGCACCTGCGAAGCGGAAAGTATCGGCAACACCCCGGGCACGATTGGCACGGTGACGCCCAGTTTTCTTAAGTCTTCGACAAATCGATAGTAAGCGTCGTTGTCAAAAAATAATTGGGTAATAACCGCCGCCGCGCCGGCGTCTACCTTTTGCTTCAAAAATTGCAAATCTGAAGCGCGACTCGCTGCCCGTGGATGGACTTCGGGAAAGCCGGCCACGCCAATCGAGAAACAGCCAAGTGCTGCAGCCTCTCGCACTAGCTCAATCGCCTGCTGAAATCCGTCGGGATGCGGACGCCAGTCCGCCATGCCTTGAGGCGGATCGCCGCCGAGGGCAAGCAGGTTTTCGATCCCTTTGCTTTTGAGCCTTCCCAAGATCCCACGTGCCTCCGCTTTGGACTGTCCGACCACGGTCAAATGGCACATGACCTCAAGACCGCAGCCGTCATGAATGGATTCGACCAGGCCGATGGTTTTTTCGCGCGTGCTTCCGCCCGCCCCGTACGTAACGGAACAAAAGCCAGGATTGAGCCTCTTGATCTTCTCGATTTCGCTAAAGAGGTTTTCCTCGCCTTTGTCCGTCTTTGGAGGAAAGAACTCGACCGATAGGGTCAAGCCGGGCCGAGAATACAGGTCGGCTAACTTCACACAAATCCTAGATGACTACCTTCGGCGTAGCACTATTAGTAGCACAATGTTTTGCAGGCGACAATTGTTCGGACGCAAGAAATAGCGGAATTTAGCGGTAGTTATCGTCGGCTGACCCGCTCGCGCGCAGCGACCGGGTCGCATGCCGAACCGGGTTCAGGCGTGATTAGCGGCCTGAGTGAGTCGGTGTGATTCAACCACACCGTCTGAATTTCTTTTGCGACCTGATAGCATTCCAATGTTTCTTTGAGAATCTGCCGGCGGCGCGCAAAATGACCTCCCATGATCGGGTGGTTCGCATGCACTTTGCCGAGCGGCCGACCTTGGTATTGGATCTCCGCTCCAAGAAAACCAGCGGCGAGTTGGTATTCCATTTCTTTGATCCGCGCTCGATCGGCGTTGCGAAAGAAAAACCCAATCATCCGATCTTCGAAGACACGATCGATAAACGTGTTAATAATTGCTCGCAACTGACTTTCGCCGCCGAGCTGCTTAAAAAGGCTGTCGTTCATGAATATGGATTACGAGCGTTACGCGAAAATTCCTTACATCATACCGAGCTGTAACCGCGCGGCTTCCGACATTTTGCTCGGATCCCAGGGCGGATCCCAAACGAGATCAATCTTCACATCCGTGACTCCGGGCACGGCTTTCGCCTTCGCCTCCACTTCCGCGGGTAGGGATTGCGCCGCAGGACAACTGGGCGAGGTGAGCGTCATCTGAATCGTCACGCTTCCGGCGGCATCGACTTTCACTTCGTAAATCAAACCCATTTCATAAATGTTGACCGGAATTTCCGGATCAAAGCAGGTCCGGAGAGCCTCGACGATCTGCGCTTCAATAATGGTTTCGTTGATACTATCCATGGCGGAATTCCTTATTCGATCCCCAATTGCTGCTTGGCGCTCACGGCGATCATGCTCTGATTCCACGGTGGATCCCACACTAACTCGACATCGACCTCGCGCATGCCGGGCACAGAGAGCAGTTTTTTCTTGATATCTTGTTTAAGAAACTGACCCATGCCGCAACCTTGCGCCGTCAGCGTAAACCGCACGACGGCTTTATGATCGCCGTCCGGCAGGCGGCACACGTCGCAGTCGTAAATCAAACCGAGATCGACGATATTGACGGGAATCTCCGGATCGAAACACGAGCGCAGCTCATTCCATACCCGTTCCTCGATTGACATGGAACTCGACTCCGGCAACGACACCGCCTGCTTCGCATCATCACCTGGCGTCAAGCCGAGCGCGTCGGCGTCCTTGCCGTCAATCCGCGCGCTATAACCGCGCTCGGTCATCACGGTGTAGGTTCCACCCAAAGCTTGCGTTAACCAGACAGTGCCACCGGCCGATAACGACAGCGGCTCGCCGCTGGGTACCATCACGGCAGCGCAATCGCGCTGGAGCTTAATCGGCTTTTCAGTGCTCATTGAGACAGCCTCCTCTGGTCACGATGCGCCGACTCATTCCGTGCTCGCCGGCTGCGCCTCGCCTTTAAGCGCTGCGTTGACCGTATGCCACGCGAGGCTGGCGCACTTGACCCGCGCCGGAAATTTACACACGCCGGCAAGAATCTTAAGCTTACCCACTTTTTGAGCCGCGCCCTCAGCGCCGTCCTCGCCCATCAGCATTTTGTGCACGCCTTCAAAGAGCTCATGAGCCGCCGCTTCGGTCTTCCCCTTCAGTTCGGCAGTCATCATGGACGCGGAGGCCTTGGAGATTGCGCAACCCGAGCCTTGAAAGGTAATGTCCTGAATTATGCCATTGTCGAGATGTAGATATACGGTGACGTGATCGCCACACAGCGGATTATAGCCTTCCGCCTTGCGGTTGGCATGGGTCATCGTCCGAAAGTTGCGCGGACTCCTGTTATGGTCGAGGATGACTTCTTGATAGAGTTCATCTAAATCCGACATCAGCCAAAAACCTTCCGAACCCGATGGATGGCTTGCGCCAGCACATCGATCTCTTCAGTTGTATTATAAAAAGCAAAAGACGCGCGCGTCGTCGCCGGCACACCGAAACGCTGCATCACGGGCATGGCACAATGATGCCCCGCGCGCACTGCGACCCCTTCTTGGTCGAGAATGGTTCCCACGTCGTGCGCATGCACATGATCCAACACAAACGACAGCACGCCGGCCTTTTCCTTAGCCGTGCCGATGATCCGCAGGCCATCAATGCTCGCGAGAGCGTCCGTCGCGCAGCTCAGGAGGCGATGCTCATGCGCCGCCAGCGCATCCCAGTCCAGCGCCAGCAAATAATCAATAGCGGCGCCTAGACCGATGCCGCCGGCGATATGCGGCGTGCCCGCTTCGAATTTATAGGGAAGCACGTTGTAATGGGTCTTTTCAAAAGTAACCAAACTGATCATGTCGCCGCCGCCCTGATACGGCGGCATCTTTTCGAGCAGCGCACGGCGGCCATAAAGCACGCCGACGCCCGTCGGCCCGAACATTTTGTGGCCCGAAAAGGCGTAAAAGTCACAGCCGAGATCCTGCACGTCAACTCTTAAATGCGGCACTGCCTGGGCGCCATCGAGCAGCACAGGCACGCCGCGCTCATGCGCCAATGCGATAATTTCTTTGACCGGCACGATCGTACCGAGCGCGTTAGACACGTGCGTCACCGAAACAAACTTGGTCTTATCATTTAACAGACGGCGAAACTCCTCCATCACCAGCTCGCCGTCGTGATTGATCGGAATAACCCGCAGCTTTGCGCCCGTCTGTTCACAAAGCATCTGCCACGGCACGATGTTGGAGTGATGCTCCATCGCCGAGACGATGATTTCGTCGCCAGGCTTGAGAAAACTGCGGCCATAACTCTGCGCCACCAAATTGATCGCTTCCGTCGTGCCGCGAACGAAAATGATTTCTTTGTCGGACCCGGCGTTAATAAAGTGCCGCACCTTTTCGCGCGCAGCTTCATAGGCCGCGGTGGCGCGCTCGCTTAAGGCATGTACGCCGCGATGGATGTTGGAGTTCTCCGCCCGGTAATAGCGGTCGAGCGCGTCGATGACCGCTCGCGGTTTTTGACTGGTTGCGCCGTTGTCGAAATACACCAGCGGCTTGCCGTGAATCTTCTCCTTGAGAATCGGAAAATCCTCGCGCAGGCGCATGACATCGAAGCTCCCGCCCGTAACACGCGCATCCATAAAATGAGATACCGCTTTCATCAAGACACTCAAATCCTGCGAAATCTTGCGACGATATATTCGTCCAACTTCTCGCGCAAAGAGTCGATTTTGATTCGTCCCACCACGTCCGCGGCGAATGCAAAACTCAAGAGGCTCCGCGCTTCGTCCAGTCCCAGCCCGCGCGAACGCAGATAGAACAACACATCCGCGTCCATCTGCCCGATCGTCGAGCCATGGCTGCACTTCACGTCGTCGGCGTAGATTTCAAGTTGCGGCTTGGTGTTCACTGCCGCATTCCCCGACAAAAGTAGGTTCTTATTGACTTGGCGCGCGTCGGATTTTTGGGCATCTTTGTGCACGACGATCTTGCCGTTAAAGACGCCATGCGCCGCGCCGTCGAGAATGCCCTTGTAGAGCTCAAAGCTCCTCGCACGCGGTTTGACATGTTCGATCGAGGTAGAATTATCCACGTGTTGCCGGCCGCCAGCCAAGTAAAGACCATTGAGGACGCATTCAGCGTCCTCGCCGTTGAGCGAAACATGGACGTCGTTTCGCACCAGCGAGCCACTGAGTGTGATAGCATGCGCCGTGAGATGCGCCCCTCTTCCCAAATTAGCCTCGAGTGTACCTGTGTGAAAGGCCGTTTCACCTTCACGCTGCAGCCGATAATGATCCGCCAAGGAGTCCGCCTCACCGATCAATTCCGTCACTGCGTTACAAAAATACGTGCCGCCATTAACCCCGATATAACTCTCAACAATTTTCGCCTCGCTGCCGGCGCCTAAAAATATCAGCGTTCGCGGGTGCGACACCAGCTGCTGCCCCGCAACGCCCGACAGGTAAACTAAATAGATCGGCCGTGCTAAATGACATCCCGGTGCAACGATGACAACCGCGCCGTCGCCGATAAATGCTGTATTTAATGCCACCAAAGATTGCCGGCGATGACTCGCGTAGTGCCCGAGTTGCGCTGACAAAAGTCGGTCATCTCGTTTGATCAACTCGGCCAAACTCCCCGCCCGCGCGCCGCCGGACAACTCCCTTGGCGAAGACAATTGCGGCGCGTAAACGCCGTTAAGAAAAACCAAGCGCGGGCAATCGGGATCGACAAAAGCGCGAGTGAGAATTTCGGCTTCGCTAAAGCTCTTAACTTCACCATTGGCCTGAGCGAAGCGGCAGGAGGTGAGCGGCTCGAGATTGGTATACTTCCAGTCTTCGTTCTTTGGGGTCGGAAAGCCGAGGCTCGCGAAGCTCGATATCCCCGCTTTGCGCAGTTCGTTGAGCCACGACGGCCCGTTTGCTTTGCCGCTTGACTGCCAGCGCTCGAAGGCAGCCAGATATTGCTCTTTGCTTTCCGCTCCGATCATGTCTTTGCCAAACCGATACGAGATTTAGAGAGCCGCCGACGCTCCGCTCTTGAGCCAGTCATAACCTTTGCTCTCCAACTCAAACGCTAATTCTTTCGTGCCGGATTTAACGATCCGGCCATCATATAAGACATGAATGAAATCCGGCACGATGTAATTTAGCAGCCGTTGATAGTGCGTAATTACGATCATCGCCCGATCTTCGCGCCTCAGCGCATTGACGCCGTCGGCGACGACACGCAGCGCGTCGATATCGAGACCGGAATCGGTCTCATCGAGCAACGCCAATGTCGGATCCAGCACGGCCATTTGCAGGATCTCATTGCGCTTCTTTTCGCCGCCGGAAAAGCCCTCGTTGAGCGGCCGATTGACCAGCGCCTGATCCATTTCCACCAATTTCATTTTTTCTTTAATCAGCGTAAGGAAGTCCATCGCGTCGAGCTCTTCCAAACCACGATGCTTGCGCGCTGCATTGAGAGCTGCCTTGAGAAAATAAGTCGTGCTCACGCCGGGAATCTCGACAGGGTATTGGAACGCGAGAAAAATTCCCTCACGCGCACGTTCCTCGGGACTCATCGCTAAAAGGTCCTTACCTTTGTAGGTCACTTCGCCGCCCGTGACTTCGTAGTTCTCCCGTCCCGAAAGCACATGCGCGAGGGTGCTCTTTCCCGAGCCGTTCGGTCCCATAATCGCATGCACTTCCCCTGCGCCGACATGAAGATCGATGCCACGCAATATTTCCTTGTTTCCCGCCTTCGCTTTCAACCCACGAATATCCAGCATCATCATGTTTCCCTTCGAACTCTAGCTTCCAATCACACTGCCTGTTGCAGCGGCGCTCTTAGCCGGCTTTTAAGTCCTTGACGATCGGCAATCTCAGCGATCGACACGCCAGCGAGGAATTCAGCGAGCACGAATTGGGCTTTTTCCCAAACCGATTTTTGTGAGCAGACCGCGCAGAAAGAACAATAATTCATGCCCTGCTCGAGACACTCCATCAGCACCAGCGGCCGCTCCACGGTTTCATAGACGTCCTTAATTGAGATCGTGCTCGCTCCTTTAGCTAGGGTGAAACCGCCCTTCGAGCCGATGTGCGATTGAACCAGGCCGCCCGCCACCAAATCTTTCATAATCTTAGAAAGATAGAACGACGGAATATCCTGGCTCTTTTCGATATCGGCGCGGCTGATGATTTTCCCCTCTGGCTGCCCAGCCAGATATGAGAGCGCGCGCACCGCATAATCCACGCGTCGTCCCACGTTCATGAGCGAACTTCGCTCGCTTCTCATTCTCGCGCGCTTTACCATTGCCTTTTTAAATATAGACTCTGTAAGTCTCCATTGTCAAGGTAGCGGCCCGCCGCAAACAAAAACAAAGGCGATCAACTACTACCCAAAAAATACAGGCGAATAAGCCGCAACGGCGAAGACACAGAAAACTTTTCAAATTTTTCGTCTGTATTTTTCCTCCACTCTTCAGCCACGGGTAGATTTTTACCTCCCAAGTGAAATTATTACGCACGAAATCTGGCCGTCTCAATTCCAACAAATGCTTGACTTAGATGGCTTTCATGCCGGCTGGCATAGCCGTTGCGCTAACATAGGGAGAGAGCATCGAA
>DASWCL010000240.1:0-5898 GCA_036390135.1 Binatia bacterium
CGTACGCGCCCCAGGTGAGAATTCACAAACTCGAAGAACTTCGGGGAAAGATCGTTGGCGTGACGCAGTATGGTTCTGAGGGAGACACTTTCCTGCGCATCGCGCTCAAAAGCGCCGGCTTGAGGCCGGACATCGACGTGACAATTTTTCAGACCGGCGGCGGCGCGAATACGGTGCAGGCGCTGGCAGCCGGAAAAAATCCAAGCCGGGGCGACCGGCGGCGCCAACGCGTTGCAGGCCAAGCAGTTCGGTGCCGTGGAGGTCGCTTCGGGCGAAGAAATGAAAATCCTGGCACTCGCCGGGACGGTGGCGACGACTCGGCGCCATATCGCGCGCGACCGCCACGAGGTGCTGAGTTTTATGCGCGGCTTCGTCGAAGCGATTCATTTTTTTAAAACCAACCGCGACGCGTCGACCCGCATCATGCAAAAATTCATGGCTGGGCTGCCCGCTGAAATCGTGACGCCGCTTTACAATGAAGCCCGCGAGAGATTGCCGGCGCTGCCGCTGCCGATGAAAGATGCGATACAGGCTGTCTTTGATCGCGAACCGGATGCAAGAGCGAGAGCGCTTCAGCTCGCCGATATTGCCGATCTCAGTTTCTTGCAGGAAATTGAGCAAAGCGGACTTGTTCGAGAACTTTACAAATCGACGGGCAAATGACGACAACGAGCAGAGCAAGTTTTCGATGCACGGATTCTTGAAAAATATAATCGTACCGTCGGTCCTCTTGGGACTGGCGATTTCCCCGCCGCACGAGCGTTGACAGCGCCGGGTATCCCTTTTGCTGGCTCCGTTGTATGTTTTTACCAACAATTCTTCGGGTTTTTGCCGCCTGAGTTTGATTTGCCCTTCTAGTTGATCACAAGGTTTTCCGCGAAGTTTCCTCTGACTGCAGCTTTGGCCACTGTCGGTATGAGAGTTGCACAGGCATCGTAGCGCGGTGGCGATACCGGCAAGCGAGAACGGATAGAAATGTGCCGCTACGCGCGTCTAACGCGCATACAGCGGAGTGGACGAGGTGAAATTATGCAGACGCACGATTATCTTTCGAATCGCAACTTCGACGATGAACGTTTCTCCCAGGAAGAAAAGCGCCGCTTGTTTGGCCAGCCCGATGTTCTTTGCGTGGATGAGTATCTGCATGTCTATCAATGCCGCCCGGCCGAGACGCCCGAGCGGAGGTTAATAGCTGCGGTATTACGGGATGCCATCGACTGCTATCTGCGCGACTGTTGCGCTAAGAATCGCCACAGGAAGCGCAGTTATCGGGAAGCGGAGGAATGGTTCTTTAACGGCGATACTCATGGCATTTTTAGTCTGGAGAACGTGTGTGGGGTCCTGAACCTTGATCCTGGCTATATCCGAAGAAGTCTCCTGCGCTGCAAAGAAAAAGAGTTACCGCAGGCAGCGTAGCGCCAATGCCCCACGATCGACTTGCCGTCAGCTTACTCGTCGCGACGACTTAAACGGACGCGACGGCGTTTCTAACCACGCACAACGGGGGTAGCTAACGCCCGGCGCGAATAGCGTGGAGTAACCGAAAGCAAAACCAGTCGCGCTCTCGGACCCGCTTTGCCACCGCACCGTGTCTTCATGGTACATCCTCATCGTGTTGTGATCATCGGCGGAGGTTTCGGAGGACTATACGCCGCTCAAAATCTCAAAAACGCCCCCGTCCAGGTAACCCTGATTGACAGGCGCAATTATCATTTGTTTCAACCGCTGCTTTATCAGGTGGCGACGGGCTGGCTGTCGCCCGCCAATATTGCTTCAACCCTGCGCGCGACGCTCGGACGGCAGAAGAACGCGAGAATTTTTTTGGCTGAAGCCGATGATATCGACGTGGAGCGTCGGCGGGTGCTGTTGAATGATGGGCCGATTGAGTACGACAGCCTCGTCGTCGCGACCGGCTCATGGCATCATTACTTCGGCCATGGCCATTGGCAAACCCTCGCGCCGGGACTGAAGACAGTCGAAGACGCCACGGAAATCCGGCGTCGGATCTTTATCGCATTCGAAGCCGCCGAACGAGAAACCGACCGTGCCAAACTTAAAGCATGGCTCACCTTCGTCATCGTCGGTGGCGGCCCCACCGGCGTCGAATTAGCCGGCACTCTAGGCGAGATCGCCCATGACACTCTCCGGCATGACTTTCGCCGCATCGATCCAGCCGAGACGCGGATTCTATTGATCGAAGCCGGCGAACGTATTCTTTCCACGTTTGCGCCGGAGCTGTCGGTAAAGGCATCGGCGGCTCTCAACCGTTTGGGCGTCACGGTGCGCATCAGCGCGCTGGTCAGCGATATTAGTCCTGAAGTGATCACGATTAAACACGCAAATAGCATCGAACGGGTTCCTTGCCGTACAGTGATTTGGGCGGCGGGCGTCAGGGCCTCGCCGCATGGCCAGGCGATCGCGAAAAGAACCGGAGCAAAATTGGACCGCAGCGGCAGAGTGGAAGTCGAGCCGGATCTCAGCGTCGCCGGCCATCCGGAAATATTTGTGATCGGCGACCTTGCCAACTGCTCGCATCAAACCGCAAAACCTCTACCCGGCTTGGCGCCGGTGGCGATGCAGCAAGGCAAATATGTGGCTCGAGTCATTAGCGCCAGGCTCAAGAACGAACGAATCGGCGCGTTTCACTACCGCGATCGAGGTGCCATGGCGATCATCGGGCGCGCCTCGGCGGTGGCCGAGATAGGACGATTTCGTTTCTCCGGGTATTGTGCTTGGCTGGCGTGGTTATTTATCCACCTGATGAATTTGATCGAATTCGAAAACAAGCTGCTCGTCCTCGTCCAATGGGGCTGGTACTACTTCAGCCGCAATCGCGCGGCGCGCTTGATTACAGGCGAGATGCCAGGCCAAAACGAATCGACTCGTCGCAGCGCGAGCGGTAAATAACCGGAATCGGCATCAGCGAAAAGCGCTGGCGCAGCGTCGAATTCTCGCGCCGGGGATAGCATGGTCTTGTGAGTTTGGTACTTTTTCACGCTGGTTTTAACCGCGTTGCAGATGGGAACTTCATTTGCCTATAATCGACCCGAAGAAATATAATCATCCGCGTTTTCGCGGGCGTCCTTTATTTCCCGTCAGTGCAAGGAATTTTCCTACAGTTCGAAAGATCGCGAAGCTGAATTTGCGCCAATGCCGCTGAATTTCTAAGAAACCTGATAGTGGCCCGCCAATTGCGCCTCAAGCTTTGATATGGAGCCTGTCATGCCAAGTGCAGATCGCTCATATTCCGACGGCGGCTTTGGCGTCGGAACCGAACAGCAGGTCGAAAAGTTGGTTGCCGATATTGGCGGCATTGTCCGCGCAGCCGAACCCGAGCGGCGCGGCGGACTCAAAGAGCTGGCGGAGACTCTCCTGCATGAAGAGTTCGCAACCATCGCCGAAGAGAAGCAGTCAGTTGAAGCGGAACCGCGTCGATCTCGATCCAATCCTCTCGCCGCTGGCATTTTGTTATTTTTATTGGGTTTGGGTTTTATGCTCATCATTCCGCTCGTCGGCTTGACGCTGGCCGGTATAGGCTTGGTGCTGGCGTTATCGGGCGCTGTCATGAGCTGGTTCAGGAAATAAGCCTCGATTCCGTCCAGCGGTTTATCCTAGCGTGGATTGAACCCCGATTTTTGTCGATGGTTGTCAGAAACATGCCGGCCCGCCGAGCAATCTTTCTCAGCATTTGCCTCCGTAGTTAGGTGGAATCAACGAATCCGCTCTGATAAACCGAACAAAAGACGAACAGAAGAGCAAAGCGCTCTGAATTCCAAGGCTTTCAGTGGAGCACTTGTTTAGCAATCAACTGCGCTCGGCATGCGCACTGTTCAATTTAATCAACGACCACTATTTCGTAGCGGCCCGATTTATTCGCGCACGATCTGCCGCGTCTCCTTATCATCCCGCAACCCGACGAAACTCGAATGTCGTAACTGCTCGTCCGGTGTCCACTCTTTGAACTCGATCTGAGTGACGAGCCGTGGCTTTAGCCACCGGCATGGCTTTCATCTCGTCTGCCGTCAGCGCTCACATCGTCCGTCGCTTTTCGGGTAGATTAACGAAGGGGCATTTGGTTGTCGTTAAGCCGATGAATCTGTGAAAAACTTCGCGGCGAACATGCGGTACAAACCCATTTCGCACTTTGGCAGCAAACTTCAGGTCCGCGCCGTCGTAGTAACCGACAATCAGCGCATCGAACGGATTGCCCGGTGTATAGCCGCCGATGACAAATTCTTGTGAACGATTGATCTTATATTTGACCCAAGCGGCGCTACGTCGTCCAGGCTCGTAAGCTGAGCCTTTGCGTTTAGCAATGATGCCCTCAAGCTGGATCTTCTTGGCTGCACGGATCAGTTCGGACGGCTTGGCGTCGAACGGCCAGGAGCGGAGTACCGGATACGCGACCTTCACAAGCGAGTGGGCGAGCAGCGTCTCGCTTGGATCGTGATTCGGGGCGGAAAGTTATCGCACATTGCACGTACTCGGCTGAGGTCGCCGTCACATGGCCAAAAAGGCTGCTAAGCGAGCCATAAACGGCGAACAGCTCACCAAAGCAACCGCTGAAAAAGTGTTCGGCTGGAAAAATGTCCACAAGCACAACGGCGAGCTGACAGGTAAAAAGCAGGACCGAGCCGGGCGATGGCGCACAGTCAGAGCGCCCGACTATTCCTCTCCCATTTAATCCAGTCCGCTCAGAGGATCGACAATCTCCGTGTCTCTGCGATTTGATTGAGCTGATTGATGTAGTCCGGCGGTGCCATCGGCATGGCGCCGTTTGGGAAATCGGCGCTGAGAATCTGCGACTGATGGATATCGCCAACAAGGTGAAACAGCCAAGTCAGCGCAATCGTGTTTGAATCATCACTTCAGCGCATAGCCGGTGACGGTTTCAGTTCCCCTTGCTTCCAGAAAAGCAATGTGACGGCCATCAGCATGCCGGTGATCAGGGTGCTTGTGGGAAGCCCTAGACCCAGCGCACGCCCCGCAAGAAAGTCGCCGACAGCCGTGCCTGCGCTCCGTACCAGAACGATCGTAAACCAATATCCGCCTATGGCTCGTAGCACGCCTGTGCCGAAGTAGAACCACGCTCCGAGAAGGACACACAGCGCGATCGATGCGTACCCCGTTCCGACCCCGCTGCTGAAGGATGAGATGTCACCGATCACGGTACCCAGCGTCCCGGCAGCTAGCATCGCCCCCCAGTAGAAGTAGTCCGTTGTCGGCAGGCTTGCGCCACCTTTACTGTCCACGCCCTTTGCCTCCCATGACGCAAAGTGGCGGCCGCTAACAACAGTTGCGACGAGCAGAATCGTAAGCACCGCGAGCACAGCCAGCTTGTCCAGTTTCATGTCACCGGCAGCAAAATCGGCCAGGTTAGTTGCCGCGGTCCTGATCACGATGATCGCCAGCCAGTAGTAGGTCTGATGCGCGTATCGGTCGCGGGACTCGACCATGAAGATAATGACAAGCATGACCCCAAGTATAGGCAGACCTTTGACATGGCCCAGGCCAAGGTACCTCGCGCAGAAGTCCCCCATATTGGCGCCGAATATGCTGGCAATACAAAGGGCTGCCCAGTATCGAGTGCCCAGTGACGGCACGTGTTTGCTCTGCATGGAATTGCCTCGCTAAAGTTTGTCGGCTGACTCGATTTTGCCCTTTGCCGGAGCACAGCCGCCAACACCAAAAAAATTGTCGTTAGCCGCGCCTCAAACGCGTCACACAAGCCAAATTTATTCTACTGCAGACTTCCTCGGTAGCAACTCAAGACTCTCAACTTCTTTTTCACAGCGTGGCGTGGCGTACGCCAGAGTTACGTTCCGAAATTGAATTGATCACATAGACGGAATGGCGCTCACGGGCGGTTTTGTTGTAGTGGATAAAACAAGACCCTCA
>DASWCL010000241.1:0-16802 GCA_036390135.1 Binatia bacterium
AGTCGGCGCGGCTTCGCGACATGCTCGCGGACGCCAAACGCGACCCGGGGACGTTCCACTTCGCTAAACGGGTTTATCTCGCCGTCGACAAGGACAACGCGCGCGCCGAGCGACGCATTCGGGAATGGTTCGGTAAGCGTTACAAAAATGCTGAACTCGGCCCGAAGGTTTCCATCTGGGGCAGTGCGGCCAAGTGCACGGAGAAAATCCAAGAGATCGTCAAAGCCGGGGCGCAGCAAATCGTTTTCAATCCGATGTTCGACGAAATGGAGCATTTGGATATCTGTGCCAAGGAGATCATGCCGCATCTGTGAAAAAGACTTCTAGCTGCAAAGAACACATGAGAACAAAGTAGGAACAGAAAGGAGGAGACTAATATTATCGCCGACAAATCTTCCGATCTAAGTGAAACCTACCTAAGCAGTTATCGCGCCGATGTTCTTTTGCAGGTTTGCAGGACCTCATGGCCAGATTGAGCGAAGCCGATCAGGATCGTGCTTGGGACCAAATAGAAAAAGCACTGAGCCAATGTGCGGTGCCGAACGGGTTCGATGCGCCGGGTGAAGTGCTGATAGGGGTTGGGACGAAGTAATGGCTTGGTAATGGCTAACAGTCGATCTTTAACGACCAATTCATTGAAGTCGACGGTGGGCGCTGATCAGTGATTGAAGAACCAACAATGGTAAACCCGCCGCATATTCGACAATTTCCGCAGCGACAGCGATGGATGCAATCACGTCTCGGCGCGGTCGCTTAGACGGTAATCCTCTTCCTTGAGCTTTCTCACGTAGTACCGCCATGTCCACGTATCATTAAACGTAGATCCAAGATCGGGCAGTTTTTCGATATCTTCAGAGGAGATGTCCGGCGCTCTTCGACCGGTTTGAGCTACTTGCAATGTAGCTTTCGCCAACATGTTGAAGTTCAAAGCACGCATGGTGGCTTCTTCCACCGTCTTGCCGACAACGGTAATGCCGTGACCTTTCATCAGGCAGATCGATTTGTCACTCATGATTTCTATCATGGGAGCGGCGAGTTCGGGCCGGGTAACCAGATAGGATCGCGGAAACACCGGGATGCCCTGTAGGGCCATGCTCATCGCGGGTATATTAAACGCGCCGAAGATGGGACGAAATTCCAATTCAGTGATGCCGCAAATGAGTGCTTCCGTGGGATGTGCGTGAATGACACAGCCTAGCGCGGTGCGCTTTTTATAGATTTCCCCATGAATGGGCAGTTCGTTCGGTACCTGGTATTGTTCGCTCTTGTGTGGTCCCTTGCCGTCAAAGTCTACCCTTTGTATGGCATCAACCCTTGTATAGCGCACGCCATCCTCTTGCGGGCTCCGGCACCGAATCCACATGTCTTCTGAATCAGCGATCCGAGCGCTGACGTGACCGGTAATTCGTTCGACCATGCCCTCCATCGCCAAGATGCGGCATGAAAGCATGATCTTTTCTCGCAGTTCTTCAGTAGGATCGGCCATCTGTTTTTAATCCATTTCGCGATTAACTTGGATATTGCAGGTGTAGACTAACCACGGATGATTTCGTTTGGACCTTCAACGATCTGGGGGATTTCTTCGGACGATGCGCTGCCGATCACTCTCCCAATTCGTTCAGTATGGCTTACAATCAAGACTGGTCTGAGCCCTGCTTGTTTGCGGCTCCGCACTGGATTCAAATCAGCCCAGCGAAGTTCGCTCCTCAGTATGCGGGTCATTCCTTCAGTTCCTCGAAGAGTCCTTCTTCTGCGAGCGCTTTTTCAAATGCCAGCTCGAGTTTCGCGCACTCTTGGGCCAAACGGCTTTTTTCGATCCTCGAGAGTTTTTCGACGACCGCTTCTTCGATCGCCTGGCTACGATTGGGGAACACCCGTTTGCGCACCAATTTGTCGAGGCGGTCGAGGGTGGATTCGTCTAGTGTAATTGCCACTTTTGGTCTTGCCACGGATACCTCCAGCGACTATGACGATAGTTCGTACTCGAATGTCGGTCAAGCCAAAGGTATTGACTGGCCTAACAGCGCGATAGTCGCTTTGTGACAGAGACTACAATCGTTTCTTCAATTTCTATTGCGGCAGATGCTGGGAAAAGCCACAAAGTCATAGGAGGTGACATTGCAATGGAAGCTCCAGTAACTCGACCCGAGACCATCGACAAACTTAGGTACGCTGTTGATGCCGGTTTTGCCATGCTTGCCGGGATGCAGCTGGATGTTTTCACGCCGCTTAAAGATGGTCCCGAGTTTGCCGATGAAATCGGCCAGGCAATCGGTGTCGGTTCAGCGCGATTACGAGTGCTGCTGTACAGCTTGGTCGCGGCAGGTTTGTTGACCGAGCAGGAAGGACGTTTCTCGAACACCCCTGAAGCCAATCAATACCTGGTGAAAGGCAATCCTTTGTACGTGGGTAATATGCGCGAACTCTTTGCACACCGATGGACAAGCCTTTACCCGCATACCGCCGAATCGATTCGCTGTTCCGCTCCCCAAGCCAAAGTCGATTTCTCAAATTCACCGCAGGAAGAGGTTGAAGCGTTCCTTCGTCGGATCAACCGGAATACGGTGGCGTCGGCCCACGCTCTGTTGAAGCATTTTAACTTCTCATCGACCAGAACCCTCGCCGATGTTGGCTGTGGCGGTGCCGGACTGGCGTTGACGATAACCAAAGAGTGTCCTCATATATGCGCCACCGCCATTGACTTGCCGCTGGTCGTGCCGATCGCTCAAAAGATCGTGGCCGAGGAAGGCGCGAGGGACCGCGTCCAGATCTTAGCGGCGGATGTGCTCAGTGGGCCTTTGCCAGGCTCATACGACGTGGTCATTATGCGAGGTGTGCTCCAGTGTTTAGCCGCGGACGAGGCGCGCCTTGCGGTAAGAAACGTCGCCGCGGCAGTGAATCCAGATGGGACAATTTATATCGTCGCGCAGATTCTGGACGACTCGCGCCTCTCGCCATTGGAAGCGCTCGGCTACAATCTGATTTTCTTAAATACCTTCGATGCCGGCGAGTCGTATACGGAGCAAGAACACCGAGCTTGGCTCACCGAAGCCGGTTTCGTGGATATCGAACGGGCGAAATTCTTGCTGCCTGACAGGCACGGTCTCATCACGGCGCGCAAGCCAAACTAAAAATATGGAGGGCCTATGTTCGAGGTCGCGGAAGCGTACGAAGAGATGGTGGGGCGCTGGAGTCGGCAGTTGGCGCCGCTGTTCGTTGAATTTGCGGGTGTCCGAGATGGAGACATTGTGCTCGATGTGGGGTGCGGCACTGGCGCACTTTCGGCGACATTGGCCAGAGTCACTGGAGCGTCGAAAATTGTCGGCATCGATCCTTCCAATGGTTTTATCGAATATGCGCGAACGCAAGTTGCCGACCCCCGGGTGACTTTCGAGCTGGCGATGCGCAAGATCTGCCATACTCGGACGGGTCTTTTGACCGATGCATGGCATTACTCATTGTTAACTTTGTCCCGGATGCTCCGAAGGCAGCGAATGAAATGCACCGAGTAACGAAGTCCGGCGGCGTCGTTGCAACGACAATGTGGGAGGGCAGTCGCGCTCATGAGCTCACTGGCCGCTTCTGGGATGCCGCGGCAGCGATCGATCCGACAGCTAAGCGGCCCGCCGAGAGACTAGGATCGTACGGTTCTGCGGAAGCGCTTTCAGATCTCTGGAAGGATGCCGCTCTGACCGATATCGAAGTTACGGACTTGACGATGGCGTGCCAGTTCGCCTCGTTTGACGAGTTGTGGCAGCGATATCTCAGCGGCGAAGGTCCGTCCGGCGCATACGTGGTCAGTCTCACGGAAGATCGCCGCGAAGCTTTAAAGCAAAGGTTGCGTGAGAGTATCTTGCGCGGTCGTTCCGATGGGCCATTCGCTCTCACCGCCAAATCTTGGGCAGTGCGGGGGAACGTGCCGAAAAAATAAAGATCCACAAGAATTTCGAACATCAATTCCCCGGAGCAGGAAAGGATAGCCATAATGACAAAATTGTGTCTCGTCTTTCTCGTCTGTTGTTGTCTCTGCACGACCGTCGACGCAGCGGACAAGATCCGGATCGGCTACCCGGATTTCAATTCTTCGACGTTCACGCTGCCGCTGGCGCAGTTGCGAGGCTTCTTTCAGGAAGAGGGGCTGCAGGCGGAGTTGATCAGGATTCGCTCCGCGGTGGCGATACCGGCGCTGACGAGCGGCGAAATTGATTATCACACCGTCGTCAGTCCCGCGCTTGCTGCCGCACTCCGCGGTATTCCGGTAAGACTCGTGGCTTGTTTTACGCCGGGGCTTACCACCGTGATCATCGCTCGTCCGGAATTTAAAACAATCCAGGATCTCAAGGGCAAAACGATTGGGCTCAACAGCATTGGCGGCGGGCTGGAAAGCACTGTGCGCATGATGTTGAAGCACTATGGCATCGACCCGGACAAGGATGTGAAATTTCTCGCTACTGGAACCGTCGATACGCGCTTTGCCGCTCTGAAGCAAGGTTTGACGGTGGCGACCGCGGGCTCTACGCCGGTGGATTATCTCGGCAAGAAACTGGGCTACGTGGTGCTCGCGCGCGCCTACGATCTTTTCAGCTATCCAAACACCGGCCTGGTTGCGAGCGTGAAGAAGATCAAGGAAAATCCTGATCAGCTCAAGCGCGTGATCAAAGCCGGCATCAAGGCCAACCGCTATCTGCACCAGAATCGCGACGGCACGATTCAAGCGATGATGCAGTGGATGAAGATCGACAAGGAAACCGCGACCGCGACCTACGACGGATCGGCAAAATCGTTTAACGACGACGGCGGCGTGCCGGAAGCGGGCCTGCGGATGGCCGTCGATGAAGCTAAGAAGGCGGCGAATATCAACCGCGACGTTGCGATCAGTGACGTCGCCGATCTCACGGTGCTGCGCGAGGCTCAGCGAGAGTTGGCAAGTAAATGATTTTTGTTTGACGATGGCTATACGCGGCCGCTGCTTAATTCAAAGACCAGTCGGGGAAAGTCTTAATGAAAGAATTAATGATAGCGGCGACCCTGTTATGGTCACTTTCCTTCTCTCTCGCTTCCGCCCAGCCCATCAAACTTACAGTCGGCTACAGTTCAACGGCGTCTGCGGAACTCCCGGTCTGGCTGGCTAAAGAGACGGGGATCTTTGCAAACAACGGCCTTGCTGTTCAGATCGTCTACTTCAGAGGAGGAACCCTCGCAACAATGGCCTTGCTATCGCGGCAGACCCCAATCATCCAGGGTTCCGGCCAAGTCAGCGTAAATGCCGCTCTCAGGGGCGCGGACACGGTGATGGTTGCCGGGGGACTCGTGAATACCGAGTGGTGGCTATTGACGCGTCCGGATATTAAAACGGGTGAGCAACTCAAAGGGGGCACGGTTGCCATCAGTCCTTTTGGTGGCTTGGCCGAATCTATGACCCGCATCGCGCTTAAAAGGCTCGGCCTAACGCCGGTGAAGGATATCGCGTTTGTGCAGGTTGGCGGTCTGCAAGAGCGCCTAGTCGCCTTGGAGTCGGGCAAGGTGCAGGGCGCGATGCTTCCCACACCCTATAAGTTCATCGGCCAGAAACGGGGCTTTGCTACTCTGGTGAGCGTGAGTTTGTCGTATCAGAGTACAGGGGTCGCCACGACGCGCACGTTCATTCGCGAGAGTCCAGACATTGTCCGCAAATATGTCAGATCGCAGATCGAAGCGATTCATCGAATCAAGACAGATCGGGACACAGCGCTAAAAATTCTAGCGAAATACCTCGGCCTCCAGGATAGAGACATTTTGGATAAGAGTTATGACGAACTCAGCTCGGACGACAAATTTCCGCCCAAACAGTATCCAACGCTGGAAGGAATCAAAAATATTCTCGAGCCGCTGGCGCAGACTGATCCGAAGGCAAAAGCCGCCAAGCCGGAAGACTTTGTCGATATGACTTTTGTCAAAGAACTGGACGACAGCGGCTTTATTGCGGACCTTTACAAGAGTCGGAAGCGCTAACATGAAGTCACCATCTTCAATGCCGTTGGCTTTGCGATCACGGATTAGAACAAACGGACAATGAAAAAACTCTTGGCAACACTGCTCACGATGATTCTTTTTGAATCAGCCGGCGACGCGGCCGACAAGGTTCGCATTTCGATGACCGGCTTCGCCGGCCAGTTCATGACATTTCCTTTGGCGCAGAAGCGAGGTTTTCTGAAAGAAGAGGGAATCGAGGCCGAGATCATTCGCATCGCCGCGGCCGCCGGCAGAGCGGCGCTGGCGAGCGGCGAAGTCGACTATTCGACCGGAATCGGCGGCACGGCGATCGGCGGCGCGTTATCGGGAGTGCCGATCAAAGTCGTGGCCTGCTATGTGCCCGCGCCGGTGCTCGCTCTGGTAACGCGGCCGGAGTTCAAAACCGTGCAGGCGCTCAAGGGTAAGACGATTGCGATTCTCATCGTCGGTGGTGTCGCGCACTTCGCCGCCCGCGCGATCGTCAAGCACTTCGGACTCGACGCGGAAAGAGATCTCAAGTATCTTGCCGTGGGACCGCCCGACGCGCGCTTTGCCGCGCTCAGCCAGGGGCTGGTGGAGGCGGCGGTGCTCGGGCCGCCGCTGGATTTCGAGGCTAGGAAGCAAGGTTTCAACATCCTCGCGCGGGCCGACGAGGTGCTGATCTTCCCGGAGACGGGTTTGGTCACCGCCGTAAAAAAGATTCAGGAGAAGCCCGACGAAATCAAGCGCGTGATCAAAGCGGGCATCAAGGCCAACCGATATATTCGAAGCAATCGCGACAGCACGATCCAATTTCTGATGGAATGGTTGAAGCTCAATCGCGAGATCGCCACGGCGACCTACGACGGTGTGGTGAAAGTCTACAATGAAGACGCCAGCGTCTGCGAAAAAGGATTGCGTTTGGTGATCGATGAGACCAAAAAAACGGTAAAGAGCAGCCGTGAAATGGCATACAGTGATATTGTCGATCTATCGATTCTTCGAGAGGCACAAAGGGAAATGGCAGTAAAGTGATTTTTGAATTGCCGATGGTTTGCCGAGCGTAGGCAAGGTTTGGTTTAAGGGGGATCGTCGTCATGGCAAAAAACGGTTTTCGCGCTTTCGACAGCGATATGCACGTCTTCGAACCTGCAGATCTTTACATCAAGTACATGAATCCGAAATGGGGTGAGCGTGTTCCGCGCGGCGAGCCAAGGAAAAAGCATGGCATGACCCGCTATTTTCTCGGTGACGGAAAGCCGATCCGGCCGCCGAGCGATGTGGTGAGCTTTCATGAGACCCGGATGGCCGAGCGCTTCAACGAGTCGCTGGCGCGGGACTATGACAACGTGTCGCAACTCGACGCGATGGATAAAGAAGGGCTCGATATCGCGGTGCTGTTTCGTACCTCGCCGTTGCATACGAATGAATCCTTTGAGCCGGAGTACGCCAACGACCTGTGTAAGGCGTGGAACGATTGGATGGTGGATTTTTGCAAAGCCGATGCGCAGCGGCTCAAGCCGTCCGCATTGATCACGCTGCATGACGTCGAGTTAGCGAAGGCCGAGGCAAAGCGCGTCGTGAAAAACGGCGCCGTGGGGCTGTCGCTCTGTCCAGAGCCAATCAACGGTCGGCAAATTCACGACCGTTACTTCGATCCCCTTTGGCAAGAAGCGCAGGAGATGAATATCCCGATCTGCTTTCATCCGCCGGCGCGGCCGCAACAACCACAGGTGTCGAAGGATCGCTTCGAAGGGCATCCGAACCAGGCGCTTCTGGTCAATCCCTTGAGAAATCCTATCGAACAGATCCTTGCCGTGAGCGCTTTTACTGCCGGCGGGGTGCTCGAGCGTTTTCCGAAATTGAAAATCGCCTTCCTCGAAGGCAATTGCGCTTGGTTGCCGTGGCTGCTCTACCGTCTCGATGAGTATTGGGAAATGCAAGGCGCGATGGCGGATATTCCATTGCGACAGAAACCGAGCGAGTACTTTCGCCAGCAATGTTTCATCTCAGTGGACGTCGACGAGAAGTTGGTAAAAAACGTCATCGACTCCTTGGGCGACGACAATATCGTAATCTCAACCGACTATCCGCACATCGATTGCCGTTGGCCGCATGCTCTCGACGAGTTTTTGACGATCCCCATCCCAGACGAATCAAAGAAAAAAATCCTTTGGGACAACTGCGCGAGGCTTTACGGAGTGCATTAGCATATCGCCGCAACTGCGATCCATGAGCGGGCGAAAACTGGAGTCATCATGAAACTGGGGAGAAACTTCAGATGGGCATCTTTTTCGTTCGCGTCCTGCTGATCCTCGCCTTTGCTTTGCCGCTAAACGCAGCGGCACAGACTAAAATCAAAGCATCTTATGGTTCACCGAGCCTGACTCAGGTCATTTTTCCGCTCGGTGTGCAGGCCGGCATGTTTCAACGCAACGGGCTTTCCGTCGAGGCCGTATATATCGCCGGCAGGTCAATCTCGGCGCTGCTGGGAGGAGACGTGCAATTCGGCTTTGTCGGCGGACCGCAAACGATCCAGGCGCGGATTTCCGGCGCAGACTTGGTGGTTATCGGCGGACTCAATCGCCTCGGGCAGATGATCGTCGTCCATCCATCGATCAAATCGCCAGCCGATTTGATCGGCAAGAAAGTCGGCATCGGCGTGTTCGGCACGACATCGGATTATGGCATGCGCCTCGGGCTGAAGCAGTTCAATCTTCGACCCAATAAGGACGTTACGTTTATTCAAGTCGGTGATATTCCAGCTCGCCTAGGCGCAATTACTTCGGGGGCTGTCCATGCAACGGTGCTCAATAGCTTCGACAAGCTGTACGTCGACCGGTTCGGGCTGCGCATCTTGACCGAAACCGAAAATATCGACTTTCTCGGCAGCGCGATTGTGACCACGGAATCTTACGCAAAGGCGAACCGCGAGACGGTATTAAGATTTCTTCGCAGCGTCGTCGATACGATTCGATTCATTAAAAGCGAGCCACGAAAGACCGCTGAGCTACTTGCCAAGCACTACCGGGATAGTGACGAGGCGGCTTCAAAGCGGCGCTATGACGCGTTGAACGGCGCGCACCCCGAATATCCCTATGTGGTGCTTGGCGCAGTACAGTCGATCATTGAGGTGCTGCGAGAAGACGGCAGAATTAAGGACGCGCCACCGCCGCAGACGTTCTTGGACATGAATTACCTGCATGCGGTCGAGCGGGAAGGGCAAGGAGCCGGGCAGAAATAATAGTTGCAGCCACGCCGCGCAGAGAAAGTGCGCGAATAGCCGTCCGCTTTCAAAATCTCCGCTGTATCTCGGCCGAATCAACCCGTGCTCCGGAAGCGCAACTTTCGACGACGGGTACCTGAGCGATATTTTTTCAAACGCAGCTTCGGTGATGCGCTGTTCCCGTTGAATGCGCTCCAACGGTTCAAGCCTTGACGTAGATAACCTGGATTGAAGCCTAACGTTTCGCAGACGTTGGTAAACGAAAAGATCCAATCTTCCACCCCATCGGCATTGATCCATGAGTGCGCCTCGGCAAACTGTTTGCGTTGCTGGCGCGGACGTCGATGCAAATCTTTGGACAAGCATGATACCGCGTCTTCAAGAATGGCGGCCATCAGTCTCCGCTCGGGATCGACAAAGGTGCTTCTTCTCAGCGTGGAGTAAAACTGTTCGGGTGCCAACCTATCCGGTTCGAAGAATTTTAGCACTTGAGTCGACATCAAGGTCGTCATCGTCTTCATAATTTCGCCCTCTAGTGAACCACAGAAGAATTGCTCGAAAGTGAGATTAGGCAGAATCTAATCCATCGACAAATTCATAATTTCATATTGTTTGATAGAAAAAATCGAACTATCATCCGTTCCATGGAATGGCTCAACTACCACCACTTGCTTTATTTCTGGACGGTGGCGCGAATGGGCAGCGTGTCGCGGGCCAGCGAAGAATTGCGCTTAACGCAGGCGACCGTGAGCGCGCAGCTCAAGTCGCTCGATCACGCGCTAGGCGAGAAGCTCTTTCGCAAAGCCGGCCGCTATCTCACGCTTACGGAAACCGGCAAAGTCGTGTTTCGCTACGCCGATGAAATCTTTTCATTGGGTCGGGAAATGATGGGAACGCTCAAAGGACGGCCACAAGGTCGCCTGGCGCGGTTAACGGTCGGAGTCGCCGACGTGATGCCAAAGTTAGTGGCGTATCAACTGATCGAACCGGCGCTCAGGTTGACCGATTCACACCGGATTGTTTGCCGGGAGGGCACCAATAAGGAGCTGTTATCGGCGCTGGCCGTGCATGATATCGACGTCGTCCTAACGGATAGTCAGATCGATCCCGCGATTAACGTGAAAGCCTTTTGCCACCTACTCGGCGAGTGCGGCATGACGCTGTTTGGAACGTCGAAATTAGCGGCCGCATGTCGCGGGAAGTTTCCCCAATGTCTCGACGGCGCGCCCTTTTTGTTGCCGACCAACAATACGGCGGCGCGCCGGTCGCTTGATCAATGGTTCGAGACAGAAAAGATACGACCGGTCATCATCGCGGAATTTGAAGATAGCGCATTGCTGCAAGTCTTTGGGCAACGGGGACTAGGATTATTTTTTGTTCCGTCCGTGATTAGCGCCGAGGTTCGACGCCAATTCAATGTCAAAGTCATCGGCCGCGTCAGCACTGTGCGCGAACAGTTTTACGCCATATCTCTGGACCGCAAGCTCAAGCACCCCGCCGTGCTCGCCATATCCGAAGCCGCGCGGTCGAGACTCTTCGAGTGACATAGGGTTGGAGCGCTGTGCGATAGGTGCTTTTGGCGGCGATTGCTTTACGATTGAGCGAACCTTGGAAAGTTAGTCACCCTGGGATATACAAGGCATCGAGGTGCGCCGTGTAAGACAGAAAACCGGTATCGTTCCGATGTCTCGATCGATGTCGCTTGGCGGCAAAGCTTCCTGCAAAAAATTCTGCGAAGGAGGGCTTTATGAACAAGTTTCGCATTGAGCCGCACGGCAGACTTCAGGAATGGGTCGCCGAAGAAAAAGGTTACTTTAAAGCTGAAGGATTGGATTACGAGTTCGTCAACTCCTACGTCGCCGGAGAATCCGGCTATGCCGCGGTTCAGTCTGCCGAGGCGGCGGCACCGGAAGTAAAGCGCGGCGCATTCGAAAACATGGAAAAGGGGCGCGCCGCTGATGTTAGCTGCGCGTGCCACTGGGCGGTCAACATGGCTTCCTCTGCGGGGCACGGTCGCATGTGGGGGCATGCCTACTCGGTGACGCCGTCCGCGATCTTTGTTGCGCCGGAATCGGCGATCAGAAAACCGCGCGACCTTGCCAACGTCGATGTCGGCGTGGGATATCACTCGGGGAGCTATTTTTCCGCGATCCAAGCGTTGGAAAACGTCCTAAAGCCTGAGGAGATCAAGCTCCGCTATATCGGTCAGCCGCGCGATCGCTTGGCCGCGCTGCTCGATCGCAAGATAACTTCCGTGAATTTGTTCGGCGCGCCTCTGTATCTGGCCGAGCAGCAAGGATTTCGAAAGGTTCTCGACACGACTTTCATGATCGGTTTTCTGTTGCACAAGGACGCCGATCTAGAAGACGTGAAACGCTACTTCAACGCGCTGCAACGCGCCCAGCGGGACATTGACCTGGAGCCGGAGCGCTACAAACATTATTTTCTTAAGGAACTGCCGGAGAAATATCACGGCATGATCGACGTCAACGGCTTCGGACCCGGTGAACGGCTGATTTTTGAACCCTACACGCGGGAAATGTTTGAACGCACCCATCGTTGGATGGCGGAGTCCAAGCTATTTCCCGAAGGTCAGAGCGGGACGGCGGATTATCGCCTGGCCGTGTCATTTTGAGAGAGTAATCCATCGGATCGATCCGAGAAAGATCAATGTCAGATGCGTCTATCATATCGGAATCGCCTTTAACGATCTCGAGCATGCGGAGCGCTTCTCTTCGACGTTTGGGAATGAGCATGCATCTTCTCTCTGCGACGAACGCGACGGGAAGTGAAATTATCGGGTCAGTGACAACCCACCGTGGCGCGATGAATTAGGCTTTTGGCCTGAGACGCTGCGCCTTTGCTTCGGCGCTGGCAACATCGAAGTGGCCTTGGTGAAACGGCCCGGACCGGAAGGGAACTACATCCAGATCGATGAGCGCGCAAAGGCGTGAGTGCTGGGAAGACGTTCCTCTAGAATAGTCTAAACTGCTCAACTCTCCATTGACCACGGCTCCTTCCGGCAATTATTTTTCACGAACGGTGACAGGCCGGGAATCTTGGAAACTTTTCGTCCGTGTTATAGAGTCAGCGAAAATCCACACGATCTGAAGATGGTGAACTGTCTGGCGGTTTCAAGGAGGATTACATGGAAGTAAAGTCGGTCAAAGAACGTCACACCGAATTAATGATGCACAGCGTGCGCTTCGCCAAAGACGAGCAGGGACGGCGCAAAGGCCAGGATGTGCTGTTCAAGTGGCCCGACATCGAAAAACAGCTCGGCGAGCACAAACATATTTACGTGGTCGATGCTCGGCTCGGTTCGAACAACCATACCCATCGGCTCTGGTATGATGTGATTCCACCGCACACGGAAGAAGGACAAGATTGGCGCACGCTCGGGCACCGGCACACGGTGGAAGCGATCATCTATTTTTTGAAAGGGCACGGCCATAGCATCATCGACGGCGAGCGCTACGACTGGGGGCCGGGAGATCTGTTGAGCGTGCCGATGTTTTCCTGGCACAGACATATCAACGACGGCAACGAGCCGGTGTTGCGCATCGCGTCGACTACGGGTCCGCTTTCGCTGGCGTTGGGGCAGGCGGTCTATGAGGACGAGCGGTACCCTGAGTTTTGGATTTATGCGCAGGAAGGCGAGGACGCGCGCAAAACTCTGATCCCGGGAGGCGGCGGACAAACCGACAACGGCAAAATTGGCGGTAACCGCACGGCGGAAATGTATGCGGAGCAAGTCGCGTTTGCGATGCATGAGGAGCAACTTCGGCGCAAGAGCAAGGTGCTGGTGAAACAAAAAGATCTAGTCTTCGAACCGACCGCCATGGGAAAGCTGGCTTACGTCGTCGATCCGCGCATCGGCTGCCATAGCAAAGCTCTCGGCGTGGTTATGGCGGAGATTCCTCCAGGGAAACGCTCCGGGGCGCATCGACATCTTTACGATGAGATCGATCTGATTGTCGGCGGTAAAGGTAAAGTGATCGTCGAAGACAAGGAATTCGATTTCGACACACTCGATGTGCTGTCGATTCCTGTGTTCCAGTGGCACCAATACTTCAACACCGGCACCCAGCCGCTGCGCATTCTCGGCATCAATACGCGGTTGGCGATGGACAACCTGGGATTGTCACTGACGCACCAAGGTGAGCACGCGGACTATGTGTGAGAGTCGACTCTTACTGCGAACGGAGGATGTTGAGTTTGTTATGACGAATGATTCAAGTCGAGATTCTTCACGCTTCGCTTCAGAATGACATCCGCTCTTGTGTCATCCTGAACGACAGACTGTGTGAAAACTCTCTCGGAGCCCTTCGACAGTGCTCAGGCCGAACGGATAAGTACACAATTTTTAATGAGACCACACCGTTCGTGGTGAGCCTAGTCGAACCATGAACGGTGTTTTCACACAGTCTGACGAGGTGAAGGATCTCGACTTTACGGTACGTGTTAATGATCGCCTGTCATTTGGCCGCAAGGAAGATGCCATGATTCGATTGATCGCGCTATTTCTATTCGCTTTAGCTTCTAGCGCGATGCCGCTGCACGCTGCGGATCTCGATCAAGCAAAAAAAGAGGGCGAGGTCGTACTTTACACAACGATGGTCGTCTCCGACTTTCAGGTTTTTCAAAAAGCGCTGGCAAAGAAATATCCCTTTCTCAAGATCAATCATGTTCGTCTCGGGGCCTCGACGCTGGTGGCGCGCGCCGTGGCGGAATTTCGCGCGGGAAAGCATCTCACCGACGTTTATGGAGTTACGCCGGACTCGATGAATTACATGCGTGAGCAGGGTATTCTGGCTCAGTACAATAGCCCGGAAGCCAAGTTCATCCACAAAGGTTTCATGGATCCAAAGGGATTTTGGTCCGGCATCAACACCGACGTGCTGGTGACCGGCGTCAACACGGCGCAATTGCATCTCAAGGGGCCGCCGCGCAACTACGCCGATTACCTTAAGCCCGAGTACAAAGGCAAAATGGCTTTCCACATCGGAACCAATAACCCCCTGATTGGCATGAGCGAGCTGTACGGCGAAGAAAAAGCGCTAACTTACATGCGTAACTTTGCCAAGCAAGATGTCATTCAACACAATGGCTATACCAAAATCTCACAGTTGCTTGCCGCCGGCGAGTTTCCGCTCGTTGCCTTTATGCAGGTAACGAAACTGGAAAAGATTCGCGCGCGCGGCGGTCCGGTGGATTGGCTTCCGCTCGATCCGTCATTCGCGACCGTCTCATCCGTCGCTGTATCGAAGAATGCGCCGCATCCTAACGCAGCGCGACTGCTGGTCGATTTCTATCTATCGGAAGAAGGTCAGAAAGCACTGCGAGAAATCGACAAAATTCCCTTGCGTCGGGGCGTCGAGCCTGATTCGAAGCGCGTGGCGGAATTGATCGACCAGGCGCCGCACGTGATCAAGTATGAAGGCGACGCCGGAAAGTCTATCAAGCAGTTTAACGAGATTTTTCTTGGGAGATAATTTGCATAGGGAAACGGCTGTGAACGTGCTTTTCGACCTGGATGGAACTTTAACTGATCCGCGGGAGGGAATCCTGGCGTGCTTCAAGCATGCCCTGCGAGCGCTTCAACTAGATTGGCCAGCAGATCCGGAACTCGAGGGATTCATAGGGCCACCGCTCTGGGAAAGCTTTTCGACGCTGATCGGGGCGAGCGATGACGCGAAAGTTGCGCGCGCTGTGGCGCTCTATCGCGAGCGCTTCGCAAGCAGCGGTATGTTCGAAAACAGCCTATATCCCGGTATCGCCGATGCATTGGCGATGCTCGAAGAGGACGGTGCCCGGCTGTACGTCGCGACGTCAAAACCGCGTGTGTTTGCCGAGCCTATCGTGGAATATTTTGGTCTTAGAAGATTTTTTCTATCCGTGCATGGCAGCGAGCTTGACGGGAGCTATGTCGACAAGTCGGAATTGATCGCAAAGGTGTTGCGCTCCGAATCGTTGACTCCTGATGAGACCGTTATGATCGGTGATCGTGCTCACGATGTCATTGGCGCAAAGGCAAACGGAGTATTTTCAGTCGGCGCGTTGTGGGGTTTCGGCTTGCGGGACGAGCTGGTGTCGGCTGGGGTAGATCTGTTGTGTGAGGCACCGAATAAGCTCGTCGAGACTGTGCGTGTTTTCGATAAGGCAGAGAGTTCCGGGTAAGCCGGTTTCCCAGTAGATGAGGTTAACGTAATGGAAATCAAATTTGGCTTAGTCAGCTGCGATTCCCACGCGCAGCTTGATCGCGACGCGTGGACGAAGCGGATGTCCAAAGAAAAATGGGGCGATCGGATCCCGCAAATCGTCGAGGTTAAGGAGAATGACCGGCTCGCCGATCATTGGATGATAAACGGCAAGGTTCGCAGCGACTGGGTTTGCAACTGTCCGGCGGCGATGGAAGGCGGCGTGGCGCGCGGTTACTATCCTCGACGTTGGGAGGAAGTGCCGAAAATCGTGTTCGATCCGGCGGAGCGATTGAAAGCTTTGGACGCGGATCGCATCGACGGCGAAGTGCTTTATCCGAACACGCCGGTTTCAAATTTCGGTTTTCTTCAGGCCGATGCGGCGTTCGAGCTCGCTTGCGTGCGGGCGCACAACGATGCGCTGGCCGAGTGGCGCGAAGTTAGCGACCGCTATGTTCCGATCGCGATTATTCCGTACATGAGCGAGATCGACGTTGTCGTCGGCGAGGTAGAGCGTGCGGTAAGGCGCGGCCACCGGGGCGTTGTGATGCTTGCCGAGCCGGCGTTTACGAAGCAGGGACTCAAGCGCATGAACGATCCTTTCTGGGAACCGCTCTGGGCCTGCTGCCAGGACTTGGGGATTCCCATGCACTGGCATGGCTCGGCGGGATTGACCGAACAGCTTTCGCTGCCGAAGTGGAATGGCTTCTCCAAACGGGAACTTCACACCGTGTCCACCTCGCGACTTTGCGCGACGCCGGCGCAGCTGATTCCAAATTTGATCTTCTCCGGCATACTCGACCGCTATCCGCGCCTGAAATGGGCGTGCGCCGAAACCGGATTCGGCTGGGTGAGTTATGTGCTCGAAGCCTGCGATCACGAGTGGGAGCAGCGGCGCTTGTGGACGGAGGGTATTCGCACTAGACCCAGCGAAGTTTTTCGCCGGCAGATTTACGTCGACTTCTGGTACGAGAAAGCGGGCATCGAGCTGCGTGAGCTGGTCGGCATCGACAACATCATGTGGGAGTCGGACTACCCGCATATCGCCGCGACTTATCCGCGATCATGGAGCTTTGTCGAAGACTCACTCGTCGGCGTGCCGGAGGAGGAGCGGAACAAATTGTGTTACGGCAACGCGCTGCGGCTTTACGGGTTGGCTTGAAGGTGCTGCGTGCAAGTATGTCATCCTGAACGACGAAGTGAAGGATCTCCGCCGAGCGCGAGATTCTTCGGCTGCGCCGGAGAATGACATCGTCGGGATATTGAAACGAAGATGGCAAATCCATTCATCAGTGTCGACGAGCACGTCCAAGAAACTCCGGACGTCTGGAGTAAGCAGCTCTCGCAGTCGAAGTGGGGCGATCGAATCCCACACATTGAAAGGAATTCAGACGGCGTCGAACGTT
>DASWCL010000242.1:0-1830 GCA_036390135.1 Binatia bacterium
CGGCGGGTTGAGTACCACGTGCGTCAACACTACAAGCAGCGCGAGCAGTGCAGCGGCGCCGACCCACAGCGGCCGTTCATATTGTTCACGGAAGCTTCGCCATCGAGACCGGGGCGAATGAACGGCTAGTTGGCCGGAAGGGCTCTGGCGGAATCGCTCGGGAGTTTTCTGCAAGTTCGAAGGCTCGGCCGGATTTGCCCGCCCGGCTGCCGACGAACGACTGGAGCTGTAAAGCGCTATCTTTTTCATATGCGGCCATCCCGTTCACTTCTTTAGTTCGCCGCAGCTGATCGTCTTGCTCGTAACCAATTGTTAATAATTCGAGCGAAGAAAATAGCTACTTTTTGTCTACCTTATGCCAGCCCGACATGAAAGTCCCCTGATCGCGAATTCTTGCAAATAATGCGTGCTTGGCCTTTTCTAAACAATTTTCTTTCGACCTCCTTCAAATAAAAGTAAAAGCCCGACTGTGTTTTCGGCAAGATCATCCAAGCAAACATCCCGATTGAGCATTGAAACGCGCGTTTCGGTCTCGCGGTCGCGAGGGAACGACAAAAGACTTTGCCGAGGACGGATTCGCTGACGCGTTGCGCGAGCGTGTGACAACAGAAGGCGCGGAAGATACCGAAAGGCCAAAGACTTATCGGTCGCCCGAGTTTGGATAAGCTATTTGAAAAGCCTGAAAAAAGACAAACAACACGGGATCAAACAGTCGGGGTTCGGTCGATAAACACGGCTATAGTCAGGCAGAAGTCGCCCGCCATCTAAAGTTGCACTACTCGACGATCAGTCGATTGATCCAGAGCGTCGACGAAACGCAAAAATAAGTTTCCTTGCAAACGCGGGCGACACGTGATGTGAACGCGGGTCACTGCACCGAATAATCCGATCATGCATGACCGGCGGAATGAATCCGTAGGATTTTCCTGGCGAGATTTTACTCGCCTGCTACCGAAAGAAACAAAGTCGATCAACTCAAGAGAAACTAAAAACTGCGTTTGCGTGAATTTTTAATAGACGAAATTGCATTCGGCGTGGTATTTAGCAGAAACACAGAATTCAAGCGGGTCTTTCAGATTATTAATAATTCGAAGTGCGCCGAGACGAGAGCGGTGTCACGGCCGAACTAGATCACCAAGATAGCGCTCTTTATGCAAACTCGCGCGTGAAAGACCGAGCAAGCGGAGGAATGGCAATGCCAAGCGGTCCGATTTTAAGGCTCAATGATGGCTTCGAGCATACGTCTCCGGAGCTGAGAGACGAGGTTAAGCGGCTCCAAGGCGAGCTCAATCAAGAAGGATTCTCTTTAAGCGCTGATGGCCAGTTCGGACCGGAGACCGAATCTGCGGTCAAGCGGTTTCAACGGGAACATGGATTGACCGACGATGGCGTCGTCGGTCCGGTTACATGGGCCGCACTGACTTCCGAGCCGCCGCCTAACCTCGATAGAACTTTTGTCACAACCTATGCGCAGAACGATGCTTCGCTATCGCGGCAGCTCGGAGAAATAGCGAAATACAAAAATCTTATCGATCAAGCGGCGACGAAATATGATTTCCAACCTGCGCTGATTGCCGGGATGGGGTCCCGCGAATCCCACTGGGGATTGGCTCTGCAACCGTTGGGTCCGGCCGGCACCGGCGATCGAGCCGGACGCCGATCGCCGACGCGATTTCGCACAGGACCGTTCCCGCCGGATAACGGCGGCTTCGGTCGTGGCTTGATGCAGATCGACTTTGACGCCCACGACTTTGCCCGGACGGGGAACTGGCAGGATCCCGAGAAGAATATTTTTTACGGCGCCGGCGTGTTGTCCGACGCGCGCTCCTT
>DASWCL010000243.1:0-1761 GCA_036390135.1 Binatia bacterium
CTGCCGAGCCTGCGCAAGGCGTCACCACATCCGACGGCCGATATTCATCCCGACACCGCCGGCCGTTACGGCATTGAAAACAAAGCATGGATGATCATCGAAAGTCCGCGCGGCTCGATCCGCGCCAAGGCGCACGTCAGCGACGCGATCGCGCCCGGTGTCGTCTGCTGTCAGCACGGCTGGTGGCAAGAGTGCAAGGAGCTCGAGCTTCCCGCTTACGATTCCTACGGGGACGGATCGGCCAATCCCAGTCTTTTGATCGGTTCCGACATCGCCGATCCGATCAGCGGCTCGCTGCCGCATCGCTCATTCCTTTGCCGCGTAAAACCAGCGGACTAAACGATAAACCGCTAAATCAATTGGGCTCTACGTTTCGACGTTCACGCAACGCGGAATCAATAAGTTGATGCCGCGCTCTGGGAGGACAGAATGACGAATGCGGTTCCCTGGATATTCGCGCTGCTTTTCTTCATCTGCATTTCGCCATCGGCAGACGCTCAGAACCAAGCCAAGGATCGCGCCAAGCTCATCGAAGACGCCAAGAAAGAAGGCAAGGTTCTCGTCTACGTTTCTTCCAACGCTTCCGATGCCCAGGCTTTGAAATCTGCGTTTGAGAGAAAGTATCCATTTATCAACATGGAGTTCTACAGCTCTGGCAAAGACGCGCTGCTGGCGCGTTATCTACTCGAAGCGCGCACCGGCACTTACCTGGCTGATGTTTACCAGTCGAGCGTTTTTCCGATCATGAACTTGGTCGAGAAAGGTTTATTGGCCAGGTATTACTCGCCGGAGCGCGAGGCTTACATCGAGGCGTTGCGCGACAAAGAAGGCTACTGGAACGCGACTTATTTAAACGCCGTCACGATGGCGTACAACTCGCGGCTGTTGAAACCTGAGGAGGTGCCGGCAAGCTACCAAGAGCTGCTGTTGCCGAAGTGGAAGGGGCGAATGGGATTCGTGCTCAGCCACACCGAATGGTACTTCGCCATGCTGCAGTGGATGGGCGAGGAGAAGGGACGACAATATATGGAAGCGCTGAGCAAACAGAATATTCACGCGCGCATCGGCAGCTCGCTGATGAACCAGCTGATGATGGCGGGTGAGTTTCCCTTGCTCATTTCCCAATATCCAACGGGCGTCGAGGAGATCAAAAAAACCGGCGCGCCGATCGATTGGGTGCCACTCGATCCATGGTTCGTTTATCCGATCGGCATTGCCGTCACCGCTAAGAATTCCCACCCCGCCGCGGCGCGGCTGTATCTCGACTTCATTCTTTCCGAGGAAGGACAAACTGCGATGCGCCAGCTCAGCCGCATCCCGGCGCGCAGAGATATCCTGCCGAATCCACCGCGCCTGATGCAGGGCCGCAAGCTGTTCGTCATCAAGCCGGCATCGAGCGCGATTTATAATAAATACAACAGCGAGATGCTGCGCTACTTCCGTTGAGCTCGAGTTGAGCTTTTCGTATCACGGCATCAATCCAACGAAACGCATGTGCACTAGATCTTATCGGGATAGTGAACGATGAAGCCATCGCGGTTCGGCATCCGCACCTTGGGCAAAGTCTGGGCGTTCATCGTGTCGTTCGCGCCGATGAGTTTATTGAGCGAAAGTATGTACGCGGTCAGGCCGTAAACTTCTTCGTTGGTGAGTGACCGCGGTTGCGTCCATGGCATGGCGCGGCGAATATAGTCAAAGAGCGTCGTGGCGTAGGGCCAATAGTTGGCGATGGTTTTCACCGGGTCGCGGTCGCCGCCGGTA
>DASWCL010000244.1:0-7760 GCA_036390135.1 Binatia bacterium
TGAAAGGAAAAAGCATCGGCATCAGCCGTGTCGGCAGCGCCTCCGATGTCGCCGCGCGGGTGCTGATCAAAGGATTGGGATTGGAGCCCGTCAAGGATGTGCCAATCATCCAAGTCGGCGGACCGAGCGAGCGGGCGGCAGCGTTTCGCACGGGCAGGATCGTCGGCTTTCCGTCACCGCCGGGCACCATTCACCTGGCCAAAGGCATGGCGCACCGGATTATGATCAGCACCGCGGACTTCCAAAAGCGCTACGATTTTCCCTATATTTGTTCGACCACGACGAAAAACTATCTGGCGAGCCATCGAGACACGATGAGAAGATTGACGATGGCGCTCATCGATGCGACCCATTTTCTCAAGACCCATAAGGAAGAGACCAAAAAATTCATCGCCAAATACACGCGCCAGGATAATGCTCAATATTTGGAAGCTTCCTACGCTGCCAACGTCAAGCTGCATGACCGGGTGCCGCTGGTGACCCGGGAAGGCACTGAAGTGCAGATCAAGGAAGCGCTGGCGCGAAAACCCGGCGCCACGTTGCGCGTCGACGACATCGTCGACGACAGCATCGTCAGAGAGCTGGAAAAAAGCGGCTTTATCGACAAGGTTTATAAATAGTCGGTGCTTTGATTCCAATGATTGCCGCCGTTGTTTTATCCGCCGGTGAGTCGAGCCGCATGGGGCGGCCCAAGGCGCTCCTGCCGATCGAAGGCGAGACATTCATTGGGCGCATCGTCGCGTCGCTGAAGCAAACTCAGGTCGGCAAGATCATTGTCGTTCTGGGTCACAATTCAGACCTATTAGCCGCCGCGATTCGACCGCTGGCGGTAGACATTCTCATCAATACAAATTACAAGCTGGGGCAATTGTCGTCGCTCCAAGTCGCGGTGCGAAAACTGCTACCCGATGCGGACTGCGACGGCATGCTCGTTCATCTTGTCGACCACCCGTACATTGATGCGAGCCTCGTCGACCGGATGATCCAACAATTTTACGAATCGAAGAAAGACATCGTCGTGCCGCGCTGTCGCGGCAAACGCGGCCATCCGGTGCTGTTTTCGCGGGCGCTATTCGGCGAATTACTCGACGCGCCGATGGATCAAGGTGCCAAGGCCGTCGTGAACGCGCATCGCGATGATACTCTGGAGATCGAGACTGACGAAGCGGGCATCACGGTCGATATCGACACACCGGAACTGTACCGGCGGCATGTTAAAGGAGAGTAGATGTCGAAGCTCAAATTAACTTTGGCCTGCGGCGATTACGATTTTTTGCGGCCGTTGATCAATGGCGAAATCCAGCCTCAGGGAATCGATCTGAACGTGCTGACGATGCCTTCGCCTGAGCGGCATGGGCGAATGCTGCGCCACGAAGAGTTCGACGTGTGCGAGCTTTCGTTGGTCGGCTACCTGGTTTCTCGCGACAAGGGTTGCAATTACGACGCGATCCCGGTGTTTCCGCACCGCCGCTTTCGACACCAGTACATGGTGAAGCGAAACGGCTGCGGCGTCGAAAAGCCGTCGGATCTCAACGGTAAGAGAGTCGCGTTGGACACGCTACAAAATTCTGCCGGCCTGTGGATGCGCGGCATCTTGCAAGATCACTACGGCGTCGATCTTAAAACCATCGAATGGTGGTGCCAGGAAGAAGAGGACATCGTCTTCGAGCCGGCCAAATGGATGAACGTCAAGCGCGTGCCGCAGGGCAAGAACGTCGATCAGATGCTGCTCGACGGCGAGTTGGAGGCGGCGCTCTATCCGGAGACTCTGCCGTCGATCCGCGACGGCAATCCCAAAGTGGCGTTGCTTTTTCCCGAGCCGAAGAAAGCTGAGATCGAGTACTACAAAAACGGCGGCTTCTTTCCGATCATGCACACGGTGGTCGTGAAGAATCCGATCTTAGCCGAGCACCCCTGGGTGGGCATCAGCTTGGTGCGGGCGTTTCAACAGGCGAAAGAAATTTGTTATGCGCGCAATAGCGATCCGCGCAGTTTCGCCCTCGTCTGGGTGCAAGATTTAATGCGCGAACAGCGTGAGATCTTCGGTCCCGATCCCTGGCCCTATAATCTGGAAGACAATCGTAAAGCTCTGGAGGCGGTGATTCGCTACGAGTACGAGCAGGGGATGATCAAAAAGAAGCCGCAACCGGAAGAGTTGTTTTTCCCGCCGAGCCTGCAAAGGATTCAGCACTACGTCTAGAGCCTCGCCGTTCCTAAGCGAAGTTCACTCCAGGCGGTTTAAAACCCAGAGCACCGCTCAAGCATTCGTGATTCTCGTGACACATGCGCCGACGCGTTAGGATCATCGCAGTCAGGTTTGCTATTTTAAGCCTCGTATTGGTCGAGGGTTGCTACGTGGAAGAGAAGTTGATTTTTTTCCCATCTGCCGAGATTTTACAAACGCCGGGCAATTACGGTCTTGCGTTCGACGACGTGCACTTCAAGACCGAAGACGGCGTGATGCTCAACGGCTGGTTTGTCGCCTATCCGGGCGCGTCCACGACGCTTCTCTGGTTTCATGGCAATGGGGGAAACATCGGCCATCGCTCGGAACACCTGAAGCTCCTTCACGACAGACTTAAAATCCACATCTTCATTTTCGATTATCGAGGTTACGGAAAAAGCGAGGGAAAACCTTCTGAACAGGGCACCTACAAAGACGGAATGGCGGCTTTGGCGTATCTTCGTTCAAGGAAAGAAGTCGAGCCGAATAAAATTGTTGTTTTTGGGCAATCTCTTGGCGCTGGGGTGGCGACGGAAATCGCCGTGCGGGAATCCTGTTTGGCGCTGATTCTCGAAGCGCCGTTTACTTCCATCCGTGACATGGCGCGAGTCGCATTTCCATGGTTGCCGATCGGCCCCTTTCTTCGGACCCAGTACGATAATTTGGCAAAAATTAAAAAGGTCCAAGCGCCGATTCTGGTTCTTCACGGCGACCGCGACGAGGTCGTTCCTTTTGATCAAGGAAAGCGAGTCTTTGCCGCCGCTCCCGAACCAAAAGAGTTCTATACGATTCAGGGCTCAGGCCACAACGACACTTATATCGTCGGGGGCGAGGCCTATTTCAAAGCTCTAAAGGATTTTATCGAGGAAGCCGAGCTGCGGCATTGAAATCTCGCCACAGGCCGGCGCGGCATTGTCTTCCTCTTAAACCAACGTCTGGGAGAGTGTCCGCCTTAACGAGCGGGAAAGTTGTTCGCGCAGGTGGTTTATAGCGGGAGCGACTTGAACGAGTTCAAAGGTTTGAACGAAGGCACTCTCAGGCTGGAAATCTGAATTCTTGCTCGATCGCGTTTTCGACGCCATAGCGAATCAATTCACGCACGGCGAATTTACTTTCATCTGCCTCAACGTCGGCGAATCTCGCCTTGGTCGCCGGATGTTTGGGGATGAAGAGCTGACAGCAGTCTTGATCCGGGATCGACGATGTCTCGAACGTGCCGATGCGGCGCGCTTGGTCGATGATTTCCTGTTTGTCCATGCCGACCAGCGGGCGGAGAATCGGCAGGCGCGCCGCTTGTTCAATCACCGCCATGTTGTCGAGAGTTTGCGAAGCGACTTGGCCGAGGCTTTCGCCGGTGACGAGAGCTTTGGCTTTCTCTTGCCGGGCAATGGCCTCGGCAATGCGCAGCATCATGCGCCGGTATAGAACGACCCGCAGCGGCCGGGCGACGCCGGCGACGATCTGACGTTGGATCTCGCCGAAGGGCACGAGGTAAAGGCGCGATAAAAATTGATGGCGGGTAAGGTGGGTAACGAGCTCGCGCACTTTTTCCTGTGAAGTTTTCTCTTGGTAGGGCGCGCTGTGAAAATGCACGAAGATAATTCGGCAGCCGCGTTGCATCATCCGGTACGCCGCTACCGGCGAATCGAAACCACCGGAAATTAGACAGACGACTCTGCCGCTCGACCCCACCGGAAGCCCGCCGGCGCCGGCAATCTTGTTGAATCCGAAGAACGCATCGTGGGGTAGGATTTCGACCGTCACCGTGAACTCCGGATGCTCGAGATCAACCCGCGCGTGAGACTTTTCTTTGACGGCGGCGCCTAGTTGTCGATTGATTTCCGGCGATGTCAGCGGAAAGGTTTTGTCACCCCTCTGGGTTTCGATGCGAAACGAATCGAAGTGATTGCCGTTCAGCGAGTCCAAGATGCGCGCGCGCAGAACGTCGATGTCCCTCGCGGTGCGTTCCACGATGGAAAAATTCGCCACGCCGAATACGTTGCTCATGCGCTCGATGAGCGTGTTCATCGGTACGTCATTTCTAAATGTGACTAATAATCGCGCCGGCAGACTGCGGCAATCCTTCGTCCCCAAATCCTTGACCGCGGCGAGCAAGTTTCGTTTTAACAGCTCGGTGAAATATTGGCGGTTGCCCTTCTTGAGCGCGATTTCATGATAGCGGATGAGCACCGAATCCATGGGCTACAGATAACAGATTACCTCTGGTTTTGCATGTAACGACCCCTGTGGTAGGATCGCTTTACGACCGTTGAACAGGAGCGGGCCATGAGTCATTTCAAAAAACTTGCCGACCTCAAGCAGTTCTCGCCGGAGAAAATGAAAAAGAACGGCGTCTTCGAGACCGATCGATTTTTCTGCGACACCTATTGTTTCGAACCCGGACAGGAGCAGAGCCCGCACAGTCACGGCGGGCAGGATAAAATTTATTACGTTCTCGAAGGGCGCGGTGTTTTTAAAGTCGGCGATGAAGAGCGGGAGTTGGGCGCGGGAGAAATCGCGCTGGCGCCCGCAGGCGCGAATCATGGGGTTTTCAATCGCAGCCAGCAACGCCTCGTCACGCTGGTTTTTGTCACACCTAAACCCCAGCACTAGCGGCCATGACTGAAGAAGAAAAAGAAGTGGCCAAAGCCAATGAAACCTTTTATAGCGCCTTCGAAAGTCTCGACATCAAAAAAATGGAGTCCGCGTGGGCAAGGGACGCCGATGTCCAGTGCGGTCATCCCGGCTGGCGCATCCTGCGCGGCTGGAACCCGGTGATGGAAAGCTGGCGCCGCATCTTCGAGAACACCCCGATCATTCGCTTCATGCTGACCGACCTATTGATCGAAGTGCGCGGCGAGCTGGCTTGGGTCACCTTATATGAAAATCTGAATAGCTCGCTGGAAGGTCAAAACGTCGCTGCGACGATTCTCACGACAAATATTTTTCGCAAGGGCTCCGACGGCTGGCGCATGATCCATCACCATGGCTCATCCGTTGCGCAGCTCCCAAGTGCCGAGGATCCCACTACCGTGCACTGACGACGAAGCTCCGGTTTAAAAGCGATGCAGACGGTCCAGGGAAAAGTCGCGCTCGTAACCGGAGCCGGACGAGGCATTGGCAAGGCGATCGCGCTCCTCCTTGCCGGAGCCGGTTGCCACGTCGTTCTCGTGGCGCGCAGCCGCGATCAGCTCGAAGAAGTTCGCCGCGAGATCGACAGTCGCCATGGCAACGCGGCCGTGGTGCCGTGCGATTTGACCCGGGATGACGGGATCGAAAAGCTCGTCGATCGAAGCGCGCAGCATTTTGGTGCAATTGATATTCTCATCAATAACGCCGGTTGGGGGAAAAGGGCTTCAGTCGTGAAAGCTAAGATCGATGATTGGGATCAAACCTTTCGGGTCAATTTGCGCGCGCCGATGATTTTAGCGCAGCGTCTTTTGCCAGCGATGATCGAGAAGGGCGAAGGCGCCGTCATCAACATCGGCTCGGTTTCGGGAAAGAGTGGCGAGGCGAACGGCGCGGCATACTCGGCATCCAAGTTCGGATTGATCGGGTTCACCCAGTCGCTTTACGAAGAAGTGCGCGAGCACGGCATCAAAGTATCGGTGATCCTACCGGGTTTCGTCGATACACCGTTGATACCGCCCAATCGGCAATTGGATCGGAGTAAAATGATTCAGGCCGACGATGTCGCCCAAACGGTGCTTTACGTGCTCACCTCGCCGGCGACTTGTTGCCCGGTGGAAATCACGGTGCGGCCGCAGCGTACGCCCTACCGATAAACCTCACGAGCAGATTTGCTGCAGGAACGGCAGCGCGACGTCTTCCAGGCTTTTCACGACGGCGTCCGCTTCGCTGAAAAGTTCAGCCGGGTGTGAATTCGCGACCGCCAAGCATTTCATGCCGGCGCGCCGTGCGCCGCGGATGCCTTCCTTGGAGTCTTCAATCACGACACAGTCGCCGGCCTGGATGGTAGCCGCATTCGGCTTGAGAGCATTGAGGGCAGCCAGAGCCTTGAGGAAAATTTCCGGTTCCGGTTTGCCGTGCTTGACGTCTTCGGCGCTGACGATCGCTCGGAAGTGGCTCAGCAGACCGGCCGTGTTCAGGATCGTGTCGATCTCGTCGCGCAACGCTCCGGAGGCAACCGCGAGAGGAAAGGCAGTGGAAAGATCTGCGACTAGGGTTTTTACTCCGGGAAAGATGCTGACGTGATTACGGATCGCTTCTTGGTAGTAGACGGCCTTGCGTTCGATCAAATCCTGGAGCTTTGTGGCGCTGAGCGATCGGCCGTTGTCGTGAAATCCGGCGTTGAATGCGCCGCGATCGTCGAAGCCGAGGTAGCGCTCGTAATAGGCTTCTTCGGTGAGCGTGATGCCTTCCTCGCCGAGCACTTTTTGAAACAGCTGAAAATGGATCGGCTCATCGTCGACGATGATGCCGTTAAAATCGAAAATCACGGCACGAAGCATTGCGCTACGATTGCAGAAATCTTCTTTTACTTCAACTGAATATGCGCTAAAAAGAAAAGTATGGCATCAGACCACGATCAACACCACCACGCGCATGGCCACGGTCATATAGAGTTTCGCTTTTGCCCGCGTTGTGGCGGCGCATTGGAGCAGAGACGGGTAAAGACGAACGAGCCTAAGAGACTTGTATGTCAGGCGTGCTCGTTTATTTTCTACCAGGATCCAAAGGTTGTCGCCGGCACGGTCTTTACCTTGGATGGCGGCATAGTTCTGTTGAAACGCGGCGTCGAACCGGCTCTCGGCAAGTGGGTTTTCCCCGGCGGCTACGTCGACCGCGGCGAGAGCGTCCGGGACGCAGCGGTGCGCGAAACTAAAGAAGAATCACAACTCGATGTGACATTGGGGCCGCTGCTCAACGTCTATTCCTATCCGCGTTCGCCAAACGTGATCGTGGTTTATACGGCCGAAGTGGTCGGCGGCGAGCTGACGGCGGCGGATGAGTCGTTGGAAGCGCGAGTCTTCGCGCCGAAAGAAATACCTTGGCACGATCTCGCCTTCGACAGCACCAAGGATGCGCTCAACGATTACATTAGTCTTTACCTGAAACCCTAGGCGCAACGGAAAATGGCGTCAAGGTGCCGTTGCTTTCGTTTCCGAAGTGATCTTGGGCATCGGCGGCTCAGCATTCTGGGGCTTGGAGGACAGCCCGATTCAAAGGCAGATATCGTTGACGATCACCAAGACTTGGTAGGCAAGCTGAAGGCGGAATTCTGAGATTCACGCGTCTCGTTCACACGACTAGGGAGGAAAAGATGAGTTCAGGGATTTTTCGGTTCTTCGGCGCCTCTGTCGCCACGATGTTGTTTGTTGGCTTCGCCTTGGCCCCAACACCGGCGCCGGCGCAGGGCCTGCAATGTGCCAGCAATCCTTTGATCGGGACGTGGCGACTGAATCTTCAGAAATCCACGATCACCCGGAACAACGGTGTAATCGAACCGCGCATCATGATCATCGCTCCGTTTGGAGATAACGGAATCACGGAAGTGTTCATCAACGACCGTGAC
>DASWCL010000245.1:0-6233 GCA_036390135.1 Binatia bacterium
CGTTCGTTGGGGCGATCTCAACTATTTCCACCCGAAATGCAACAGCAGACGTACACCAATGAATGTGTACAAACCGGCCATTACATCATCAAGCACAATACCTACTCCCCCCGGTAATTGCTCCAACCTGTTTATTGGAAATATTTTGGTGATATCGAATAATCGAAACAACAGAAAACTCCATAGCAAGGGCGTCCAGTGGAATGGAGCGAGATAATTGCCTACAAGAAATCCAACGATCTCGTCAACAACAATAATCTGCGGATCTTTCTGTTTGAGGATTTCCGCACCTTTTGTCGATAGCCAAATCGCCATGAGAATCGATCCGATGATGATCGATGTGGCGAGCGGTAGATTGTCTATTGCGAGACGGTTAAGCAAAAGCGACAACGGGACGGCAACGAGAGTTCCGATAGTTCCCGGAAGACGCGGAAAATATCCAGCTCCTGCGCCGGTGACGCAAAACAGCACTGTCTTTCGCCAAGCTGAATTCAGTTTCTCCATCCCTCACGATCGACCCGATCAAAAACTTCACTGAGAATCGCCACGACGATATCTACCGTCGCTTCATCGATGGTCATTGCAGGTTGAATTCGCACGCGCGGAGTATAGGTCATGGTCAGTAGCCCGCCGTTTAAGCACTCTTGAAAAATTCGCTCGCACACAGTTTGTGAGAGCGGCTGCTTCGTCTTTTTGTTGCAGACCAGATCCATGCCGATGAAAAGACCCGCGCCCCGCACGTCGCCCACGAAGGAATACCGGTCAACCCAATGGGCTATTTTTTTTAAGAAGTATTCTCCCACTCGCCTGGAGTTTTCTACCAGTCCCTCATCATCGATAATCTCGAGACAGGCGCTCGCGGCAGCGGCCGCCAGAGGATTTCCGCCGTAGCTTGAGGAAGATCCGGAAGGATTGGACCACGGCTTCGATCGAACGATTTCATCCGTGGAAATGATTGCGCTGATCGGGAACCCGCCACCGAACTGCTTGCCGATGGTGATCATGTCCGGTTCGACCGCGGAGTGCCATGAGCCCCAGTATTTGCCGGTACGGCCGAATCCGGTAATCATCTCATCGACGATCAGCATCGCGCCGAACTCCCGAGCAACTTCTTTGATCGCTGGCAAAAATTCCTTCGGCGGAATCACATTTCCTGCCGTTCCCTGCATCGGCTCGATGACGAAAGCGGCAATCTTTCCACCACTATTTTGTTTGATCTGTTGGCGAGTCACCTCGACGCATGCAAGGCCGCAGGATGGATACTTCAATTTGAGAGGGCATCGGTAGCAATCCGCATAGGGCGCGATATGAGAGCCCGGCAACATCGGGCCGAAGCCGGTTTTAAAATCCGAGCCCATCAAAGACAGGACTCCCATGGTCTTGCCATGAAAGCCGCCGCTGAAGCTGACAAATTCATATTTTCCAGTATACGATTTGGCGAGCCGAAGAGCGGATTCCACCGCTTCGGCGCCGCTCGAATAGAGCTGGACTCGGTGCAGTAAAGGAGCAGGACAATGCTCGGCTAGCTGTTCGAACAGCCTGACGCGGGCTTCGCTCGTGAAGCTGCCGACGGAAATTTTTTCAAGCTGCGCCTGAATCGCCTGTATATACGCAGGATGGCTGTGACCGAGCCCGTTCACGCCGATGCCGCCAATGATATCGATCAGAGTATTGCCGTCGACGTCGGTGACAGCGCTCCCGCGCGCTTCCTTGACGGCGATGCCCGCGAGCAAGGCAAAGTTCTGCAGTCCCGGAGCTAAATGTTCAACTTCGCGCCTGAGGAGCTCTTTGCTCAACGGTCCGGGGACCGCTGTCTTGATGGCGGGTTTTTGCTGTCTCGGTTGGTGAATCGGAGTTTTCATCAAGCGTAATTGTGCCGACGAAAAACAAACCGACGATGCAGCGGGAAGTTAAAGAGAAGGCCGACCAAAAGAGCGGTGATCGCCTTCGAGATTAAATAGTAAAGGCCAAGATGATCTGTCAGAAAGTACACACCGGAGCTATTTAGTACGAGGCTCGCTGCGGAGACCGCGGTATAGCGCAGCGCTTGTCCCTGAATGGAGTCGTGCCCGGCGACAAAGGTCCAATGCCGGCCGAGAAAAAAATTGACCGCAGCTCCCAGCAAAGCGCCGGTTGCCGTGGCAGCGACGTACCAAACCCGTCCGATCTCGACCAAAAAAACCAGTGAACCGAAATCGACGAGCGTCGCTGACAACGACGCGACCTGAGATCGCCGCAAAGAAACCATCAAGGGAGGCTGCAAGCGACGTTTCATGCCGCGCGACTTCAACGCCCGACGTCGGCGGGATGATGGCCGAATCGCCCGCCTGGCGTTTCAACGGGAATTTGTTTGGCGGTTCTAGTGCCACCATCGGTTTGCTGTTTTTCACGCAGGCGAAGCGCTTTGGCGATCGACCAGAGCCGCTCGATGGAAGAAACATTGGCAAGCACAGCCACCATTCCCAAGGCCAACACCATTGGGTAACCCAAGGGACTAGAAAACTCCCGCGCCGTTTCAAACCACGAGGTACTCACCGCCGATAACGCGGCCCCCGCGGTGAGATACACGGCCCGTTCAGGGCGTCGCATGAGTCCTTTTGGTGGCTCAATTTTGAGCGCTTCGGCTTTAGTCGTCGAATAGCTGACCATGAAGCTTCCGAGCAACGCCAGTAGCGCAAGCACCTGTAAGCCCACAACCTCTCGGTAATAAATGACCAGACCCGATAAAAAAAAGAATTCGACGTAACGATCGATCGCGGCGTCGACGACCTCGCCCGCGTCAGAGGCGACGGACGAGAGTCGCGCCACCATTCCGTCAACCGAATCGAGCAGACCCGAGACGGTCGCACATATGGCGCCAAAGCCGAAATGGCCGAAAGCCAAGCAGGCGCCGGCAAGAAAGCCAAATCCAAACGAGGACCAAGAAACGCGATTTGGAGATACGCGCAGCCGAACTAAAACTTTAGCCAATGGGAAAAGGATCCAATACCCTACCTCCATCACGCCTTTGCTCAGCAATTGACTGCCGCCTTGGCGATCGATCCGATCGAAGCGAGCCCGTCCCTTCACAGCGACCCGCACCCCGTAGGTCGCCACGAGCAAGAAAACAAACAGCGCCGCCGCCAAGGTGTATTTCAGCTCAGACGTCATGACGGTCTTCTAGATCAGCTCAGACGAAGAAAGAACCTGCAATTGGCGCGACCCGTCGCGCGCCGAGCGATAAGCAGTATTGATTACCTCGACGCATAACAACGCTTCCCGCGCATCTTTTCCTGCGAAGTCGTGGCGCTCGATCGCTCCTCGAAATTCATCGAAAAGCGCATTGAACCAGCTCGCGTGGCTGGCATCCTCCCAGTGAGACGTGATCGATTTTTTTTCACCGTTGACTATGCCGGCGTTATCTGGAAAATGCCCGTTCTTGAAAATTTCAATTTGCAGGTCATCGTCCTTCATTGTGACCAGGCCTTTTTCTCCCTCAATAGTGTAAATGAGTTTTCGAACTCCGGCCGTCCACGTGAGATGCAGGTGAGCCACGCCGGTTGAAAAGTTCAACACTGCCGTGAATTCGTCTTCGGTGTCATACCTACCGGGCTCCAAATTGCTCATCTTCGCTGACACCGCGGTCGGATAGGATCCAAGCCAGTCAAAGGTCAGGTACAAGCTGTGACTGCCGTGATCCATGGCAATTCCGCCGCCGCTGTACCGGCTTTCGCGCCGCCAGTGGGAGTTCCATTGGCTCATGCCTCTTGCATGAGTATTGCGGTAGGTATTCAAAGTTACCGAACGCACTTTTCCGATTCGACCGCTATGAATAATCTCCCGAATCGCCTTGATCATCGGCGCATGTTTGTAATTATGACAAGGAAAAATCACCTTTTTGACACGCTGCGCGTGATCCAGAAGCGAACGAGCCTCTTCTGTGCTGCAGGCCAGAGGCTTTTCGCAGAGTACGTGAACTCCGCTCAATAAAGCCGCACGCGCAATGGCCGCGTGCTCGTAAGGAGGTGTCGCGATATCGACAAAATCCAGGCGCGCCGCTTCTGTCTCCAGTAAAGCGCGATAATCGCTGTAAATCCTTGCCCCGGGAACGGCTTCTCGCGCCGAGCTTCTGCGGACCGGACAAATGTCGGCGAGCGCGACGATTTTAACATCGCCTAACGTTCGATTGCGCTCCCGATAAACAGGAATATGTCCTTGGCTCGAAATAAAACCATACCCAATGACTGCGCCTCGTAGCTGTTTGTTGTCCATGCACGCGTGGGCAAAACCTGCGCGCCCGGAGCGCGCTGTCTCCCCCTTTTTCTCGTCGAGATTTATCGGATGCTCAAGGATGTCAAGTCCTCCTGTGTTTCCGGGTACGAATTGACCGAGCAATATCTCTTTCTCCTACTCTGGGCACAGTTTGAAGTCGGCGTAGTCCCCTTCCGCGACGCTGGATGGATTGTCTGAGTGTGTGTCATCGGAGTCGGTCAGAATGGACAGACCGATTGGATTGAGTAATTTCTGAACGCCGAAACGCCTGCGATAATCGGCTGCGATATTAACCCGCTCTTCGATCCATTGATCGCGATGTATTGGGGCGCCACGCTCAAGGACTTTGACCGCTTTGCGACCGTTATCGAACTCAAAGCCCTTCGCCAGCTGCTCACTCCAAATATATTTCAGCGAGCCGACTCCCTTTGCGAGCAGCAGTCGCGGCAGCGCGATCCGATCTCCCAACCCGAGCTGCCCCTTGAGCGAGCGCTCGCATAGAGCCAAGTCTTCGGGTGGACAAAAGCCAATATAAACACCAAGGACGCTGTCATCCTTCCCGATGTGCTCGTTGGCGCCTTGAGGAAATGTCCGCGGCCGCCATTTCCAACTCAGGATCGGATACTCTTCAAGATTCCATTTGACCGGCCGGTCGGCCTCGCTGCCATTGCCCGACGACTTCCCGCCGGCGGCTTTGGCGCGTACGAAGAGCATGTCGCCATCTTTCGCCACAATGTAGACGTTTTTTCCGGCCGCTTCTCGGGGCTTCCAGCCGGCCGGAAAATTGTTCGGCGTTGAAGCAGAAAAATTTTCCAAGACCGTGCACTGCTGCGCGTAAGACAAAACGGCCCACGCTGACAGAATTGTCCCGATCAGAGTAACGAAAATCAGCCGTTTCACTTTTGACCATCGCTTGCTGATAATTAGTCTACTCGACGCATCAGGTCATCGAAGACCGACAATATCAGGTTGTCACTTTTAGAACCCCTGCGGAAGTCCCCGTCCTGATCCAGATCAACCATCGCCAATGTTTGGCATGCACATTAGGTCAAGCAATTCGCAGGTAAGTTTCGCAAAGTGGTTTTGGTAAGATTTTCTGTGCGTTGCTCGATCGAAGCATTCGAGCAAATAATTTTTTTCGTCCAGAGAATACGTACAGCAATTCGGAGATTACTTACACGTGGATACGCAAAGCAGAGCCGGCGCAGCGTAAGAAGGGGCTTGGGGGCTACTTCTTAGGGGACCGCTGCACCGGCCCATAATTTTTCATAACAAATGGATCGGCGGGAAAATAGAGGGTGCAGAATTTTGGGTTCTGTAATGCACCGCTGGCTCAAGTACCGCTTGTGACGCCATGTGAAATGAGTGAATCGTTTGGGTATACGGACCGCGGGTCGTCGGTGTCGTGGTCAGTGGTAACCTCGACGACGGCACGGCGGGACTGTGGGCCGCGAAAGCTTCCGGCGGCATCAGTGTGGTGCAGGATTCTGCTGATGCCTTGTTTCGAATGATGCCCGCTAATGCGATGACGCACATCGTTGTGGATCATTGCATATCGCTCGATGAGATGGGCACGCTCCTCGTCCGGCTTGTCGGACAGCCGGCAACGGCTGGTGCCTCGGCCCCGAAACAAATCAAAACAGAAATACAATTTGCCAAGATGGAAAAAGATATGGATGACATGGGCGAGCTTGGCAAGCTAACGACGTTTACATGTCAGTCATGCAACGGCACGCTCTGGGAACTTCAAGAAGGGAGTTTAATGCGATATCGCTGTCACACCGGTCATGCCTTTTCGCCGGATAGTTTGCTGGCCGAGCAGAGCGAAGCAGTCGAGGGAGCGCTCTATTCGGCGCTGCGCGCGTTGGAGGAGAAGGGCGCCGCGTTGCGGCGGATAACAGAACTTTATACTGAGAAATTTCCCGCACTCAAAGATCAATATGAGGTCCGCGCGCGCGAAGCGGATGAAAACGCGGAAAAAA
>DASWCL010000246.1:0-13049 GCA_036390135.1 Binatia bacterium
CGTGAAGACCGCTCGCCTGCGCGACGATTTCCTCCACGCTGCGATCGAGATCGAGAGGACGGTTGACGCGTGCGTCATCGCGCTCGGGCACGAGAGCATAAACTTCGATGCGGTTCCCCTCTGGATCGAGAAAATAGCACGACACCGTGTTGCCCATTTCCTCGTAAGCATGGCTCACGCAGTGATCGATCGGTACACCCAGCGCCTTGAAACGCTCGTAATACGCCTTGACGTCGGCCGGCGATTCGGCGCGCCAAGCGATATGCGCGATGATCTTGGCGTTGCCCTCGCGCCCCTTGGCGAGAGCGAGTTGGTGATCTTCGATATTCGGATCGGCCGTCAAGAACACCATGCGCCCGGGATGCTCACGGTACTTGACGAGCCCGAGCACGTCTTTATAAAACGCGACCATTTTCTCCAGGTCGTTAACATAAAGCACCACATGACTAAGGCCTTTAATAGTCGGCATATGAAACGCCTCCTTTCAGAAATTCACGCGCAGCCGCGCGCAAACTTTGGTGAACGTCGTTTCGATTTTCTTCCGCAATCCTTCACGATCCTTGGTCAAAACCTATCCGATTGCTTGGTCCGATGTCAATGAAAGACTGATCTTGGATGTGAGCAATCGTCGGTTTGATTACCTCGTGCCCAAAACATCAGTCACAACGCCAAGTAAAGAAGTTAAGATCAACTGCGACAGTGTCGCTGCGATCGAGTCGAATATCTGCGTCGTGTGATCGAGCGGCGCGCAGAATGATTCGACAAGAATTTATTTGACGCGGCGAGAAACTTGGCTGAAAGCAAAGAGCCAAACGAATTCTTATCGTAAAAACCAAGTTGGCACGGTGATAGTTATCCACAACTGTGGATAAGTGCAGTTTTGCCGTAGCAACGTGCTCTTATTGATCCTGTCCACAGAACTATAAACAGCACGGCGTGCTGGCCGGGGAAAATTTTTTCGCCAAAGTGACTTTTTGGCTTGACAAATTTCGACGAAAAAATTACAAGTTGCTCCACCTCGCACCATCTTCGTTAAGACAAACTAATTTACCGCGTAGGAATTTCTGATCGTGTTTCCGCCCGCCGGAAACGGAATCCGGTGAGGTTTGCAAAAATTCCGGACCGACACCGACGCCTCGAGGAGGGTAGCCCGATGATCGAACTTCCCAGATCTCAAGAAAACAAAGCCTTGCTGGAAAGCCACTTTGGATTTAGAGAAACGCCGTTCGGTGTCACGCCCGACCCACGATTTTTTTACAATCACCCCCTCTACCTCGAAGGTCTCGCGGTGTTGGTTCACGGAATCGAAACCAAAAAAGGGTTCATGCTCGTTACCGGCGAAGTGGGAACCGGCAAGACGATTTTATTGCGCAAGCTCATGCGTCATCTCGATGGGCGCGTTCACTTTATTTTCGTCTCGAACAGTCATCTCACGTCCTACGGCTTAACTGAGATGATGGTGCAGAGCCTGGGGCTGGGCAACAAAGAAAAAAACCGGCTGGAGATGATTCAGGATCTCAATAACTATCTTGTCAACCAACTCCGCATCGGTCGCACGGTGGCCCTGCTGATCGACGAAGCGCAGAAGCTTAGCGACGAGGCGCTGGAAGGTCTGTGCGATCTGTCGAATTTGGAAACAGATGAAGAAAAGCTGCTGCAGATCGTGCTCGTAGGTCAACCCGAGGTGGCGACGAAATTGACCAAATCTTCTCTACGGCGGATCAAACAGAGAATCGCAATTCATCACCGTCTCTATTCATTGCAGACCCCAAACGAGGTCGATCATTACATGCGCCATCGCTTGCAGATCGTCGGTTACGATGGCCCGGAGATCTTCACCAAAGAAGCAGTCGAAGCGGTCTGGCACTATTCGGGAGGCACGCCGCGCTTAATCAACATTCTCTGCGACAACGCGCTGGCGATGGCGAGTGCATCCGGTAAAAAGAAAGTCTCGCCTTATTTGGTCATGAAGGCGGCCGGCGGGCTGCTATTGGAGCAAGGAAACGAAGCGCCCAAGCTCGGCGCCGCGGACGTGGGCCTGTTGAGAACGAAACCATCCGCCTCGCGGATTAACCCAAAGCGCGCTGATACAAACGGGGATGAAGCGAACGGCAGCCATCGCGGCGACGCGCCTATCATTCCGCTTCGGGAGTCCGACCGACTGAACTTGTCGCGTATCGCGACGAAAGGACCTGCCGTCTCTTTGCAGTTTTTTGACCGCATGACCCGTGCGGCCACCGAAGCGGTGGGGCCCATGGCCAAGCGAATCCTGGTTGATCAAATCTCTGCCCTCGGCGAATCCAGCCACGCCTTTCCACAGGCAAAGCTCGCGGATCTTATCCTGCGGGTGAGCGGGGAGATCCTGAACGAAACGATGAGATCCCGTTTTCAAAAAGTCATGGTGCGCGAAATCGCCACGCTGAAAATGATGTGAGTGCTCGATCAAGGAGAAAAGATATGGATCACGAATCGCGACGGTGCGGACTTAAGTGGAAGATCGGCGGAATCTACACGGGCGTGATGTTGGTTTTGGGCGTTTGTGTGATCGCGGCGGTATATCAGCTCACCGGCAGCACGCTGAGGCAACAACTCGACAAGCGCGCGCTTGCCATCGCGACCAACTTCAGCGATGCCGCGGCGGGATACGTGGCCGGCAGAAATACTCTCGCGCTGCACGCTCTCGCGCGAAAATATACCCTGCTCGACGGCGTTGCGTACGCCTACGTGGAAGACGGCAAAGGCGAGATCGTCGCTCATACTTTAGGAACTTTTCCTCAAGAGCTGGAGCCGGCTGCAGGCTCCAAGCGTGAAGTCCAACGGCGAGAATTACTGTGGGCGGGCAGAACGCTGTACGAAACTGCCGTGCCGGTTCTCGAAGGACAAATGGGCAGCGCCCATGTGGGCTTTTGGGCTGATGCGGTGCAAAACGAGATCCAACGCGCGCTGCTTCCGATTATCGCTGTGATTGCGATCGTTCCCTTCTTCGGCGCGCTCTTGTCGTTTCTGTTGGCTCACTGGATCGTTCGACCGATCGTCGGCCTGACGCAAATCGCTGACAAGGTCACCATGGGCGATCTCGACAGCTCGGTCGACGGCGATTGTGTAAGCGCGCGCAACGAGATCGGCGATTTGGCCCGTGCCCTGGAGCGCATGCGTTCGAGCCTGCGAGCGGCGATGTTGCGGCTCGGTCGAGAAATAGCGTGAGTCAACGATTTTAGAAGGAGAAAGAAAATGTCTATTCAATCGAAACAGCGCCAAAACTGGCTCTCGGTCGTGATTTTTGTCTTGATCGCGCTTTTGCCCACAGCCTTAAGCGCGGCGGAGAACGTATCGGAGCGTCCGCTGGAGAAAATCACCATCGCCTACAGCTCGATCTCCGGCAACATGGCGTCCCTGTGGATCACCCACGACCGCGGCTTTTTCCGCAAAAACGGATTGGACGTCCAGCTCGTGTTCATCGAAAGCGGCAGCACCACTGCGCAGAGCCTAGTTTCGAAAGAAGTCGCCTTTGCTCAGATGGCCGGCGCCGCCGCGCTGCAGACTCGTCTGCGCGGATCGGACGTGGTGATGATCGCGGGGTTTCTCAACACCATGGATTATCAGCTCATGGTCGATAAAAGCATCAGCCGGCCGGATCAGCTCAAGGGGCAGACTCTCGCTGTGAGCCGATTTGGCTCGTCGTCGGATTTCGCGACGCGTTACGCACTCGAAAGATTCGGCCTCGCACCGGGAAAAGACGTGACGATATTAGAGATCGGCAGCCAGCCGGCGCGGTTTGCAGCGCTTGAAGCAGGCAAGATACAGGCGGCGATGGTTGCGGTGCCGATGACGCTCAAGGCGAAGGCCCTCGGCTTTCATACTCTAGCGGATCTGCAAATGCTCGGGCTCGAATATCAACACACCGGCCTGGCGACGACTCAAGCTTTGATCAAATCACGACCGGACCTTGTGCGCAGCGTCATGAAGGCATACGTCGAAGGCATCCACTACTATAAGACCCATCGTCACGAATCGCTGGCGATACTGGCCAAATACTTGAAGATCACCGACACCACAGTGCTCACCGAGCTTTACGAAGACTTGGGACTAACCCTCACACCTCAGAAACCCTATCCGACCGTTCGCGGAATCGAAATCATGCTCCGCGAACTTGCCGCGAAAGATCCCAAAGCCAAAGCATTGAAGGCCGAAGAATTCGCCAATCTAAACTTCGTCAAAGAATTGGACAGCTCGGGGTTCATCGATCGTTTGTACGCAACCCAGCCCGTCTTGGCGAGTCGGCGCGATGAACGCTTCGCCCAAGGCAACGCCGGCAGTAGAGAAAAGTCTCAGCTGGCGTTGGAAAAAACCAAACCGGAGCGCACGGCCACGAAACCCGTTGCCGCTCCGGTAGCAAGCGTCGCGAACGAGCACACCGTAGAGGTCGGTGATACTTTGAGCCACCTTGCGATTAAATATTATGGGAATCGGTTTAAATGGGAAAAGATTTATGAAGCGAATAGGATGAACATGAAAAGTCCGAATTATATCTACGTCGGACAGAAAATCATCATTCCGTCTTAGAATTTAAATACAATAGTAGAAAGGAACGATTGTCATGTCAGAGGAGTTCAATAATTCAGAACCGCCATTCGAACATCTGGTGCGCGCGCTTCAAGAAGGCGAAGCCCGCAGGCTGAGCCAGTGCATCGAAGAAATCGACCACCGCTTGCTGGATTGCCGCAAGTCGTTGCAAGAGTATCGGCGTCTTCGTACAGCGCTGCGCCTCATCAACGGCCAGCTGACGAAGCTCGGCGTCCAGCCGTTGTCGGTTGTCGAGGAGCTACCGACCCACGATTTAAGCGAGATTATCAAAAGCCGCATTGAGCACTTCAAATCTACGGGTAAACTCTAATCCCTACGCAGTGACTCAGCTTCTTGAGATCGTTTAGCGCTCGGACTAAGCTCAGGGCGAACGGTGCGTGAGGTCAAATGACTAAACCTGCTCCGTTCGTGCCGAGCTTGCCGAAGCATTTCGAGCGGCTTTTCAGCAACGTGCTGGGCTCGGACTTCCTTGGAATAGGGTCTTGGCCAACGACTGATCAAATCAACGTTGGTCATGTCAACGCACAAAGCAATTTTAGCAAATCGGCCTAATAATTCCGCCCAATGTGCTGCGGCGGGCGGATCAGGTGATCAAGGAGTCGAAGAAGCCAAACGGCGATCCCAGGATTGAATTGAATTCTCCTTCAATGAAAAAACGCTCGGAGCTGTTCTACAGTTTAGGATTTAGCGCTTGAGCAAGCCTTGAGTGGTTTTTATTACGATCGTGCGACCGTACCGAGCCCAATCAGCATCGAGCGGAACCGAACCAAGCACGAGAGGTAAGAGCTTTTTCTAGCATTCTCTGATTCACACTCACTTCAGCAGTGCTCTGCCCATTCGCTTTTATTTCAACAACTCCCGAACCAATGGTGTCATGCTGAGCTCCGTCGGAACTTCACCAGCGAATTTTCGCATCAACGCGCGCATGCGTTCGCCGTTACCACCGGCTTGGGCAAGGATAAAAGGGATGCGGCTGTCTTGCTCGCATGCGCTGCCGTGCCACGTGTGATGCGATACGGACGCGAAGTAAAAGCGTTGCTCGATCGGCAGCTGCGTGCACGCCTTGGCGAGGAGCAGAATATCGCCGGCGCGATGTCCATACGGACCGGCGCCGAGCCATTGCATTCGTCTTTCCAGGTCAATCAGGTCTGGTCGCGGATTACGATTCAAGTAGTCTCCGATCGGCACCAGCTTCTGACCATCGAAGATTTGAAAGGGCTTCGCGGCTTGATTGGTCGGCGCCGGCTCGCGACCGAAGATCAAGTCGATGGTCCCTTTCAGCTCGGGAACGAGCTCACCGCTACGATTGGCTTTGTCAAATGCTTGGAGCGCCGGCAATACATCTTCTTTAAAGCGCGGCGGCTTTGGCCAATCGCAAGGCTGGTGCTCTTGTTCGCAGGTCGACCGATCCGCCAGGTAAACGTAGGCCATGAAACCTTGGTAGGCGAGCACGGCTTGGTAGTCGGTGTCGAGCTCACCCAGCGTAAGCAGCGGTTTGCGCACGCGATAACCACTGCGCTTGAGCAAGGCGAATGGCGAATGTTCGTCATCGGTGCTCAATTTGTGCCGGTCTTCGTCTAGCGTCGGTATCTGGCCGTGGTCGGAAATGACGATCACATAGGTGCCCTTGAGCGCGTCTTTTTTCCGATAGATTTCCAACACGTCGCCGATGTTTTTGTCGGTGACCCGCTGCAGATAACGTACTTGTCTCACCAGAGGATCTTCGGATACATGCGTAAAAATATCGATACCGGGAAAATACACGACCTGCACATCAGGTAAGCCGTACGCGTCTATGGCTTCGATCACTTTTTGCGTGGCACTGAAATCGAGAGAGGCGGCAAAGGTCTTTTCGGGATCAATGCCTTTGAGTGTTCCTCTGATCAGAAAGTAAAGGAAATCGGTGAATGCCGCCGGAGCAACCGTCGTGTAGAGCGCCGCGCCGCGGTGGACCGATAGGAGCGAGACGTAAGCTTTCTTCTGCACCAGCTCGTACAGAGTCGGAGTCCTGAGCGCTGTACCGATCAAATCGTCGCTCACCACCTTGCTTACGTCGACTGTGTCGAGAGTCGAAACCGGAACGGGCGCGCGAAAGGTTGCGGTTTCGCGCTCGAACCATTCGTCGCCAGCCACACCGTTGGCGGCGGGCGGAGTTCCGGTAAAGATCGCGGCCCAGGCCGCAATCGTGCTCGACGGCAAAATGCTCCATGCCCGAGGCGCGGCGTACGCGTGCTCGAAGAGTCCTTGCTGCTTTTCTCTTCCCAGCAGTCCAGCAAGATTGGGCGCGCTGCCCGAGCGAATCGCCTGCATCAATTGGTCCGGCGTTGTGCCGTCCAGCGCGAAGATGATAAGGCGCTGTCCAGATGATGGCGGTGCATTTGAATCGAGTGTTGTCTCTCCGCCGGTCCAGATGGTGTCGAGAATCAACGTGCACGACCACTGGAGCAAGGTCAAAAGCAGCAAAATACAGGCGTGACAGATCGGTGAGTGCCGTTTCATCATGGGGTTGTTCGTCCGAACCAGGCGACGGGTGAAATTGACAAAATTTCTGCTTGCTTGCAAGGGATGTTCAACCGATCAGCGAGGCAGGCTGCTGACGTCGACAGTAAATTTCTCTGTCGTGCCCCGCAAATTGAGTTCGATTCATCGAAATTGGTCGACGGATTATGCTATATCCAAAACGGTTCGGACACGTGGCAGCGCTAATTGACGGGTCCGTTATTTCGGGTGAGAGGGGATTATGATTCGTCGATTTCTTGTTTTCTCAGCGCTCCTTGTAGCCATTTCTTGTCCGTTGAGTCTTTCCGCCCAGGAAAAGAAGCTTGAGAAATTCCGGAGCGGCGGCGGTTCGTCGTCGGCCGCCCAAATGTCGGTCTGGTTCGCCAAGGAAGGAAATTACTACGAGAAGAACGGTCTCAACGTCGAGGTGATCAGCATCCCGGGCAGCTCGCTGGCGATCCAGGCGATGCTTTCGGGCGAGTTGCCGGTTATTCAAGCCGGCGGCGCGGGACCGATACAAGCGGCGCTTTCGGGCACGGATACCGTGATCATCGCCACCATCGCGAAGAAATTTAACTGGTGGATCTTTGCCCAGCCCAATATCAACCGCATCGAAGATCTGCGCGGCAAAATATTCGGCACGACACGCTTTGGAACCCAATCTGATCTCGCGTCGCGGATCGCGCTGCGCCGCGCCGGTATCGACCCCGATCGCGACATCACGATGGTACAGACGGGCGGACCGGCGGAGACGATCAGCGCCATGGTCGCCGGCAAAGTACAAGCGGCGGCGGTGACCCCGCCGGCGACGCTGCAGGCGCGCAAAGCCAAATTGAAAGATCTCGTCGACCTGTCAAAGCTCGACGTCGAGTACCACGTCAACGGAGTGGTGACGACGCGCAAGTTTTTAAAGTCGAACGAAGAGACCGTGCGGCGTTTTCTCAAAGCGTACATCGAGGGCGCGGTGCGCGGCATGAAAGACAAGGCGTTTGCCATGAAAACCATGGGGAAATATTTTCGCACCGACGATCGTGAAGTGCTCGAAGAAACCTACGAGATGGTAATCAAGAACGGTTTTAATGTTCCACCCTATCCGGCGGGTATTGCGAATCTCTTACTGGAGCTTGAGAAGAGTGTGCCAAAAGCGAAGACGGCAAAGCCGGAAGAATTCGCCGACAGCCGATTGGTGAAAGAACTCGATCAGAGCGGTTTTATTAAGTCCCTGCTGGCGGGCCGTTGAGCGAAGTATTGGGCCCGCGATGGCTCAGCGCGTTGATCGCAAGATTCGATTCCTGAGATTTAATCCATGACGGAACCGCCGGAAGATGCGTTTCGCGTAACCTTGCTCGGCACCGGCGCGCCGCCGCCGAGCTTGCAACGCTTCGGTCCGAGCACGCTCGTCGAAGTTGGCGCGCATAAATTTATCTTCGATGCCGGGCGCGGCGCCATGCAGCGGCTGCACCAACTCGGCATTCCCTTTAGTGAAATTACCGGGATATTTCTGACGCATCATCATTCCGATCACGTCGTCGGCTTTCCCGACCTCTGGCTGACCGGTTGGATCGGTAGACCGTGGGGCAAACGGCGCACGCCGCTCAATGTGTGGGGTCCGCAGGGAACAAAGCAGATGATGGAGCACTTGCCCAAAGCTTTCGCCGTCGATATTCGAGTGCGGAGCAAAAGCTATCCGGCAGAAGGGGTAAAATTAATCGCGCACGAGATCGGCGAAGGCATCGTGTGCGAGGATGACGGCATCAAGGTTAGCGCATTCGAGGTCGATCACGGAGGCGAGGATTTGCCGGCGTTCGGTTATCGAATCGATTACAAGAATCACGCGGTCGCATTGTCGGGCGACACGACGTTCAATGAAAATCTGATCGAGCACGCGCGTGGAGTCGACGTCCTGGTTCATGAAGTAACTGCCGCTGCCGGCGGCGCGGCGGAAAGCCCTGAGCAGCTTAGGAGAATCGGCGGCAATCACACGACGCCGGAGCAGGCCGGCGAAGTTTTCGCGCGGGTTCAACCAAAGTTGGCCGTATACAATCATCTCTTGCTGTTCGGCGGCGCCCAAGCCGCGGATCTGATTCCGGCGACTCAAAAGAAATATGGCGGGCCATTGATCGTCGGCGACGATTTACTGCAGATCGACATCAGCCAAGAGGTTCAAGCGAAGCCATTCGGAAATTCGGGCGGCAGTTGAATCGCTCGAAGAAGGGCCCAAAGATGACACTGGTAAAATCACTTATCGCCTTGACCGTCGGCTGTGCGTCGCTATTCGGCGCCACTTTCTGTTTGGCCGCCGCGGCTCTCGAACCGGTCACGATCGGTTATTCGACGTTCTCCGGAGCCTATCTGCCGCTCTGGATCGCCGTCGAGGAACATTTGGGGAGAAAATACGGACTCGATCTGAAAGCGATCTATGCCGGCAGAATACGGCCGCAGCAGCTTCTTGCCAGCGGCGAAGTCCCGTTCGTCATGGCAAGCGGTACGGGTGCTCTTACTTCACACATTCTCGGCGTCAAAGACCAAGTGATCATCATGACCACGATGAACAAGGTCAATTCGGCGATTTTCAGCCGCGGCGACATCAAAAATGCCGAAGAACTGCGCGGTAAAACCATAGCGACCGGCCGGCCCGGGGCGTTCGGCGACATGATGGTTCGGTATGTGTTGAGAGCGAAGCTCGGGCTCGTGCCGGACCGCGACGTGAAACTGCTGGCGATCGGCGAAGCGCAGTTGGCGTTTCCCGCGCTGGAGCGCGGTATCGTGCAGGCGGCTTCCTTGACGATCCCCTTCACTTTAATCGCCAAGAGAATGGGTTATCGGGAATTGATCGATTACGATAAGGCAGGCGTCGTCTATCCGTACAATACGATCACGACGCTCCGCCCAACGCCGATCAAGAATGGCGATCTGACGGAGAAGGTTTTGAAGGCGATGATCGAAGGAATTTACATCTCCAAAACCGACAAAGAGAAAAGCTTGGCCGTGTTGAAAAAATACATGAAAGGAACGTCCGACGATATTTTGGAGGAGACGTATCAATACGCCAAAAGCGCCGTGGAAGAAGTGCCGACGCCATCGCTGGAAATAACAAAAACCGCTTTGGAGATTCTGTCCTACCAATACCCGCAAGCGAAGGAGACCGACCCAAACTTGATCCTCGACACGTCGATCATGAAGCGCATCGAACAGAGTGGATTTATCAGAGCGCTTTATAAGAAATGAAGGTTGATTACAGGAGCCTAAAAAATCGTGAAAAGGACGATTTCAAATCTTCGACGGAAGACCGACGTATGGCACCAACCCATACGATCTGAAACTTGAGTCTCAGAAATCAGATCGCGACGACGATTGGGAGGTTATTATGCTGAGCGATCCGTTGCGCAATTGAACCAGCCGAACGTCGAGGCCATATTTTCTCAACGTGCCTTTTTCAAGGGCGATCCACATCGGTCCGACGGTTTCATTTTGACCCGCATAGGCGACCAGAGTGGGGGAAGAGCTTTGAGCGGACGCCGCAGAAAGCGCCACCGTAATGACCGTCGCAAAGCTCAGCAGCAGCGTAAAAATATTTTTGCGGACGGGACGTTTGGTTCGGTGCCGGCTTAGGCAAGTTAAATGCTTCATGCGCTCCTTTGACGGTTACTGCCGATTCACTGCCATAACCGTTTGAAGAAACCGGCTTTCGCCAGTTCATCCACATAACGATTGTCGTAATAGGCGGTTAGCGGTGTCTTTTGCGCCGCTGCGGCATCGATCAGCTTCAAAGCGACGAGCTGCTCGGCGAGATCTTTGAATACTTCCGGCGGCACGCGCGGATCTTTGGCGAATGCTTCGATACTCGTCTGATAGCTCTCGTCCAACATGTTCTGTCGCGTCACCTTGGTGTATTTGCCGAGGATCTTAACGGCAAAAGCTTTGTCGTCATGGATTTTTTTCAGGCCATCGTAGGTGGCTTCGATAAATCGTTTGACGATGTCGGGGTTCTTTTCGGCGTAGGCGCGCCGCGCTACGACTCCCTGTTCGATGAACCGGATGTTCATGTCGCGAATCTGTTTGATGCTGACCAGCTCGCGAAAGCCTTTTTCGCGCAGCACCACGCTTTGCGGCGCCGGAATCATCGCGCCAGCTATGGCGTTGGTGGTGAGCGCGGTCATCGATTCCGGGTAGCCGCCGGTTTGCACGATCACGGCGTCGGTGATGTTGGAGCGGTCCAAGATCGCCTTCGCGGTGAAGTGCGACACTGAGCCGAAGCGGGTGACGCCGACTCTCTTGCCGGACAATTGCGATACCTGAGTAATCGACGGCTGGACGTAGAGCGGCACGCTAAAAGACTTGACCAGCGCAGCCACTTGAATGACGTCGCCGCCTTTAAGCACGTTGGAGATCACCGCCGGGCCGGCCATGCCCGCCAAATCCGCCTCGCCGGCAAGCATGGACTGCACGATCAAAGATGAAGCGCCGGCGAACACCGGATCGACTTCGAGTCCGTGCTTCTCGAAGAGCTTCGCTTCGTAGGCGACCAAAAAGGGAAGACTGTGATACGAGATCGGCGAGTAAGGAAATTTAATTTTGTCGAGCGCTGTCGCTGGTTCGCTACTGGAGAAAGCCGCGAACACGAAAAACGCTAGAGCGTACGTTGAACATCGTGGCATTTGATTCTCCTCGGATGCGGACCGCGATCGCCGATCGTGGCGATGGAGGCGAACTAGATTTTATAAAAGCGCCGCGCGTTTTCTCCGAGTATCGCTTCCTTGTGTGCATCCTTGAGGTCATGGCGTTCGACGATTTCGTTGATCTCTTCCATGCAGTTGTCGAGGGAAATCTCGTGCGGGAAGTCGGAGGCGAACATGAACGGCTCGGGCCCGACGCGCTCGATGGCATAGGCCAAGGCTTTCTCGTTGCCTTCGCAGCTGATGAACATTTTGCCGCTCTTAAAATAGTCCTCGGGTTTGCGCTTGATGCGCAGGCCGCCATATTCCAGCTCTCTTTCCAAGCGGTCGATCACCATGGGAATCCAACTCGTGCCTCCTTCCAAGAAGCCGATGCGGAGATTTGGGAACGCATCGAATACGCCATCGACGATCATGCCGGTGGCGGCGATGGCAAGGGGAACCGGCATGCCGAGCGCGCGCGTCGCGGGGAAAACCGTGTAGGTGTTGAAGCCGAGATCGCCGTAGCAGCCGCCGTGGACGGCGAGGGCGCAGTCGAGCTTGGTCGCTTCTTCGTAGACCGGCCAAAAATGTTGGGCGCTCAAGTGCGGATTGAGTCCGTTCGACGGTAACATGGCGCCGACCATACCCAAGTCTTTGACTGCGCGGCGCAGCTCGATTACGGCTGCCGGAACATCTTGCAGCGGAATCAAAGCGATGCCCTTCAAGCGTGGACTGAATTTGAGATACTTCGCGTGCAGCCAATCGTTATACGCTCTGGCGTACGCAACTGCCCAAGGCGGGAAAGCGACTTGACCGTAAGCCAATCCCTCGGTCGGATAGAGCACGCTCGATTCGAGGGCGGTCTTTTCAAGAAACTGCAGCCACTTTTCCGGGCCGACGTTGGGATCGAAAGTGCCGGGTTTGCGCTCTTCCAATCGCGGTGTATGAAAGCGATCGAGACTCGGCAACATGCGCCGAGGATTCATGTGGCCCGTGGTTTTGAATGGTTCGCCGACGTAGCTGATCATTTCGTCGACTTTCTCCATCACATGGCCGTCGCAATCGACGTATTTGTTCGGCATTGCTCCTCCGTCGCAGATGGGCGAGCGTCGCCCCTATGGTTTTGCGTTCTCTATGTTGAGCGCGTTTGCAAAGCGTTCATATTTGATAGAACTGCCGCGCGTTGTCGCCTAAGATTGCGGTTTTGTGCTCCGGCTTTAAATCGGTGCGCTCGATGATTTCGTTGATCTCTTCCATGCAGTTGCCGAGGGAAATCTCATGTGGAAAGTCGGATGCGAACATGAACGG
>DASWCL010000247.1:0-3768 GCA_036390135.1 Binatia bacterium
TTCAGGTCAGCACTGACAAACCATCACAGTATCTCGTGGTGTCGCCCAAAATTACGAATATCAAGCAACTGAACGGCAAGACGGTTGCCATTTCCGACGCGTCCGGAAACTCGACGCTGCTATTTCGCGAGTTGCTCAGCAAAAATGGCGTCGCCGTCGAGACGGTGCAGATGCGCGCGCTCGGGGAACCATCGGTCCGGTTCGGCGCGCTCTTGGCCGGAACGGTGGACGCGACCATGATCACGATTGGCAACGCGCGCATCGCCCAGGCCAAAGGATTCCGCATCCTTGCTTACAGTGGCGATTATGTTTCGTCGCTTAGCGCCAACCTTGAAACCAGCGACGACAAAATTAAGAACTCGCCGGAGGAAGTGTATCGGGTCGTGAAAGCAACGCTCAAGGGACAAATCTTTTATCATCGCAACATGAACGAGGCGGCGAAGTTTATTATGGAAGTGCTGCGCATCAACGACTTCAATGAAGCCAAAGAAATCTGGCGTGAGCGTGATAAACAAGCCTCCGACTTGGCGCAAGTCGGCCGCGCCAGCGAAGAGGTGATGACCACCAACATCGAACGGGTGCGTGAGCAGATGCGCGCGGTGGGAGCAACGAGCCGGATCAAAGGCCCGGTGACCCTCGATCAGGTCTACGATTTCAGCTTCGTCAAAAAAGCTTACGAGGACATCCGTGCCAGCAAGTGGGACCCGATGCGCTACGAGTATAGTAAGAGGTAATCTGAAATATGTATCCAGCAGCTTTTGAATATCTCGCGCCAAAAGGAATCGGCGAGGCCATCGAGTTCTTGAGCCTGTACGGTGATGACGCCAAACTTCTGGCCGGTGGCCAGAGTTTGGTGCCGATGATGAAGCTGCGCGTCGCCCGGCCCAAGTATCTGATCGACATCCACCGGCTCGCCGACCTGAATTATATTCGAGAAGGAGCGGGCAGGCTTCGCTTGGGCGCGATGACGCGTCATGTCCAGATCGAAGAGTCTCCGCTCATCCGCGAAAGGCTTCCGATGTTGCGCGAGGCGGCGAGCGAGATCGGCGACGCGCAGGTGCGCAACCGCGGCACCATCGGCGGCGGCCTGGTCGAAGCCGATCCCTGCGGCGATTATGGCCCGGTCGTGCTTGCCCTCAATGCGCAACTGAAATGTATCGGCCCGCGCGGCGAGCGCGTCATTCCCGCCGCCGAGTTTTTTACGTTTGCCTACTCTACCACGCTCGAACCGGACGAGATTTTGACCGAGATCATTGTCCCGCTGCCGGCAAAGAATAGCGCTGGCGTTTATTTGAAACTGGAAAAAGTGGCCGGTGACTTTGCGATCGCCAGTGCCGCGGTGCAGCTCAGTCTCGACAAGAAGGGCGCTTGTGACGAAATCGGCATCGGCACAACCGGCGGTGGCACCGTGCCGCTAAAAAGTTCGGCGGTAGAAGCTTTGTTGCGCGGTAAAAACATTACGCCCGCGTTGATCGACGAAGCCGGTCAACTCGTCCAGGAAGGCGCCGAGCCGATCGAGGACCTGCGTGGTTCAGCTTCGTACAAGAAAAAGGCCTTGAGCGCGATGCTACGCCGCGCAATCGCCGAAAGCCTAAGCCGCGCAGAATCCAAGGGGTCATTTTAGCCGGAGCGCCATCTTGTCGAGTCACGGTTGTGGCGTTGCGCTTTTCATGCTTGCTTGGCTTTCGCCAAGTTTGAGTTTGGCCGCACAAGAGAAGGTCATCAACGTCACCATCGCCTACACTTCGATCTCGCCCCAATACGCGCCGTTTTGGATTGCCAAGGATGCGGGATTTTTCCGAAAGAACGGAGTCAACGCGCAATTGGTTTACATGCGCGGCGGCGTAGTTGCCACTCAGGCGCTGATCAGTAACGACGTCAACTTCATCAACGCCGGTGGCGGCGCCGTCGTGGACGCCGTGCTCAGTGGCGCGGATATTGTCATGATCGCCTGCCCGATCGCACAAGAGCCGCAGGTCCTTGTGACCCGGCGCGAGATCAAGGACCTCAGCCAGCTCAAGGGAAAGAAATTTGCCGTTAATAGTCTCGCCGGTCCGGCGATGTTGAGTTTAAAAATTATGCTCGCAGCAGTTGGACTTGATCCGGAGCGGGACGTGAGTTTTCTTGCAGTAGGTCCGTCGTCGAGCCGCTTCGGCGCCCTGCAACTCGGCCAGGTGGATGCGACGACTCTGGCGCCGCCGTTCACCTTTGCGGCGCGCAAGGCGGGTTATACGTTTTTCGAAGATCTGCCGGGAATGAAAGAATCGGAATTACCCAACGCCGCGCTGGCTACCAGCCGGAAGTTTGCCGACGCCGAAGCGCTTGCCACGGAGATGGTGGTCAAGTCGGTGATCGAGGGAATTCATTTCTATAAGACGGAAAAAACCAAAACGCCCGCTATAATGAAAAAATACATGAAATTGGAGAACAACGAAGAACTCCAAGATGCTTACAATTTCTACGTGAAGCTGCTCGCGGAGAAGCCGTATCCGACGGCAAAGGGCATTCAAACTATTCTCGATTGGTCGAAGCGCCCAGACGCGCGCAAAGCAAAACCGGCACAGTTTATTCAAACGAAATTTGTCGAGAAGTTAGACAAGCAGGGATTTATCGACGGATTGTATAAGAAGTAGAGGACAATGCACGTCTGGATCGCGGAAATGTATTTGCACTTTCTTCAACATGTTTGGACTGTCATCCTGAGCTTATGCGAAGGATCTCGTCTTAGGTTTAGCGGCGCGTTTTCAGAAACTGCGAGATTCGTCGGCGGAGTTTTTTCCTGGAACTTATACTATGATGGATGTTGAGATTGAGAGCAAGGCCTCGCAAAAGCGTACAACGGCGGAGAGAGCAAAAAGTTGTACGGAGGAGGCCACCCGGGTGTCCTGCAGTCCTTCAGTTGCCATACCGAGTCGAACATCTGTTGAGCTACGTGGGAAACACTTTGACCGGAAGAGGTTGCCTTTGTCTACGAAGCGGGTCCCACCGGTATCACGAAAACTCTCGCTGCTCGTTTTGACTAGCGTGACAACAAAAAGCAGAGTCAGTCAGTCCTATAGGAAATTCTCCAGATCAAACTGATCCGCGTTGACCGCGCGTCCTTCAATGCGGACGTGGTCGCCATTACGCAACCGATTGAACTGATCAATCACGGTGCGCGGCGCATTGAAAGCGACCGAGACGACGATCAAGCGATTGCGTGAATCGCGCATCTCGAAAGTGCCCCGACGTTGATCGACGTATTCGACTCTGCCCTCGGCGCGATCCAACCGCTTTCCGCCGCCGCGCTCCTGTACGCTCTCTTTGACCGTTATCGTATTGGTGTAGTCGCGGCCATCGCGGTCTTGTTGCACGCGCAGCGCAATGTAGTCGCCGGGTTCCAGATTGGCGACCGAGTAATTGCGCTGCTGATAAACGACTTGCGTTCTATCGTCGTAACGGACGACCGCCGTGCGGCCGGCGTCCGTGCGGACTTCGATTTCACGCGCGCGGGTGTCGACGTATTCAACTTCGCCGACCACGTCGCCGCCGGTGCTCCCGTAATCGCCCACGCCGTCTATATGCCCCAATTCATGACAGCCGGTTAAAGCCAGCGTTGCCAGCGAGAGAAAACCAAATAGCCGGTTTGCAAGCCTCATATAGCCTCCGTTTCAACGATTACGCGCAGTTTCGTTTGACCGTCCACTGATCGCTTTAATCTCTGGTGGCGCTCCGAATTCGGCGAAGTTTCCAATGATTGAGCACCTCATATTTTCGCCCGCTTTTGGC
>DASWCL010000248.1:0-2046 GCA_036390135.1 Binatia bacterium
TTTCCGTTCTCGCCCATCGGTCTGAATTGTCTGCCTTGGTTCGTTGTCAAGGATGCGCATATAGGCGAGAAGTATGGCATCGAACTCGATCCAATTTTTATCGGCGCTTCTTCCGCGCTGTTCCAATCGATGTTGTCCGGAGCAGCGGATATGTCGGGTTCAGGCGGGCCGGCAATCATTGCTAACATCATAAACGGCGGCGACATTATTCACGTTACCGCCATGGTGCCGCGGTTTACTCAGTCGATCATGGTCAAGCCGGAGATTAGAAAACCGCAAGAGATGGCGGGCAAAAAAATCGGCGTGAGCCGGCTTGGGACGGTGACTCACTTCGCGCTGCAAACGGCGTTGGACGGTTACGGCGTCAAAGGAGTAACGATTTTGCAAATGGGCGGGCAACCGGAGGAGGCGGCCGGACTGATTCGCGGTTCCGTCGATGGCGCCGTGGTTTCGCCGCCGTACAATTTCCAGCTAAAGAAATTAGGCTACAACGAAGTGGTATCGCCGAGCGATCTTTCGAAGTTTGCTGAGTTTATCACCAACGGCATCGTCGCGCGGCGCTCGGTCGTCGAGAAGGACAAAGATACCGTCATGCGGGTGATCAAAGCGACAGCGGAAGCGATCAAGCTGATCCAAACCGATAAAGCATTGACCAAAAAAATCATGATGAAATGGATGCCGATGAAGGACGCGGATCTGCTGGAGCAAGCCTATCTTTTCGCCACGGAAAACTACGCCAAGGAAGGTGTGGTCAGCGAAAGCGCGCTGCGCTCCATGGTCAAGCAAATGGCGCAAAGCAACTTGATCGATGCCAAAGCGGTGGCAAACACGCCGGTGACGGCCTATTACGACAATCGTTACGTCGAGGAAGTGAAACGCTCAGGATTTTTCGAACAATTGTGGAGATAACCGCTGACGGGTTCAAACCGTTCAAGCAGTTCGATTCGTTCCCGCGCTGCGAGAATTACTGTTTGTAAAGTTTGTCGATAAATCCTTCCTTCTCCAATTCTGTAACGATTGAGTCGTCAATGACGTCGTCGACTTTCAGCGTGGCGCCGGGTTTACGAGTCACGGCATCTTTGACCTGGATGTCCATGCCTTCGCGGGTCACGTAGGGGACTCGGTCCATGAGTTTTGCGTTGATTTCATAGGCGGCTTCTAGGTAGGCTTCGTTGTTTTGCCGAGTATATTTCGCGAGAATTTTCTTGCTCTCTTCTTTCTGTGTCTTGAAGAAGCGCACCCCGTCAGTCAACGCCATGACCAAACGTTTCACTGTCGGCCGGTTGCTTGCCAAGTAACTTTTGGTTGTCGTTCCGCAGATATAAGGAAAGGGATAGTTTTTCTGAAAGTCGGCCGTGCTGGCTAACACGCGTTGGGCTAGGCCTTTGGTGAGATACAAAACGCCGGGAGGTGCGGCGAAACCGGAGATTTTGCCGGCGCGAAAGGCTGCTGAGCGCTCGCTCGATCCGCCCACTTGGATGATCGCGACGTCTTTGTCCGGTTCCAAGCCAAAGTATTTGAGAAAAACTCGCGCTGCGACGTCGGAGGAACTGCCGATGCGGCTGATGCCGAGGCTTTTGCCTTTGAGTTGCTGCGGCGTTTTGATCGAGTCCTGGACGATGAGTTCGTAAGGCAGGGTATTCATAAAGCAGGCGACCGCTACTAATGGGGCGCCGCTCACGGCGGCGCTGGCGATGGTGCCGCCGGTGCCGTTGCCGAATTTGAGTTGGCCGGAGACCAGAACCGCGACGTTTGTCGACGACGCCGGAATAAAAATCGACTCGACGTCCATGCCGTATTTTTTATACAAGCCTTTCTCCTGGGCGATGTACCAGTTGGCGCTCGGCGCGTCGACCGAGCTGTAAGATACAGTGAGTTTCTCTTGAGCGAAACAATCAGAAACAACCATAAAAAACACAAAGGACAAAAAGTGAAGGATGATTTGCAAGATCTTTTGACTCGGCATAGCAGCCTCCGTCTCGGGTGGCATACTATTGAAGGCCGGCTCGACGTTCAAGGCGCGCGGCGTTGACGATGGTGCGGTGG
>DASWCL010000249.1:0-9095 GCA_036390135.1 Binatia bacterium
TACTGGAATTGGAATATCCCCATCTGGTCGACGTCAACTATGAGCTGACCGAGCTTTTTCGCCGCTACGTCGATTACAAGCGAACGAAGTCGCTGCTCGATTATGATGATCTTTTGACCCGGCTGCGCGATCTGTTGGCCGATCACATAGAGGTGCGCAACCGTTTGTCCGACACGTACCGCTTCATTATGGTCGACGAATATCAGGATACTAACCATCTTCAAGCTGAGATCGTCCGTCTCCTCGCCGCCACCCACGACAACGTCGCGGTGGTCGGTGACGATGCCCAGAGCATCTACTCGTTTCGCGGCGCCAATTTTCGCAACATCATGGATTTTCCCAAGCATTTTCCCGGCGCGAGCATCATCAAGCTGGAAGAAAACTACCGCAGCACTCAGCCGATTCTGAATGTGACCAACGAGATCATTCAACGGGCCAAAGAAGGCTACGAAAAGCGATTGTTCACCCGCAAGGGTTCCGGTGCGCGGCCCAAGCTCGTGCAGGCCGGAAGCGAGCAGATGCAGTCGCAATTCGTCTGTCAAAAGATTCTCGAGCTGCGTGAGGAAGGCGTGCCGCTGTGGGACATCGCCGTGCTGTTTCGTTCGAGCTTTCATTCCTTCGATCTGGAAATCGAGTTGACGCGCCACAAAATTCCCTTCGTCAAGCGCGGCGGATTTCAATTCATGGAAACTTCTCACGTCAAAGACTTGCTCGCCCACTTGCGGGTTCTCGCCAACGCGCAGGACACGATCTCATGGCACAGAGTGTTGATGCTCCTGGAAGGCATCGGCCCGGGCGCGAGCCAGAAAATTACCAAATGGCTGCTCGACGGCACAAATTCCGTGGAGCGCCTGCGCTCCTACCACGCCAAAGGCAAGGTCGCCCAGGAGCTGAGAACGCTCGCTCAAGTGCTTGAAGAAGCCAAGCGCGCCGAGTTACCGTCTGAGCAGATGCAGTATCTGCTGCAGTATTACGTGCCCATACTCAAACAGAACTACCCGGACGATCATCCCAAGCGCTTGCGCGACCTGGAGCACTTTCAGGGGATGACCGAGCGCTACCGCAGCCTCGAGCGTTTGCTGAGCGACATGGCGCTCGAGCCGCCCAACGACAGCATTGGCGGCGTGCTGGCGGTCGATCCGGACGAAGGTCCGCTAGTTCTTTCAACGATTCATTCGGCCAAGGGATTGGAATTTCACTCGGTGTTTATCATCTGGGCGCTGGAAGGAAGGTTTCCCTCAATTTATGTTGACTCCGATGAGGATTTGGAGGAAGAGCGCCGCTTGCTTTACGTCGCCGCCACGCGCGCAAAACAGAATCTCTTCATCAGCTATCCGACCCGGGTATTCGACAGGACTTTACGCATGGTCTTGTCACGTCCGTCGCGTTTTATCGAGGACATACCACAGAGACTGCTTGAGCCGGTTGCCCTCGTGCCCGAGGGTTCCTATTGGGATTGGGAGAGTTAAGAACAAATGACGCAACTGCTGCTCAACATTGTCGTCTTCGTCAGCGGCGCCGTTTTGATGGCGCTCGAGATCGTCGGTAGCCGCGTCCTGGCGCCGTACTTCGGTAGCTCGATTTTCGTCTGGGGCAGCCTGATCTCGGCGGTGATGACCGCGTTGAGCATCGGCTATTATTGGGGCGGCTGGCTCTCCGCGCGCGAACCTTCGTACGGACAGCTGCTCACGCTGCTCTTGATCCCCGGCGTGCTGATTTTTTTTCTCCCGTTTGTCTATCCGTCCGTCAATGAGTGGATCGCCAGTGTTGATTTCGGCCATCGATTGAACCCGCTGATCGCGTGCAGCGCGCTGTTTCTATTGCCCGGAATATTTTTGGGCACGATTTCTCCTTACGTCATCCGTCTCGCTGCCACGCGCCTGCATACCGTCGGCAGCACCGCGGGAACTCTCTACGCGGTGTCGACCTGTGGCAGTATCTGCGGCACGTTGCTCACGGCGTTTTATCTGATCCCCGTGCTCGGCGTTAGCAACATTATCCATATTCTCGGCCTCACGCTGGTATGTCTATCCCTGCTTGTAGTACCCTTGCTGCGACTCCAGGGCGTATCATTGTCGCGCGCGGTTGCCACCGTCTCCCTGTTCTTGGGATCAATAAATCTGGTTTGGGCGCCCGCGGCATGGGCGAAAACACTTTTGCAAAAAGACACCTTTTACCACCGGATCCGCATCGAGGAGGACGACGAAGCGCGCTACATGTACTTCGACCGCACGCTCCAGAGCGCTATGAACTTGAAGGATCCAACCGGCTTGCGGCTGATCTACTCGCGTTACACCTCGCTGGGATTTGCCTTTCGGCCCGACGCCAAGAAAATGTTGGTGATCGGACTCGGCGGCGGATCCATACCGAAAAAAGTCCAGAAGGCGTTTCCTAATATCGAAATCGACGCTGTCGAGATCGACCCCGAAGTGATCAAGATGGCAAAGGACTTTTTCGGTGTGAAGGAAAGCAATAATCTGCATCTTCACGCCCAGGACGGCCGGCTGTTTTTAAGTCGCACGACGAATCAGTACGATATCATCCTGCTCGACGCCTACTTCACCGACGCCATGCCGTTTCACTTGACGACCAAGCAGTTTTTCGAATTGGCGCAAAAAAAACTCACGCCCAACGGCATCGTCGTCGCCAATTTAATTAGTGGCGTCACCGGTCCCTCCGGGAAAATCGCCCGCGCCTTTGTCCGAACCCAGCGCCAGATTTTTCCCCAGACCTATGTTTTTGCCGCGCGCCGCCCGGATAACGTGAGTCTGGACACGATTCAAAATGTCATCGTCGTCGCGACTCGCGATAAGCAGCGGCTCGACATCAACGAAATCGTCAAGCGCGCCACGACCCTGGACAAAGGACTGTTTCCCGATCCGATTCAAGACCTCGCCGTTGCTTACTTTGACAAACCACTTCCCGAAGATGTGCCGATACTGACCGATGATTACGCGCCGACGGATAATCTGCTCAATCCTTAGCGCGCTTTTCCTCTCCTCTTGTGCAGCTCTCAGCTCCGATTCGTCGCAGCGAATCGTGCGCGTCAAGGTCCTGGCCGACGTTCCATTCCGCGCGAGAAACCCGCACTGGGTCGAGGAAGCCCGTGGCCTCGTCGAATCCGCGTCGGACTACTACGAGCGAGAGTTTGCCATTCGTCTGATCACCCAAAGCGTTTCGCCGTGGCCTGACAAGGAACGCATTGCTTCCACTCCCGAGCTGCTCGCCAGAGTCAAAAGGGAATTCGCCGCGGTAACTAAAAACGATGGTTACGATTTAATAGTTATTTTCACCGCCGAAGGCGTTAGCCGCGTTCTGACGGCGGGTCGGCCACGGGTCGATCGTATTGGCGATTGCACCCAAGGATTGGCAAACTATGTGATCGTGCCGGTCACGACGGTATTTCGTTACCACGGCCCGAACGCCGAACTAGAATTCGACGTGATAGCTTTGATTCATGAGCTCGGTCACGTCTTTGGCGCCCAACATGCGGAAGATAGCAATTCGCTGATGAACGAAGAGTTCGGCTACCGGACAGAATTCGACGCGAAAAACCGCGCGATCGTCCGAAAAAACCGCGACTGCCCGTTTGCTAAATGACAGGAGAGGCATTAGGCAATAGCCAACAGGCAATACTTAACCCTCGAACCGAATGGGTTTTTCTTGCTAATGCCTTGTATCTTCAATTTATGTTGAGCCATCTCCGTATCGTCATGGTCCGTCCGCGCGGCTCCGGCAATATCGGCTCGGTGGCCCGCGCGATGAAAAATGTTGGCGCCGGCGAGCTCGGCATCGTCGGCAAGGCACGCACGCGAAGCTTTTGGGCCCGAGCGATGGCCGTCCATGGGCGGGAAATTCTCGCCGACGCTAAATTTTATGAGACCCTCAGGGAAGCCGTCTCAGACACTTCGCTGGTCGTCGGCACGACCTGTCGTTCAGGACTTTATCGGAGTCACAGCAGAACACCCAGGGACGCCGCAACGGAAATCGTTGCCGCAGCGCGAAAGGGTAAAGTCGCTCTCATCTTCGGCCCGGAAGATCACGGACTGAGCAACAAAGATCTGGAGCATTGCCAGTTGCTGATCACCATCCCAACCCATCCCGATTATCAATCGCTGAACGTTGCTCAAGCCGCAATGATCTGTCTCTACGAGTTTTACATAGCATCGCTGGCGCCCGCGGACGGTGATGGAATTCAACGGGCTGAGGCCGAACAAATCGAAAGGCTCTTTGACATCATGAGAAATTCCCTGCTGAAGATCGGCTTTTTGGATTCGGAAAATCCCGAGCATATGCTGCTCGCTTTTCGGCGCATTTTCGGCCGCGCCGGCTTGGAAGAAAAAGATGTGAGAATCTTGACCGGCATGTTCCGCCAGATTGAATGGTACGCAAAAGCAGGCTGGAAGGTCGTCGAAGAAAAAGAGAAACGCGGAGTAAAGATTCGTTAGGAGGCGCGCAGATGAACGTCAACCACTTCGAGCTAAAGAAAACGGCGCTCCTGTTTTTCGATATACTCAACGGCTACGTATCCGAACCGGAGCGGGGCAAACCGCGTGTTTTAAAGCCGTGGATTCAAAACGCGGTGCGGCTTAGCAAAGCCGGCCGCGCCGCCGGGCTGCCGATTTTTTTCGCCAAGGGCAATCACCGCCCGGACAATGCGACGACAGCGCTGCTTCTCACCGATACCAATAACTCGCTCACGCCGTGGCCGAATGGTGAAGTCACGAAGACAAAGATGCACGTGATCGCCGGCGACAGAAGTTCCGATGTGCTTGCCGATCTCGAACCTCGAGCCGACGACTATTACGTCGTCAAATATCGCTGGAACGCTTTTTTCCAGACCTATCTGGATTTAGCGCTGCGCACGCGCGGCATCGATACGGTTATTATCTCCGGCGGCTCCACCGACGTCGGCGTCACCTCGACTTTGTATTCGGGGAGAGACTTGGACTATAACTTGATCGTTGCCAGCGACGCCTGCGGTACGTCCCATGATCAGCGCGCTCATGACATGCTCATGGAATTGGTATTTCCGCGAATGGCGCGCGTGCGGACTACAGACCAGGTGATCGAGATGGTGCAGAAGGCAAGAGTGTAATCCCAGCTGAAAGCGAGGAAGAAATCATGGCATCCAACGGCACGGCACCAGTCGGCGTCAGCAAGAACATCAAGCAGATCGGCCGCACGGATCTGCCGGGCGGCGGCTCCATCGTCGTCGAAAGCGGCTACGCTTACGTCGGTCACATCGACCCGCCGCATGGCACCTCCATCCTAGATGTCAAAGATCCCAAGCATCCGAAGCTCGTTGCCCAGCTCGAAGTGCCAGAGGGAATTCATTCGCACAAGGTGCGCGTGAGCGGCGACGTGATGCTGATCAATTACGAGCGCTACAAGACCAAGAAAGAGCCCGACGCAGGTCTGAAGGTGTTCGACATTTCCGACCGCGCCAAGCCGCGCGAGATCGCATTTTTCAAAGCCCCGGGTAAAGGCGTGCATCGCTTCACCTTCGACGGTCGCTACGCCTACATTTCGCCGACGATGGCAGGCTACGTCGGAAACATCGCGATGATTTTGGATCTAAAAAACCCCGAGAAGCCTGAAGAAGTGTGCCGTTGGTGGATGCCCGGACAATGGACTGCCGGTGGCGAAACACCAACTTGGCGCGGCATGGCGACCCGCTGTCATCACCCGATTCGCAAAGGCGATCGGCTCTATATCAGCTACTGGCACGGTGGCTTTGCCATCGTCGACATCTCGAACATGAGCAAGCCGAAAACCGTCAGCACGCTCGACTGGAGCCCGCCGTACCCTTGCCCGACCCACACGACGTTGCCGATGCTCAATAAAATTATGGAACGCGACTGGATGATCGTCACCGACGAAGAAGTCGGCGAGAAGCTCAATGAAACTCATAATGCATTTCTATGGGTCGTCGATATTACCAAGGAAGACCTGCCGCTCCCCGTAGCGACTTTCATCGTGCCGTTCGACGGCAAATCGACGAACGAGTTCCGATTCGGCGCGCACCAGCCCGCAGAACAGGTTTACGGCAACACGCTCTACGTCACCTGGTTCGGCGGCGGCCTGCGCGCGGTCGATTTCTCCAATCCGTATATCCCCAAGGAAGTCGGTTACTATATTCCGAATCCCGGCAAAGGACAGAAAGTCGTTATGAGCAACGACGTCTTCCACGACAAAGACGGTAAGCTCTATCTCGTCGATCGGTATGACGGTCTAGAGATACTAGAACCCCAGGTGTGATCGGAGCATTCGATTCCTTCTCTTGTTTCCTCTTGCAGTTGAAGTTGGCTTGCGCCGTGACTTTTCAAGGCTCGATTTCTTTTACCGACGGTTGAATCTTCACGGGCAACATCCCTGGAATTTAGATGAGTCATAGCGGCACATCCGATCGGCGCTGGATTGTAGTCATCGTTATTTATTTGTGTCTCATTTATCCGCCGTGGATTCTTTCCAATGCTGTTTCAGGCACAGACTTCATCAAAGGGGATTGCTATTACTATCGAGCGATCATTATTTCCCTCTTAGAGGATGGTGACCTATTACTGGCAAATAATATTGACGATGTAGACCCGTTAGGTGGCCAACTCGCGGTGGGCAATGATGGTCTGGTTCCGAAACATCCGATTTTGATGTCGCTAGTTTCTATCCCTTTCTACAAGCTTCTCGGCAACCGCGGGTTGCTTCTCTTTAACGTCATCGACTGTGTCGTCCTTATATTGCTTATCTTTAAATTGAACCGACTCCTTGTGAACCGTTACATCGCGTGTCTCACGTCAGTGCTTTATGCGACAGCAACGCTTTTCTTTAATTACGTTTATAACTATTCCCCTGACGTATTTGCGACCGTATTCATATTAGCAGGCTTAAATCTTGTGCTAAGGAGAAAATACTACAGCGGCGCGCTCTTCCTAGGATTTTCCGTTTTTGCAAAGTTACCCAACGCCTTACTGGCCGGCATCATCCTGCTCTATGCAATTTGGATGATGTTAAAAGAGCGTCCCGACGAAACCAGGTTCGCTTGGCATAAAAATTGGCTACGGCTGGCATGCGTAAGCACTCTTTTCGTGATAGCTCTCGTCCCCTTCGGCTACGTCAATTATATCTTGTTCGGGTCGCCGGTGGTTACCGGCTACCAACGCACCGCCGAGCGAGGCAGCACTCCCGGGGAAATACGCATCAGTGATCACGTCGACAAATTCAATCAGCCGTTTTTCCAAGGGGCGGCGCGGCTGTTGATGGATCCAAACAGCGGCATTCTTCCAACTAACCCAATCTTGATCCTTGCCTTCCTGGGCCTTTTGCATTTGCCGAAAAATTCGGATCGACGATCTATTTACCTGATCATTGCAGTATGCGTTGCTCAATTCTTGACGTTCGCTAAATACGACGACTGGCAAACCAGCGAGTTTAGCAATCGGTTTTTGATGACTTTTGTCGCCGGCTCGTCAGTGCTTGCGAGCTTCTATCTGAAATATATTGGCGAGAGATTTTTTCCCCAGACGCTCGGCGAGGAGCAGACGGCGGTTCAAAGTCAATGATGGAAAGTTATTATGTAGTGCGACGACAATGAAACTCTATAACGTGTCATACTCGGGCAATTCCTATAAAGTTCGCCTGCTGCTTTCGCAGCTCGGTATCCCATACGAGATCGTCGACGTGGACATTCTGAAAGGCGAAAGCCGTACCGCTGAATTCTTGAAGATCAGTCCCAACGGCCGCACGCCGGTTCTCGACGACAACGGCTTCATACTTGCCGAATCCAACGCCATTCTCGCCTACCTGGCCCGCGGCACGAAATTTCTTCCTGAAGATCGACAAAAGTTCGCACTCGTCTTTCAATGGATGTTCTTCGAGCAATACAGCCACGAGCCCTACATCGCGACTTCTCGATTTTGGATTCAGCACAAACCCGACTCGCCAAAAAAGACTGCGCTTCTCGCATCGAAGCGCGACGGCGGTTGGGCCGCGCTGAAAATCATGGACGACCATCTAGCGAAGAACGACTTCTTCGTCGGCGACTACAGCATCGCCGACATCGCCTTATTCGCTTACACGCATGTCGCGCCTGAAGGTGGATTTCCGCTGGATGATTTTCCAAAGGTTCAGGCATGGATTGAACGAGTGAAGGCGCAACCGAGGTTTGCGCCGATGCTGTAGATCCTCGACGAAACCTACGACGGCGCACAAAGCAGCCAAACCGTCATGCTAGATTCGAGCTTTCTTGATCTCTTCCATCTCCTCCAAACTTCGCGGCCAGTCGTCCTTGAGCAATCTCGACAAGCTTCTATCCGCCAGCAGTTTTCCGCCCGTTTGACACTTCGCACAGTAATTGGTTTCATTTTCCGCGTGCATGATGCGCTGCACCGGCGAGCCACAGACCGGACACGGCTTGCCGTACTTTCCGTGCACGGCCATCTCAGGGCGAAAGGCAGTGACCTTTTCGGGGAAGCCGGTTCCACGTTCCTTCCGCAACCGCTCGACCCATTCAATCAAAGACTCGCGGACGCCATGGTAAAGACGTTCAATCTCCACGTCCGTCATTTGCTGCGTCAAGCGAATCGGCGATAGCTTGGCGCGATGGAGAATCTCATCCGAGTAAGCGTTGCCAATGCCGCTGAATAAATGGGGATCAGTGAGCGAACGTTTGAGCGTGTGATTTTCCCGCATGAGCGCTTCGCGAAATTGCGCGATGCTTGCATCGAGAATCTCCAGACCGCCGGGATCATGCTCTTGCAACGCGGCTTCGCCGCGAACTAAATGAATCGACGCGCGCTTTTTCGTTCCCGCCTCGGTCAAAAGCAACGTACCGTTGGGAAAATCAAACGCTGCCTGTCCGTACTTGCGGGCGATCTTCGCGCCTTTCGGTTTCCAGTGAAACCGCCCCGCGATCATCAGATGAACAATCAGGAAAAGATCGTCTTCCAACTGGAAGACGACGCGCTTGCCGAGGCGGCGCAGCGCTAAAACCTTCTTTGCCTCTGCCGCGCTGATCGGTGGGTCGAAGGAACGCAAAACGAACGGGCTGCCGATGCGGATCTTTTGAATCGGCTGATTCAGGACGCGCTCCGAGAGCG
>DASWCL010000250.1:0-14851 GCA_036390135.1 Binatia bacterium
GGCGAGGTCATTCGCCAAGCCGAATTGGCCGAAACGCTCAAAGCGATCGCGCAGCAAGGAGTTGAGGTTTTTTACCGGGGGCGAATCGCCGAGGCGATTGTCGAGACCATCAAAAACAACGGCGGCGTGATGACTCTCGACAACTTTAAAAACTATAAGGCCGTATGGCGCGAGCCGCTGATCGGCACATACCGAAATCGCACGATCGTGACCATGCCGCCACCGAGCTCGGGCGGCGTGGCGCTTTTGGAGATGCTCAATATTCTCGAAGGTGACAAGCTCGATCAGTTGCAGCACAACTCGCCGGCTTATCTGCACCTGATCACCGAGACCATGAAACACGCGTTTGCCGACCGGGCGCAGTTTCTCGGCGATCCGGATTTCGTTCATGTGCCGATCCGCAAGCTGACATCGAAGGATTACGCATTATGGATGCGCGGCCGGATCTCGCCGGATAAAACACAGCCGCCGAATTTTTATGGTTACTATAATTACAATGCTGAAAAGGGCGGCACGACACACTTCAGTGTGATCGACCGCTTTGGCAATGCCGTGGCATGCACGCAGTCTGTCAATACGCGCTTCGGCTCGAAATTGGTTGCCGCGCGCACCGGGATTGTGCTCAATAACGAAATGGACGATTTCGCTATCCATACCGGCGTTAGCAATGTTTACGGGTTGGTCGGCAACCAGGCGAACTCGCTTCAGCCTGACAAGCGGCCGCTGAGCAGCATGTCACCGACGATTATTTTGCAGAACGGCCGCCCTGAGCTGGTTGTCGGCGCGGCCGGCGGCCCGCGCATCATCAGCGCGACTCTACAAACAATTCTAAATGTTTTGGATTTTCACATGCCGGTGCGAGCGGCGGTCGAAGCACCGCGGGTTCATCATCAGTGGCTTCCGGACAGGCTGAATTTCGAAGCCAAGATCGGTACTGAAGAGAGAAAGGCGCTGGAGCAGCGCGGTCATTCAGTTAGAGAACAATCCGCGCTGGGCGTGGTGCAAGCGATTACCCGGGAAGGCGCGACCCTCAGCGGCGCAGCGGATCCGAGAAAGACTGATAGGGCACGCACCGAGTAGTCTACGAGCCTAGACAGCGGTTCAAGCTGTTTGAATTGTTTAACGTAACAAGACGAGCTAACGCCCGCGCCGACGGCGTTTGAACCACCAACTCCACACGGGTAGAATCACCCGCCGCAGCCCGAGCACCATGCGGCCGACCCTCAGCAATTTCTTGCTCAGGCCGCTGATCACAAAACTCGATATACCAGCGGTCATCAATGGGTGAGTTCTGAGCGTGCGGCCGATGCTAAACAGCAGCCCGCTTACATCAAGCGGTGCGCGGATCTGCTTGTATGCTGAAGCGATCTGAAACCGTTCTGCCGCGGCCTTTTCGATCAGCGCTTGTTTGCGCCGCGCGAGCTCTTCGAACCGCTTACTCACGATCTGAACCCCTCAAGGAATCGCGATCTTTGCCAAGCTCGGCCAAGGTGGCCGGAAAGAGCCCCGGACGTCTAAGGATCGCGCTGCGTAGTTTTAGCGCGGCACCGACAGCGATGGCAAAATAGAAAAATGACAAACCGCCGATCGCAGCGATCCAACCTTTCTCCCAGAACAATGCGACGATGAAGATAGTGAAAAGGATAAACCCAAAAGTAAGCCCAAAGACCAGCAGTAAGGTAAGAATGAGAGTGTGTTTGAGCCGTTCTCGTTCTTCTTCGAGCTCGCTGAGGAACAGGTCTAGGCGCGTGTGCAGAGCAGCGCTTAGAGTCCCAAGTACGGTTTTGAATGAATGAAAGAAGCTCGACGAGCTCTCCTGGCGCTGGTTTTCTCCCGCGTCGCTCATCGGTGGAAACTACTTACCGCGAATCAAAAGGCCAAGTGCCAATCCGACGGCAGCGGCAATGCCGACCGCACTCCACGGATTCTCGCGCACGTAATCATCGGCGATCTCGGCGCACTCTTTTGATTTCTTGACCAGGATCTCCTCCGCGTCGCCCAAAGCTTTCTTCCCTTCAGTTAGACTCTGTTCGATCTTTTGCCGTGCGACAGTTATTTTTTCCCCCGCCTGACTGGCCGTCGCTCTGAGCAACTCTTCGGCGTCCGAGACGAGCGTTCTCAAATCGTTAACTAGCCTCTCTTTATTGCCGGATTCACCGTCCATAATTACCTCCCTTGCTTCAAGTTAGTGACTTTCTCATGATAAACACCCGATCGTAGCTATTCAAGGTCACAACGCAGACGAGTATTCATTGTTGCCGTGACCTTCTCCGGAAGTTGATTTAGGATTTTTAAATGCTATCCGTGCTGTTGTTCTACAACGGGACGAGGAGGTTATTTGAAATGAGGTTTCATATCGTCAGTCGAATGGTTAGCGCTTTAACGGTTTTCGCTTTGGCGATGCCTTTGACAGTCTGTGCTCAAGGAGGGCCATCCCAGAAGGTCGTGGAGGCTGCGAGGAAAGAAGGCGGCCTGGTTTACTACACGACGATGACCCTCGATCAGAGCAAACCCGTCACAGACCGTTTCGAGAAAAAATACGGCATCAAGGCGACGCTCTTTCGCACCGGCGGCGGGCCTTTGCTCAACAAGATTTTTACCGAAGGGCGCGGCGGCCGATACGATTGGGACGTCGTCGTCGGACGCGGCGAGATGGTTTTGCCCATGATCGAAAGAAAGCTCGTCGCTTCTTACCGATCGCCGGAAAGTAAAATGATTGATGAAGCGTTGGTCGATAAGGAAGGCTATTGGACCGCTTATTACGTCAACAGTTATGTCCTTGGTTGGAACACGAAATTGGTCAAAAAGCAGGACGTGCCCAAAACCTATGAGGAACTATTAAACCCGAAATGGAAAGGCGGGCAAATTTCACTCGATACCGAAGCTTATGGCATGATGGAAGGGCTCAAGCGGGTGTGGGGCAAGGAAAAAGGGATTAACTACTTCAAGCGGCTCGCGGCGCAGGAGCCGGTTTTAAAACGCGGCAATACCGAGCGCGTCCAACTCACCGTCGCCGGCGAGTATCCGCTGATCGTCGCTTACAACCAAACCATTCAGAGACTGACATCGCGCGGCGCGCCGATTGATTGGCTTCCTCTGGAGCCCTCGGTAACCCAGGTGAATCCGATCATGCTGGCCGCAAAGGCGCCGCACCCGAACGCGGCGCGTCTCTTCTACGATTTCGTCCTTTCCAAAGAGGGACAGGAAATGCTGCGCGCTTTTCAGCGCATTCCTGTGCGCAAGGATGTCGAGCCCGATCCGCCGCGGTTGTTCCGAGGTTTTAAAATCGCCGTCGAGGACCCGGAGGACTACAAAGATTTCGACGCGTCGGTGAAGCAGTATCTAGATATTTTTAAATTGCGATAAGCGGAGCGTTCCGCGTAGGGCGCAGCGTGCTGCGCCCTACGATTAAATAAAGCCGCCTCCGCCTATTCTTCGAACGGATTCTTGAGCAAGATCGTTTGCTCGCGGCCGGGGCCAACCGAGACGAGGATGATCTCGGTGCCGATGACCTTTTCAATGCGCCGGACATATTTCTGCGCGGATTTCGGCAGGTCGGAGAAATTTCGCACGTTATCGAGCGGCTCGCTCCAACCGTCCATTTCCTCGTACACTGGATCGGCTTTTTGCATCACTTTGGAGCTCGCGGGAAATTCGGTAATCAGATTTCCATCGTAGCGGTAGGCGGTGCAGATCGGTATTTTCTTAAAACCGGTTAAGACGTCGAGCTTGGTTAACGCAATCCCGGTCATGCCGTTCATCCTGACGGCGTGCCGCACACCGATGGCATCGAACCAACCGCAGCGCCGCGACCGGCCGGTGGTGGCACCGAACTCGGCGCCTTCGCGCCTCAGTGTTTCACCGTCCGGACCGTTGAGCTCAGTCGGAAACGGCCCGCTTCCCACGCGAGTCGTATAGGCCTTGGAAATCCCAATGACTTGCTGAATGTTTTGCGGCCCGACGCCGGCTCCCGAGCACGCGCCACCGGTGATTGTGCTCGAAGAAGTGACGTACGGATAAGTGCCATGATCGACGTCAAGCAGAGTTCCCTGCGCGCCTTCGAAGAGCACGCGCTTGCCGGCGCGCATTTCGCGGTCGAGCAAAAGCCCGGTATTGGTGACGTAGTCTTTTAGTTTATCGCGGTAGCCGACGTAGTTGTCGTGAATTTCGTCAAAGTGGAGAGCTTTTTCTTTGAGAATAGCCTTCAAATAGATATTCTTCTCTTCGATATTCTTTCGAAGTTTGTCCCGAAACGTGTCTTCCTCTAAAAGATCAACGAAGCGGATGCCGACGCGCGCGACCTTGTCTTCGTAGGCCGGGCCGATGCCGCGTCCTGTCGTGCCGATTTTGCCCTTGCCGCGCAGGCGTTCGCGCGCGAGATCGATCGCCTTGTGATAGGGCATGATGACGTGAGCCTGCTCGCTGATGCGCAACAATTCGCTATGAACGAGATGCCCCTGAGCTTTTAGCGCTTCAATTTCGGCAATCAAGACTTCCGGGTCGACGACGACGCCGTTGCCAATGATGCAAAGTTTATCCGGGTGCAGCGCTCCGGAAGGAACCAGATGTAAAACGGTTTTCTTGCCGTCCACCACCAGCGTGTGGCCGGCGTTGTTGCCGCCCTGAAAGCGTACGATGATGTCCGCCTCGTGGGTGAACAGGTCGACGACTTTCCCCTTGCCTTCATCACCCCACTGAGCACCGATGATTGCGACGTTGGCCATTGGAACTCAGGCGTGAGGCGTGAGGCGTGAGGCGTGGGTAGGGATGAGGCGCGCCTCGTCCCTACAGCTATTGCCTGTTGCCAGCTGCCTCGTTTTCACAGTTTCACCAGGGTTGCCGAGACGATTTGCGGCAGGGCGCGTAGTTCGTCGAGAGGTTTCTTGCTTACCGCTTCGTCGACGTGGGTAAAGGAGATGGCGTTGCCGCCCTTTTCGCTACGGCCCAATTCCATACCGGCGATATTCACGCCATTGTTGCCGAGGATGGTGCCGACCGCGCCGACGACTCCGGGCACGTCTTTGTTCTGCAAGATCAGAATATAGCCTTCGGGCGCCGCTTCCAGATAAAAACTGTTCACGCGCACGATGCGTGGATGCTTGGCGCCGAAGATCGCGCCCTCGACTTCCAGATTTTCTCTGCCGTTCCTAGCCTTGACGGTGATCGAGCTGGCGAAGTCGCTCGCCGCTTCGCCTTTCGACTCGACGATCTTAATGCCGCGTTCCCGCGCCAGCAGCGGCGCATTGACGTAGTTCACCGCGAATTCCATCACCGGAGACAATAACCCTTTGAGCACGGCGAGCGTTAACGGCGCGATGTTGTATTGTGTAACATCGCCGCGGTACTCGACCTGAACTTCGTTGGGCAACGCGCCGGCCATTTGCGTATGCAAGCTGCCGAGCTTTTCACCGAGGGTGAGATAGGGACGGAGGACCGCCAAAAGCTCCGGGCTAACGGACGGCACATTCACCGCATAGCGGACCACGCCCTTGGCGAGAAAATCGACCATTTGCTCGGCTACGGCAATCGCCACGTTGAGCTGCGCCTCGTCGGTCGACGCGCCCAAATGCGGTGTCGTGATCACTTGATCCAACTTGAGCAGTGGATGATCGGCTGGCGGCGGCTCGTCGACGTAAACATCGAGCGCTGCGCCGGCGACTTTTCCTGCCTGTATAGCATCGGCAAGATCTTGCTCATCGACAATGCCGCCGCGCGCGCAGTTGATGATCCGCACGCCGGTTTTCATCTCGGCAAACGCCGCTGTGTTGATTAGCCCCTGAGTGTCAGGCGTCAATGGGACATGCACCGTAATGAAGTCTGACTTGGTGAAGATATCGTCTAGCGTACCGGGCTCTACGCCCATGCGCGCGATGTTTTCAGCGGCGATAAATGGATCGTAGCCGATGACTTTCATTCTCAATCCGGCTGCGCGCTCCGCTACGATACGACCGACATTGCCGAGGCCGATCACGCCGAGGGTTTTATTGCACATCTCGACGCCGACAAATTTATTGCGGTCCCACTTGCCGCTCTTGAGCGAGGCGACGGCTTGCGGAATATGACGCGCCAGCGCCATCATCAAAGCGATCGTGTGCTCGCCGGTGGTGACGTTGTTGCCGCCGGGCGTGTTCATCACGACGATGCCTTTTTTGGTCGCGGCGTCGGCATCGATATTTTCGTAACCCACGCCGGCACGGCCGATTACTTTTAAATTCTTGGCCGCCTCGATCAGCTCCGCGGTAATTTTGGTACCGCTGCGAATCACCCAGCCGTCATAGGCTCCGCAGATTCTTTTTAACTCATCAGGCTTGAGCCCGAGCTTGACGTCGACTTCGAAGCCTTCGGCATTTTTAAATACCTCCAGACCCTCGGGAGCGAGCGAGTCGGTGACTAAGATCTTCATTGTGCGGTCCACGGTTGGGTTACTGGTTGAGGATCGAGGATTGAAGATCGAGGATGGAAAGTCACGGGTGATCCTCGATGCTGCATTTTCTATCCTCGGTTTTAAACCAGCGCCTCCATCAAAACTTCTTCCGCCGCTGCGACGCCGCGTCCGAAGGGAATCTCGGCGCCGAATTTTCTGAGCGCCATTTCCAACGCAGCAATGGCCGTGATCACGTCGAAAGCGCCCATATAGCCGACATGCGCGATGCGGATTGCCTTGCCTTTGAGCTGATCTTGTCCCTCAGCGAGCGTGACGTTCATCTTGTCGCGCAGATAATCGAGCACTTGATCGGCATCGATGCCGATGGGCAGGTAAATGCCCGTCGCGGCCGGGCTCGGGCTATCGGGCGCCAATAATTTTAATCCCAGCGCTGTCGCCGCGGCGCGAGTAGCCCGGCACAGGCGCGCATGGCGCGCGTAAACATTTTCTAAGCCCTCGCGTTCGAGCATTTTAATAGAAGCCCGCGCGCCAAAGATCAATGACACAGCGGGAGTAAAGGCGCCGGAACCTTTTTGCTGGTTTTTGCGCTCGAGGTTCAAATCGAAATAAAACCGCGGCAGCTTGGCTTTCTTGGTTTTTTCCCAAGCGCGGTCGCTGAGCGCGATGAAACCCAGTCCCGGCGGCAGCATCAAAGCTTTTTGCGAGCCGGTGACTAAGACATCGATGCCCCATTCATCCATCATCAGAGGGACGACACCCACCGCGGTGACGCCGTCGACGAGCAATAGGGGACCGTTTTTGGTCAGCTTGGCGATTTCCTTTACTGGATGAAACACGGTGGTTGAAGTCTCGCTGGCCTGGATCATCACGCCCTGAATATCGGGGTTGCCTTTGAGCTGCTTCTCGACGTCAGCGACTTTGACCGCTTGTCCCCACTCCACTGTCATTTCCACGGGACTTAGACCGTAGGCGTTGGAAATGTTGAGCCAGCGTTCGCCGAATTTACCACCGTTGATGACGAGCACTTTGTCGCCCGGAGAAAAAAGGTTTGCTACGGACGCTTCCATGGCGCCGGTGCCGGACGATGCCAACATGAGAACGTCGTTTTTAGTACCAAATAGTTTTTTAAGGCCGTTGCGCGCTTCATTGAAGACTTTGTTAAATTGCGGCGTCCGATGATGAATCATGGTTTCCGACATCGCTAGCGCGACTTCATTGGGGATCGGCGTGGGACCGGGTGAGAGTAGATAATGCTTGATCATCAAAATCTCGTAGCTATCAGCTTTCAGTGGGGAGAGTGAATAAGCCAAAAGCTGAACGCTGACAGCGGGTTATTAGACAACAAAAAAGCCTGGACCTCTATCGCTAAGAGACCCAGGCGTTCGGCCGTCTTACTGCTTTGCACTTCCTCGTGGTCAATTCCACGTTCGCCAGTCGCGCAAAACTTACGCAAAACTTTTATCTTGAAAGCTCTGGGTTGTCAACGCTACGCCGGCGGGTGTCATACAGCTCCATTTGCTATGCTGATTCCGAACGTGCAAAAATCCGGTTGCTGATGGAACGTTTGATTCTCTTTGATATCGACGGTACGCTGACGCGCACGCAGAGCGGCTATATTCCTTTCAACGAAGCAATTTTTAAGACGTTTGGCATCGACGGCGACATCCGCACAGTGGTGCCGGACGGCAATACCGATCCCTTGATTGTGCGCGATATCTTTACCAAGGCGAACGTAAATTGTGAATTCCACGACGCGGCTTGGCGCCAATTCACCATCAACTTGAGGGAGCGCTATCACCATCACGTGCTCAAAGGCACGACAACGATCCAGCCATTGCCGGGTGCGATCGAGTTGTTGCGAGCCATCTCGACCCATGTCGATTTCGCCGCCAGCGTGGTAACCGGCAATTTCGAAGTCACCGCACAGATCAAGCTCGAAGCTGCCGGTCTGATGTCCTATCTTTGCCGCGGCGCCTATGCCAGCGATTCGCCGCATCGCCCCGACTTACCGGCAATCGCCAAACGAAGGTGCGAAGAAAAGACGGGACGGTCGCTACAACCAGAACAGTGCATTATTATCGGCGATACGCCGAAGGATTTGGAAGCAGCGAGGCAAAATCGAATGAGATGTATTCTTGTCGGCACGGGCCGCTATCCGATAGAAGAATTGCTGTATTGGGAGCCGGATAACTGTCTTGCGGATCTGACCGATACGAATTCGGTGCTGTCCATGCTGGCGCAATTCTAGTTGGAGATACGATGCAATATAGAACCATCGGAAAAACCGGATTGCGAGTTTCCGAGATAGGCTTTGGCTGCGGCAACAACGCCGTTCTGATGGTCAAAGCGCCGCATGAAGAGCAAGTCAAGTCGGTGCGCCACGCGCTGGATGCGGGGATCAACTTCTTCGATACGGCGTTTGCGTATGGCTTGGGAAAGTCGGAAGAGAATCTCGGCAAGATTCTCCACGAGCTCGGCGCACAGCCGGTTATCTCAACCAAGATCAGGCTTGAGTCTGATGCTATCGGCGACGTCAAGGCCGCGACCATTCGCGCGGTAGAAGCGGGGTTAGCGCGACTTAATCGAGATCGCGTCGACTTTGTTCAACTCCATACCCGAGTGACGTTGGATCGAGGGTTGGGTAAGCGGTTCAGCCTCAGCCCGGCCGACGTTCTAGGTTCGAACGGTGTCGTCGAAGGATTCAAAGCCATGCGCGATCGCGGTAAAGTCGGTTTCTTTGGCTTCAGCGGGCTCGGCGATCCGAAGGCGCTGCACGAACTGGTCGACAGCGGCGAGTTTCATGGCTTTCAGTGCTACTACAATTTGCTCAATCCAAGCGCAGGACAACCGGTGCCGAAAGCTTTTAGTGCCTGTGACTACGGTCAGATTCTTGATCGCGCGGCAGCCAAAGAAATGGGCGCCTTCGTCATTCGAATCCTGGCAGCCGGCGCGCTGAGTTCGGATCCCGGTGCCGGAGGTGGAAGCAGTTCGGAGCCGCTTTCACCGGGCTCTGACTATGCGATTGATTTGCAGCGCACGGAAAAAGTGAAGACTGCTCTGAATATCGATGGCCAAAATCTAACGCAGGCGGCAATTCGTTTTGGCCTGATGAAATCGAAGGTTTCTACGGTGCTTGTTGGTTTTTCCAACACCACCCATATTGACGCTGCCGTTGCATGCTCAGGTATGCCAGGGTTGTCGGATGAGCAGATGGCGAAGATCAAGAAACTCTGGGAGACGGATTTTAACGCGTAAACAGCGAATCTGACCTAAGGCTAGCCATGGCACTCTTTTTTCACTCCGATGATGTCGACCAGCTTATCCCTTTCAAGGTAGCCGTTCAGATTACCGAGAATGCGCTTCGGGATATGATTTCATCGGACGGCGTTTGCGCGCCGCGCAAACGGCTCAATCTTCACCGTGACGTCGCCGAAGGCGGTTTTGACACGGTACTGAACGTCTATGCCGGCGGTTCCGCCGGCTACGGCGCCATCGGCGCGCAGGTCGCGCTGCACCGAAAGGCGATTGCCGGCAACACTCAGAAACGCCCGCCGTTTAATCCCGATCAGACTGAGCTGGCATTAATCTACGACAGCGATACGGGCTCTTTGCTTGGAGTCATGGCGCATCGGCCGCGGGATTTCACCGGTGTCGCGGATCTGCGCACTCCGGCGACGAGTTTGGCCGGCTTGGATCTTTTCGCGCGCAAGGATGCGCGGCGCGTCGGCATCTACGGCTCGGGACAGCAGGCTTGGGCGACATTCGCCGGACTCTGCGAAATGCGCGAGATCGAAAGCGCCAAGATTTACAGCCCGACGCTGGCGCATCGCGAAGGGTTCGCGCGAAAGATCAGCGTCAGGACCGGGGTGGCGGTGAAGCCCGTGGACTCGCCAGAGCTCGCCGCGAAGGATGTCGATATTATTCTCTGCATGACCAACACGAATGTCCCAGTGATCAGTGGCACGTGGTTGGAACAGGGACAGTACATTATTTCCGTCATCGGCAGCAATATCGAGCTGGTGAAAAGCGGTGCTCTCGATCGACCGCGCCGAGAGATCGACGACGACACACTCCGGCGCTGTGACTTCATCGTCGCGCTGTCGAAAGCTCAAGCGGTCGATTCACAGCAAGGCGATATTTATTGGCCGGTGCAAAACGGTGTGATCACATGGGATAAGGTCGTGGAAATTTCCGACGTGCTGGCCGGGAAAGCCGCGGGCCGCACCGACGATAAACAAATCATTCTTTACAAAAATCAGGGCGGGCAGGGCATCGTCGACATCGCATTGGCGAAAAAATGCTACGAGCTCGCGAAACTGCATGGCAAGGGTTATGAATTGCGTATCGAGCCGCGCCTAAACTGGTGGGTGCAGGGAGGACGAGCGGAGACGTGGTGAAGGCTGGCGGGAATAGTTTATGGCGTTCCACTTCATTTAAGTAAGCGGCTCAGGGCTTGATATCCTGCATGAACCACTCGCTCGGGATTTCGCGGCCTAAGCCTTTTTCTTTCGCACCTTTGTAGGCGCAGTAACCCATGGCCGCGAACTGCACGCCGGTGCCCACGTTGTTCAAGAAAAAACTGATCTGCTTGTCGTCTGTCCGGCTCGGTGCTTTGCCGGCAATGAGATCACAGATCTCCGGATACTTCGACCAGTCACGCGTTTTTTCGCGGCGCACGCCGGGCATGTCTTCGGTAATTCCCGGCGGTTGATAGTGCTGGATGCCGCCGAATTGAGTATGGATGGCGATTACGTTGCATCTTTCCAACACATCGAGGTCGGTTTCGAATTCCCGGATAGAATTGTAGTGCATGCCTGGCTTGAGCCAATCGATTTTCAATACCGGCTGCGATGAATTTGTCGCGGTGCAAACGACGTCGACGCCCTTGGCCGCGTCCTCGGCGCTATTTGCGGGTTCGCCGGCAACACTGGTTTCTTTTTCCATCTCTTGTACGAAAGTTTTTCGGTGCTCGGAGTTTGGGCTGTACACTTTTACCTTTTCAATGGGTAGCACGGCGGTCATGAAACGGTAATGAGCTTTTGCTTGCCCGCCGGAACCGATGAGCCCTAAAATTTTAGAGTTTTTCCGCGCCATGACTTTCATTCCCAAAGCGCTCGTGACCCCGACGCGAGTCTGTTGAATGAGACCGTCCGGCATAATCGCCAGAAGCTCGCCGGTTTCCACGCTAAAAAGCTGGATGAGGCCAACGAACATTCCATTCGCGAGCGGCAATTTTTCGAGACGAACGGTGTCGTTAATGTGCTGTTCCTGATCGATAGTTGAGGTGATGCGGAGCGCGAATACGCCGTACTTGCCAACGCCGCCGTCAACCGATTTGAAGTTATAACTAGACTGCGGCAGGGAGTGGGGAAGATAAGTCTGGCTCGTTGGCCGGTTGACAGCTCGACCTTCAGCTTGCTCGCGGTAGGATTCTTCCATCACATCCAAACAATGCTGAACTGTGAGTGCGTCTCGAACATCTTTGTTGCTAAGGATCAGTGTCATCAAGCACGCTCCCCGTCTGAAGTTAAACTTTTACTAGCATATGGTGCGGAGCGCGTACAGAAGCGCGAATCGACAGGATCTCGATGGATTGATGACCCGGATTGAGACACCGGATGCTTACAAAGAGTAATTGAAAGGCTGTTTTTGACGTTCCTCACGACTTTGGACGAACCAAATTTGACTAACGCCGCCGTCGATTGGACAAACTTCGCGCGGGTGAGGCTGGCATGCGCACGCGCTTGTCAGAAATTGCGGGACAAATTGGAAAGTTTTCGACTATTTTCATAGTCACTTGAAGTTGCATGGAAGCTACAGGTCGGTAAGATCTTTGGTGGTGTAAGTATTGCTTGATCCCGATTGAGTAAATCAGCCAATCTAGCTTTCGACAATTTTTAGGAGTGAAAACGAATGTATCAGAACCTCAGCGGCAAATCTTCCCCCGATTCCGAAGGCTTACGCGAATTATCGCTGGTAATTGGTCCCACAGAGGTGGCGGATGTGATGACCGGAAAAGTGGTAACTCTCAGCCCGCATCACAGCTTCAATGACGCCGCCAATCTGATGAACGACCGGTATTTTCGCCATTGCGTGGTGGTCGACAATAGCGGCAAAGCCGTCGGCGTGATCTCCGATCGAGATATTATGCGCGCCTTAGCGCGAAATCCCAATTCGCGCTCCAAATCCCTCGATCAGATCATGACCTCAAATCCGATCACGGTTAAGCGCAGCACGCCGATTGTCGATGCGGTTTCGAAAATGGTCGCCAAACGCATCAATTGCCTTCCAGTCGTCGACGACGACGGTATCGTTTGCGGCATCGTCACCTCGACCGATCTGCTAAAGTCCTATCAGCAGCTACTCCAGCTGGTCCAAAAACAAGCGCGCTAAGGCAGTTTGCGCGTAGGAACTACGAGGTTTCAGATTGATTGCAGCCATGCCTGTGCGTATGATCATTCATGGAACGGAAAATCGCAGTCACGGTCAAGCCGAATGCCAAAAAGGCGGAAGTTACCCAACTCGCCAACGGTGAATACCGAGTAGAGGTTCGCGAACCGGCGCAGGACGGTAAGGCTAATCAAGCGGTCATAGAGCTACTTGCCCGCTACCTCGGCGTCCCGAAATCAACGGTCAGAATCAATCGCGGCCTTTCCTCGCGCCACAAGCTTCTCGAACTGATAACTTTGTAATTCCAGTTGCGGTGTGAGTACGGCTTTTTATGGGCTTCAGTTCTCCGTCTCCCAAGCAAGAATCGATGAACTCGTCAAAGCACGCATTTTGGGAGGAGAGTTGCTCACCGATGGTTTTGCCAAGATGAGCACTCGTCGGCAATGACGCTTTGCGTTCATCTTAGCGCGCCAGCCGTGCATTTCATTTCACGGGATTAAGAGAATCTTGCCAACCGATCGGCGCGATTCCAATTCTCGATGCGCGTTTGCCGCATCCGCCAAAGAAAAAGTCTTGCCGATCCTGACGCCGAGTTTTCCCGCTTCGATCCAGTTGAATAAATCGCCGGCACGCCGGACGACGTCGGCGTGGCTCGCGACGTTGTGGGTAAGACTCGGGCGCGCGAGTGACAAAGAGCCTTTGGCATTCAGCACCGCGGTATCGAACGGCGGCACCGGGCCGCTCGCTTGGCCGAAGATGACGAGCATGCCGAGCGGCGCCAAGCAATCGAGGCTTTTCTCGTAGGTTTTCTTACCGACCGAATCATAGACGACGTTGACGCCTCGGCCGTCAGTGAGTTTTCTCACTTCGGCGGCAAAATCCTGTTTCGCATAATTGATCGTCATGTCCGCGCCGGCCGCGCGCGCGAGTTGAGCCTTTTCCTCCGTCGATACAGTGCCGATTACTCGAGCGCCGAGCAGCTTGCTTATCTGAACCAACAATAACCCTGTTCCGCCAGCGGCGGCGTGGATAAGCGCAGTGTCGTCGGGCTTCAAAGAATAGGTCGTGTGGGTGAGATAATGCGCAGTCATGCCTTGGAGCATAACCGCGGCGGCAGTTTGAAACTCGACGAAGTTTGGCAACATGAACAAATGCCAGCTTGGCACGGCATAGAGTTCGGCATAGGAGCCATAGGCGTTGGATATCCCGTAGGCAACCCGATCGCCGACTTTGATGTCTACAACTTCGGGACCGACCTCGACGACAGTTCCCGATGCTTCGGCGCCGGGAATATACGGGAGCTGGCGGCGATGGTGTCCGCCCCAATGAAAGCCCGAACGATAATAGATATCGAGAAAATTAACGCCGGCGGCTTCGATCTTGACCAAGGCTTCGCCAGTTTTCGGCCGCGGCTCGGAAACATCTTCGTAGCAGAGCATTTCCGGACCGCCGAGCTCGTGGACGCGGACGGCTTTCATCGTGCGCCGGCGAAATCAGTTGTCGAGGATTGCAATCACTCGCGCCGGCGCCGATTCGGTCTTCCATTTGACCGGTAGGGCGACGACTTGCGCGGTGGAACCGATCTGATCGAGGTTGATCAGATTCTCGATCTGAAAAATCACTTTCGGCAGAATCGTCCGATGAACTCGCATGGCGCTATCCAAAATTTGATCGGCCTGCTGATAGTCGGCGCCTTTTTCCTCTTGCGCGAAGTCGTAGCCGACAACCGACGGCTTCTTGTTTACGACCCACTGAGCCGCTTCTTTAGTCAGATAGGGCGAGTCGTTCCACCACTTGGGGTCGGTGGTGTCGTGGCCCTTCGGCCAGTCGGTTCTGAGTAACAGCATGGCGCCTTCTTGAATCTCCACGCCTTGCTGTTTCAGTTTCCGCTCCGCTTCATCCAGGTCGTCCGGTGAAATGCTGGCGTGCGCAATCCCTTTGATGGTCAGATCCAAGACCACGGCTTTGCCCATCATCGGTTCGAGAGGCAGTTGTTCGATCGACGGCTTGTCGCGGAAAAAATGATGCGGCGAGTCGATATGCGTGCCGGCGTGCACGGTCATCTCAACGACGTTG
>DASWCL010000251.1:0-5556 GCA_036390135.1 Binatia bacterium
ACGGTGGCGAGCAGCAGCCCCGCCGCCACGCTCGACATACCGGTGAGTGCCTGCTGCACCTGCGGCAGAGCGCCGTAGTGCTGGTACAGCACGCCCATGCCGATGACCACCAGACACGGCCAACCCAAGAACCCGGCGACGGACGCCGCGGCGCCCAGCCAGCCTGCGAAACGATGACCCACGATCACCGTGAGATTGAGCACGTTCGGTCCGGGCAGGAGCTGTCCGAGCGTGAATATTTCGACAAATTCCCGCTCGGTGAGCCAGCGCTGTCGCTCGACCAGCTCGCGCCGCGCCCAAAAAATCGCGCCGCCGAAACTGGTCAGACTAATCCGGGAAAAAGCGAGGAACAACTCGAACCGGCTCACGTTTAGCTTCTGTGATTCTGTTTGCTCCATGGTTCCTTGATGCAAATTTGCAATCGGTTTGGATCTATTGAACGACATGAACGAGAGCTTTTTGTTCTTAAGGTCTCGCGTCCGCTGGTTCACGAGACGACCTATCATTACACTTTCTTAGCCAGTTGTTCGATGTCGTGCTTATGTTTTCGCTTCGTCTGGATTTGTTTTTCCGCCTTTGCCCACAGGTTCGCCGTTGTCGTCACGGATCGGCCGACTAAGCCGCTCGATAATGCGACCGGTCGCCGTACCGAATCGTATGCATCAGTAATCCGCGAGCAGCGGCCGGGCGGAAATAATTCGTTTATTGTTGATCGGGGTTGGGACGACTTGTACGACTTAACGGCCGGGGTTTACCGAATGGAGCGAATGGTTCTCTTTAGCGCAGCGTTGTTTTTGCCACATCGGCCATGGCAGATGAGGACGAAAATGTTGAATTGATCCACCAGTTAGTTTTATGTCGGCCAATCATCGAAAATGAGCTCGGGCCGCTGTCTTTCACGACAGCGCGATCCTTTCGATCCGCTCGATGTCTTCACTGGAGAGCGTAAGCCGCTCGGCTTGGAGGTCTTCTTCCATGTGTTGGCGGCTCGTCGTTCCGGTCAACGGGAGCATGCCGATTTGCATGGCAAACCTGAAGATGATTTGAGCGGGTGTCCCTCCCAAGCGTTGGGCTATGGAACGAATTTCTCGGTTGGCAAGGATGGATCTATTGGCGGTTAGCAGCGAAAACCCTTGATAGATGATGCCATGAGTTTGGCAAATCTTTCTAGCCCCTTGGTCCCATCCGAGCGTGGCATAACAGCGGTTTTGCACCACCATGGGTTTTACCTCCGCCTGTTCACACAGTTGGGTCAGTTGGCCGGCACTGACGTTGCTGATGCCGATCATTTTGGTTTTCCCGGATTCATACAGGCTTTCCATGGCCGCCCACACCTCCCAATCGGCATCCCCGAGGCCCTGCCTCTGAAACGGCGCGTGTAAGACATAGGAGTCGACGTAGCTCGTGCCGAGGTGGCTCAACGAGCTGTCAAAGGACTGTCTTACCTGGGTGGCAAGACCGGCAGCGGGATCGTAAGGGGTTCGATGGTCTTGACCATCGGCCGAAGTAAATTTGGTTTGCAGAAACAGAGTGTCTCGCTTGATTCCTTTTTTCTCGAGCGCGTGCAGGGCTTCCCCCACCAGAGCTTCTTGGTAATGGATCAGTTGATTGGCCGTGTCGATGGCTGTGAAGCCCGAAGCCACGGCGAGCTCCACGAGCGGTCTCGTGGCTTCTTCTTTCCAAGCTGTGCCATACATAAAAGAGGGAATGCGAATATGGTTATAGGCGGTCAAGGTCATGGTACGTGCCTCTCTGGTGCGCTTTGAGGTCGCGGGAGCTTTGCCCACGCCCGTGCTTGCGAATCGTGTCCTCGGAACCTTCGTACTGTTAGCTAAATAGGAATTAAAAACACGCGGTCGTCGTCTCCCTGTACAAACGATTTGCCGGTTTTCAAACATAGGGTTTTGTGACCATGCAGAGCTTGAATCTGTGGAGGGCGCGATTTTCCTTGATAAGCGTCGCCGAGACTCTGCTTGGTGTGCGGCCCGACGTCCAAATGAACGCGCACGCCCATAGGATGCATGGCGCCACATTCATTGCATAGCACGTAGACCTCGAATTGCGGCACGGTTCATCGTCCTCCAAGCCTTCACTGTCGCTCATAGACAAGCGGTGATCAACCGCTGCGCGACTATTCGAGGAAGTTTCCCGCGAAATGCAAGGGGCTGAGTCAACGGCGGGAAGACGACTAAACAAATTGATCTAGAAGGATTGTTCACGCCCTTGGGGGCACGCTCCAAGAATACCAGGGCAGCATCGGTCAAATAACCCAAACCGTGTAACCGCATCGTCGATGGGAGTTGGCTAGTCGTGCAATTCAATAGGTTAACAAAGTGTCCTTGTCCGCGTAATCAAGGCTCTGGGTCGTTTCCGCTGCTAAGTTCGGATTGCGGATTAGGTCATTGCGGTTGCGCTTTGTACCGCGACAACGTGTAATCGCGGTGGCATTTGGTATTGTGGCTCGTGCGGGACTTGAGTCGGCTCGGCATTTTAGACCGAGGGAGGCGTAACTAAGCAGTCCATGCGTAAACGGATCATCGGCGCCGTGGTGTTGGCTTTGGGTGGCGTTTTGGTGCTCGCGGTGTTGAACGTCAATTTCCTGGTTCGGCACAACAAAGATTATCTGATCGGCCAACTCGAGCAGATGCTCGGGCGCAAGATTAGCGTGAACAAAATTGAGATCACGCTCAGCCCCATCGGCGCTCGTTTGGTAAATTTTGCCATGGCCGACGATCCGGCCTTTTCCCCCGACGCCTTTGTTAGCGCTAAGGATCTTCAAGTCGATCTTCGGCTTCTGCCCTTGTTAATCGGCCAGTTCCAGATCAAAAGACTTGCGCTCGAGTCGCCGTTCATCATCATCGTTCGCGACGGGAGCGGCCAATACAACTTCGCGAGCAGCGCCCGCAATGAGAAAAGCGGTCCGGAGAACGCGGCCAGTCACAAAAACGCCTCTGCCAAGATGCAAGACAGCCAGCTGTTTTTGATTGCGTCGTTAAATATTTCCGATGGCACGCTGCGTTATCGCGACCTCAAGACCGGCGGCGAGCTAACGGCGACGCAGATCAATCTGAAAGTAAATGACTTCGAATGGAACGAGCCCTTTGACGTCGAGCTCGAGGCTGCGGTCATGGCCACCAAGCACAATCTAAAGTTCAAGAGCCGGATCGGTCCTCTCGCAGGAAATCAAAACTATCGCGATGTTCCCCTCGACGGCGACATCCAAGCCGATGCCCTCGAACTGGGAAAGGTCAACGCCGCTCTGCCGCAGTTTAGAAAGGCTTTGCCGAAAGCGCTGCGGTTTGACGGCGTCTACACGATCGATGATCTCAAGTTTAAAGGCACACTGAATCATTTATCGCTCAAGGGCGCCGTCACCGGCACGGATGCGTCGTTTCGGTTTGAATAACCAGGCAACCAGTTCACACATTTTCGGTATTGGCTAGCGGCTGAGGGTAGGCTCGGGTGTCCCCTTCTGAGGTAAAGGTTTTCAGTCGCTGATTGTCGCGAACGATGACGTGATACAGCACACCTGGAGCAAAACCGCGCGGTCGTCGAGCCATGAAGGTTGCATCTAGAAGCGGTCCGCAGGATACTAAAGAATCGAACTCTGACCCGAAGTTTTCTGCGGCTGTGAGGAGTTGAGGTGGCAATAATCGATAGTCGAGCGTGCGGGTTCCACGCGAGCTATCAAACACGATCCTAAGGAGCGGATAACATGAGCAAAGGCATGGATAGAAAGAAAGACGAGAAAAAGAAACCGATGAAGACCCTCATGGAAAAGAGGGCGGACAAGAAGGCGAAGAGAGAGAACAAAGGGATTTTGAGCGTAACGCCATCCCTTGCAAAAAGGCGATAATAGCGGTTGGCCCCGTTACCTTTGGAGAGAGCGGATCTAGAGAGCCGGGTCTTTGCTTTGGGTTAAACCTCCTAGAGTTGCCGAATTCCCCAAACAAGTTTCAGCGTTTGTTGTGGTTGCGAAGGAAGACGTTCATTCGTAGTCCGAGTCAATCGCGCGCGACCCGTTCTTAGATGGCATTTTTTGAAATCGACGGAATCACCGCGCGGAAAATTCCTGGGACTCAAAGCTAATCTTTGCGTGAAAATTCATCTCCGTCACACCGCGACCGAATCTTCATGGGCCCGCAAGAAATTCTCCCAAGCCGAGCGCGACGGCGCTACCTTTTCTTGGAGCTTCTGCTTGCCGGTTTCGCTGATCGGCGTGAAGTTCAGAGCGGCCTGGACGTTTTGTTCGAGCGGGGCCGTTTGTTCGCAGCCGATGATGACGCTGGCGACGGGCTGACTTAAGTTGAACTGCAATAGCTCGGCAGGGGAGGCACGGCCGGCGCCGGTGCCGACGAGCATGCCTTGGCCCATGACTTTCATCGAAAGGATACCGATGTTTTTCTGCAGCGCTACCGGTAGAGCCGATTGCTCGAAGGCGGGAATCGGTTCCATTTTTCGCTGGGCAATCGGGTTTGCCGATTGCGCGGCGTTGAGCGCCATCAAGACCGTATCGAAATCGTGGCGGCGCAAGGCTTCGGCCATGGCGGCGCCGTCGTTGTGGCCGGTGATGCCGATGAAACGCGCGACTTTTTGTTTTTTCAATTCCTGTATTGCCGCGAGCACACCATTCGAATTGCCGATGCGCTCAAGATCCTCAAGATTGCTCAGGCTGTGGATCTGAATCAGGTCGACGTAGTCGGTTTGCAGGAACTTAAGACTCGTTTCTATCGAACGAAGTGCGCCGTCACGGTCTCGGGGATCGATCTTGGTGGCGAGGAAGATTTCTTTGCGGCGCGTCTTGGAAAACTCGCCCAGCCGTTTCTCGCTCAAGCGCTCGATGGGACGCCGTGTGTAAGCTCCAGCGGTGTCGAAGTAATTGATGCCGGAAGCGAAAGCCCGTTGGAGCAACGCTTGCGCAGTGTCTTCATTCTCAATGGAACAGAAGCGGGTGCCGGAGCCGAAGCCGATGCAGGAAACCATCTCGCCGGTCTTGCCGAGGCGACGCTTGGGTAGCAATGCGCCGGCACCGAAGACGTTTTCTGTAGCACCGAGCACGACGGCAGCCGTCGTGGTTTTCAGAAATTCGCGACGGGACCAATGGGATTTCATAATGGCTCCTTTCTGTTCGCCGAAGAGAAATTGTCCGTGGGTATCATAACCTAGTTGACGACGGGCGCGTCAATAGCTTTTTGTGATGGCCATGTTTTACGATCCTCTGTGCAGGCGGTGATCTGTCGCGACCGGTAGTAGGAGGGCCGACACACAGGTCTGCCCCTACACGGATTGGCTTTTTGTCCGGCGCAGCGCGGTTAGACCGATCCACGTAATGATTGTGAGCGCCATTAGGAGCGTTGCGAGGAAGAGCGCGAAGCTGCCCCACTCGCCTCGGATCGGAGCTTTGGAGGGATCGTACCATTTCATCAAGTCGCTCACTTGCACCCATTGGCGCGCGATGGCGTTGGAGAGCAGCACGGCGAGCTGTGCAGCGATCACTCCGGTGCCCCTACCGCGGCTCGGACTTTTCCAGTACATGGCGGCAAGCAGCACGCCGGC
>DASWCL010000252.1:0-10987 GCA_036390135.1 Binatia bacterium
CCTCGGAACCTGCCACCGTCGATCTTAAGAATAAATTTCACCAGCGGCGCAGACAAAAATCCTCCCGCACACCTGAGACAAGCGACTTAGGGCTCTTGGACGTCGGCGTGTTAAACTGCTTGCTGTGGAAGAGCCGAAGTAGATGTAGTACTTTCGTCGCCGAGACCATTTATGTTTCAGTCTTTCGGGACGCAGGAATCAGTGACTTTCCCGTGTACGTCAGTTCAGGAGAAAATCATGATCGTTAGAGCCGCACATTGGTTCGCTGCAATGACCACTGCGATGATTATGCTCAACTTGGCGGCCGAGGCGCGGGCGCAGGATTTCCTGCGCGACAAGACACTCACTTTCATTGTCGGTTACTCGCCCGGTGGGACTTATGATCAGTACACCCGACTCATCGCCCGTCATATCGGCAAGCACGTAACCGGAAATCCGGCCAGGATCGTCGAAAACATGCCCGGCGCCGGCGGCATCATTGCCGCGAATCATTTGTACAACCGCGTGAAGCCGGATGGGCTTACCATTGCCGCCTGGGCGTCGCCTTTGATCCTGCAGAATATCATGGGTAACGACGCAACGAAGTTCGACGCCCGCAAAGTCGGTTGGCTCGGTATTCCCGGTCCGTACGATACTGCTTGTCAGTTCAATCGGGAGAGCGGCATTGCTGCCGTCGACGATTGGTTTGCTTCTAAGCGACCGCTGAAGATCGCGTCGATCGGACCCGGTACGAGTCTGTCCGATGTACCCAAGCTTCTCAAAGAAGCGCTTAATTTGCCGCTGGAAATGGTTGAAGGATACAAGGGCGGCGCAGAGGCGCGGCTGGCGGTTGAAAGCGGCGAGGTCGATGGTCTTTGCGGCTCTTGGCAGGCGACCAAGGTATCGTGGCGCAATCAAATACAATCGGGGAAAATTCGCGTTGTGCTGCAGGCGACGCTCAAGCCCCATCCCGACCTGAAGAAAGTCCCGCTGGCGATCAATTACGCCAAGACCGACGAAGCCCGCACGCTGTTGCGCGTGGCCGACAACGTTCACGTCTATCAGTTTCCATATTCCACGGCTCCGGGCACGCCGCCGGAGCGTTTAAAGGTTTTACAAGAGGCTTTCGTGAAAACCCTACGCGATCCCGAGCTCGTCGCTGAAGCGAAGAAGGCCGACTTGGAAGTGTCCCCCATCGACGGACCGACGACTGGGAAGACCTTCGCTGGCCTTTATGATCTGCCGCCGCCCCTGATTGCGAAGTTGAAGGAACTGCTGATACCGAAACACTAGATCGGCATGCAATGGCAGCCTTTGTGCCGCGCTCTGCTCCCTGCTTGCGACTGCGCTGTTTTTGCGTAATGTCATGGGGCGTTCGTCGCCCACTTCAACGAGAGGAATATTCGCGCAATGAAAAAGATCGTCATTACAGGCGGCAGCGGCAGATTGGGGCAATTCGTGATCCGCGACCTTCTTGCACACGGGTATCAGGTGCTGAGCCTCGATAAAGTTGCGCCGCGCGAAAGGTTGTGTCCGAGTTGGCTCGCCGACTTGCGCCACTCGGGCGATCTCTTCGAGGCACTCAAAGGCGCTTACGGCATTGTCCATCTGGGCGCCTACCAAGCGCCCAATCTCGCGCCGGACGCGGAGACGCTCAGTAACAATGTTTCATCGACTTACAACGTATTGCGCGCCGCAGCGGATGCAAAAGTCAAGAAAGTCGTGATCGCCTCGAGCACGGCAGCTTTCGGGTTTATCTACGCGACAAAACTTTGGCCGCCAGATTATCTGCCGCTGGACGAAAATCATCCGTCGACGCCGCAGGATTCCTACGGCCTTTCCAAAGTACTCGGCGAACAAATCGCCGATTCGATAGTTTCCGTTAATGGCGATATGACGATCAGCAGCTTGCGCTTTCCCGGTGTCAACTTCGATCTGTCTTACGAAAGCTTCAGAGAGCGCTGGCGCAATCCGCGGTCGCGGGCCAGTGGATTCTGGACGTACATCGACGCGCGCGATGCGGCGTTGGCTTGCCGCTTGGCGCTGGAAGCAAAGTTTAAGGGTCATGAAGTGTTGATCGCCTCGGCGCCAAAAAATTGTATGATTCAGCCGACGCTTGAACTGGTGAAGAAATATCTGCCGAAGGGAGCGAAGATAAAAAAGATTTCCGGCACGCACTGGAGCTGCGTTGATTCCACGAAGGCGAGGCGAATGCTCGGATTCAAGCCCGAACACGCCTGGCAAAACAACCTCAAAGAACGCTAGGCGAAGATTTGATCCGGACTTGAGTGTATTGATCATGCTGCGGGCGTCGAAATCGCACCGATCGTCGGTAACGGTTGGGGCAAAGATGAAATCGGTTTGCCAGCGAAGTCAAATCTTATGAAATTCGGCACGCATATGTTGCCTACGTACATGCCCGAGGTCGATAGGCGGTTGGCGGATTTTTATCGTGCGATGTTCGAACAGATCGTCGAGGTGGAAAAACTCGGTTTCGATCAAGCGTGGGTGACGGAGCACCACTTTAGCGGCTACGGCGGCACTCTGCCTCACCCACCGACCTTTCTCGCCGCGGTGGCGCAGATGACTTCGCGCATTCGCCTCGGTGTCGCCGTCGCAGTGCTGCCGCTGCACAATCCTTTGGATTTGGCGGAGTCCTACGCGATGGCCGACGTCATCTCCAATGGCCGAATCGATTTCGGCATCGGCAAGGGCAGTGAACCGGTCGAGTACCGAAAATTCGGCGCGAGCCGAGACGAAGCGACGCAACGCTTCAGCGAGAGCGCGGAGATTTTACGCCAGGCGTGGTCTGACGCCCCGGTCAATTTTCACGGCGAATTGTATCACATCGATAACGTAAACATTCTGCCCAAGCCGGTGCAGCGGCCGCATCCGCCGATCTGGGTCGGCGCCACGCGCAGCGAGGAGACTTTTCGTTGGGCGGGTGCGATGGGTTACGACTTGATGACCGTGCCCTTCGTTCACCCGACAACGGACGCGTTGCACGACCTGATAAAAATTTATCGCAGTGCGCTGGCAAAAAGCGGTCATGATTTTGTCCGGCGCGAGGTGCTTGGCAAGTTCCATATCTATGTCTCGGATAGCTTCGAACGCGGTATGCGCGAGGCGGCGCCGTTTATGAAAAATTACAGCGCGCTTCACGCCGCCGCGGACCCCGAGCGCAAGCTCAGCGATCGCGACATCGGCTCCGACATGGCGCGCGGCTTCATTATCGTCGGTGATCCGGAGCGCTGCAGCGATACGATCCAGCGCTGGCATGAAGAAGGCGGCATCACGACTTTTTCCGGCACGTTTCATTTCGGCGGCATGCCGCAGGAGATGGCGCTTAAGAATATTCGTCTGTTCGCCGAGCGGGTGATGCCGGGGCTAAAAGATTTGTGAGTGCGTCCGCATAGTGTGAGAGTGTAGTTTCACTTTAGCTGATCGTATGGCGCTAGCTCATTGCCCATGAAAGACAACGCCGGCCAAAGGTTGCTATCGAAAACGCCAAGGTCTACGCGTTGGAAGCGTTGCAAGGACGCGGATCGATTCAAGCAATTTTACTTGCAGCTATGATCTGCACTCTCCGCATTGTATAACTTAAGATAAAATTGCCGCCTGCGTCGAAAGTCGGCGGCGCCGTTACGGAAGGGATTTCGCATGGCCATTCATCCGCTAGCCGGAAAACCGGCGCCGGCCGATGTTTTAATCGACGTTGATCTCCTAGAAAAAAACTATTACGAGAAACGACCCGACGTGGATGATCCTCGCCAGTTGGTGAGTTTCGGCACCAGCGGCCATCGCGGCAGTCCGCTCGACGGCACGCTCAACGAGGCGCATATTCTTGCCATCACCCAAGCGATCTGCGAATACCGTGCGCGCAAAAAAATTTCTGGTCCGCTGTTTATGGGGAAAGACACCCACGCAGTGTCGGGGCCGGCGCAGCGCAGCGCGCTTGAAGTGCTGACCGCCAATGGGGTTGAAACGGTCATCCAGCGTGACAATGGCTTTACGCCGACGCCGTCAATTTCACGCGCGATCTTAGTTCACAACCGCGATAAGAAAGATCGACTGGCTGATGGCATAGTAGTCACGCCGTCGCACAACCCGCCGGGGGACGGCGGTTTCAAATACAATCCGCCCCAAGGTGGTCCGGCGGACACCGACGTCACCGATTGGATTCAACATCGAGCCAATGACCTGCTGCGCGACAATAATCGCTCGGTGAAAAGAATTGATTACGATGCCGCGCTCAAATCTCCAAGCACGCATGGAGATGACTTGCTCGGTCCCTACATCGATCATCTGACGGCGGTGATCGACATGGACGCGATTCGCTCAGCGCGTGTAAAGATCGGCGTCGACCCGCTCGGCGGCGCGGCGCTCGCGTATTGGCAGAGAATCGCCGAGCGCTATGGACTCGATCTCATGGTTGTCAATGACAAGGTCGATCCGGCATTTCGCTTCATGACCCTGGATCACGACGGCAAAATCAGAATGGATTGCTCCAGTCCGTACGCGATGGCCGGATTGGTGAGCCTCAAAGATCGCTTCCAAGTCGCGGTTGGCAACGACGCGGACGCCGATCGGCACGGCATTGTTACGCCGTCCCTCGGTTTGATGAATCCCAATCATTACCTCGCGGTCGCCATTCATTATCTGCTCACGCACCGGCCCGAGTGGAGCAAAGACGCGGCCGTCGGCAAGACTCTCGTGAGCAGCTCGCTCATCGATCGGGTCGTCGAGCGACTCGGCAGAAAACTCTTTGAAGTACCGGTCGGATTCAAGTGGTTTTCCCAAGGCCTGTTCGACGGCGCGATCTGTTTCGGCGGCGAGGAGAGCGCGGGCGCGAGCTTTTTATGCCGCGATGGTACAGTCTGGACGACGGACAAGGACGGCATCATCCTCGCGCTGCTTGCCGCAGAGATCATCGCGACGACTGAACGTGACCCCGGCGCATGGTACGACGAGCTGACCAAGGAGCTTGGCCGGCCCCATTACGCGCGCATGGATTTGCCGGCGACGGCGGCGCAAAAAAGCGCTCTCAAATCGCTTCGTCCCGATGCTCTGGCGGCCAAAGAGCTCGCCGGGGAACCGATCAGCGCCAAGTTTACCAAAGCGTCGGGAAACGGCGCGGATATCGGCGGCCTGAAAGTTGCCGCGCCCAGCGGCTGGTTTGCCGTGCGACCTTCGGGCACAGAAGATCTATGCAAGATCTACGCGGAAAGTCTGCGATCGGAAGAACACTTGAAAACGATTCAAGACGAAGCTTGGCAGATCGTGCAGTCGGTGTTTGCATCCAGTGCGCCGTCACGCTGAGGCAAAGCTGCAAAACTAGAATTCAACTTGACAGTGGGTGGAAGGCTCCCATATTTTACACACGGTTGACGGTTTGACGCGAAAGTTTGTTGGAGTTGTTCGCAGTTGCGCAAGATGATTGAGTGAAAATGCATTAGGGAGGCGATCAACGATGGCGTACAAATACTTATTTTTCATTTCACTGTTTATTAGCGCCTGTGCTCCGTCGGTGGCGACGCAAGGTGAGCACGACAAAAACATGCAGCAAGGTGCTTCAGCGCAGAAGCCAGATGCCGACGTCGCGCTTGTGCTAGGCGTAAAAAAAGAAGCGCCGCCACCGCCTCCAGCAGCTGGAGGACCGCGGCCGACGTTGACAACTCCGGCGTCGTATTATGAACCCGTCGGTCCTTTTTTCTTCTACGTGGAAACCTTGACGAGCACGGGACCGAGCAAATACGGCTTTACGCCGACACAAGCTTGTATTCAAAGCGGCGTGTTCAAGCGCGGTATGCGCATGGTCGTGCGCTTTGAAATTCTCGATACCAAAACCGGCAAGCGAGTGACGGACAAAGACGGGGCGAACATCAAACTGCTCTTGCCCCATGGCGAGGAGATTCCCGGCCGATGGACAATCCGTGGCAGCGTGGCAGCAATGCCCGACTCGGCATGGATGTGGGATACAACCTGGGATATTCCTCCTGATTACCCGGTGGGCTCTCTCGATTACCGCATCGCCATTACTGCCAAGGACGGACGCACGGCAACTTTCACGCCACCGATCCAGAAGGCTAAGACCGCCGATACCCGAGTGCGGATCATAGATTGAAAGATTCTTTATGACACGCATGACGGCTTATCTTCGCCGCGTGCCGCGCCATGGTGGATTGCTCTGCTTCCTCCTCGCTCTCTTTGGTTCAACCGTCAATTACGGCTTCGTCGCGTGGTCTGAAACCAGCGACGGTGCAAACGGCGCGCTGACACCCATTAAGCTGCTCAACGTCGAGCCGGTGAAAGGTTACGCCGGCGAGACTTTCACGGTGCGCGGCGACGGATTAACCGCAGGCAAGAAAGTAGAGTTTTTCTGGAGCACGGTGGAGGCTTCATTTTTGACCAAGGTCATGACCGACAACGTCGAGTACCACGAGCGCAAATACGACGAAAAGCGCGTCGCCTTTGGCAGCGCGCTCGTCGATGCGCAAGGGCAGGTTAACGCAAAGTTCACCGCGCCGGAAGATTTTGGTGAGCTCCACGATCTTTACGCCGTCGTCGATGGAAAAGACGTCGCCCGCGGCGGTTTCCGCATTCTGCGCAGCGCTACAGCAACGCCCAACGAAGGGCCGGCGGGAACGCCGATCACCGTGACAGTGAAAGGAATCGGCTGGCAGGGCTTCGAGCAATTCATGGCGCTGCGCTACGACAATAAGTATACGGGCGAAATCTCCGCGGTGACGACCAAGGGCACGGCCGTATTTCAAGTTCGCGCCGCCGGCGCGCCCGGCAAACATATCATTCAACTTAACAACAGCACCGCCTACGCGCCCGGCGCCTATCTCAACACCCAGCAATCGCCGCAAGCCTACATCTATGCTCATGTCGACAACCAGCAAGAGTTTCGTTTTGTCTTCAACGTGACCCAGGACAACGGGCCGCCGCCGGATAAACTCGAATGGCCGGACAACAAGAGTGTGGCAAAGCTCAAGAGCGATTCCCCACGCACCACGTTGAGCGCGAAGGCGACAAGCGGCTCGGCGACCTTGAATCCACCGACGGGCACGGTAAATTCCGAGACGACTCTCAGCGCGAGCGCCTTGCCGCCCAATATAGAAGTTGATTTGTACTTCGTCACGGCGCGCGGCAATCGCATGACGCCGAGCGGTTGGAATCTCGACAACGTGCCGCTGTCGAAAGCGATGACGAAGCCGGACGGATCGTTGACGACAACCGTTAGGATTCCAGACGATCTCGGCGGCTGGCACGCGATTAAACTAATCGCGCGCGAACAGGTGCTGATGGAACTGCCTTACTACATTGAGCAGAATCTCGTAAAGGTCACGCCGCGCCGGGTGAAAGTCGGCGAAGCTTTTACACTGCAGATCAAAGGCGTCGGCTGGACCGAGCTCGATAACACACTGGCGGTCACCTACGATAATGCCGCCATGGGTTATGCCTGCGGCTTTAATACGAACGGCGATGTGACGATTAACCTCGTCGCCACGGGCGAGCCGGGAACTCACCTGATCGATCTCTACCCGGCGATTTACCGGGGCAAAGATCGCGTACCGTGGAATTATCAGACGCCGTTTCTGACTTACGCCCACGACTTTCCGGCGTTGGCGCACGGCTATCGATTGCCGGCCTATCGGTTGGCGATCGAGGTCGTCGAGTAGCGAATCAAAAATTCTCTTTTCACTGCTCAGATATCTGCGCGTTCGACGTTCTTAGCAGCAAGCCCATCCTACACTCCCCGAAAATCTTGAAACAGTTTATAATTCGCTAACGCGCGCTATTCACTGGATCGCGTTAGTCACCTGCACCTCTGGCGCGTAAGCGCGCCGGAGGGCAAGACGAGGAATTAAAATGATCAATGAAGTTGTAGTTCCTAAAAACGCCGAGTTCGCAAGTTTCCGCTGGTGGGAGCGCGGCATTATCTACCAAATTTATCCACGCTCGTTTATGGACAGCAACGGCGACGGTATCGGCGATCTCAGCGGCATTCGGAGCAAACTCGATTATCTTCAATGGCTCGGCGTCGATGCAATCTGGATCTCGCCGATCTATCCGTCGCCAATGGCCGACTTCGGTTACGACGTGAGCAATTACACCGACATCGATCCAATTTTCGGAACTCTGGCGGAGTTCGCCGCGTTGCTTGCCGACGTCCACGCGCGCGATATAAAATTATTGCTTGATTACGTTCCCAATCACACTTCCGATCACCATCCGTGGTTTGTCGAGTCGCGCTCATCGCGCCGGAGCGCCAAACGCGACTGGTACATCTGGCGCGATCCGGCGCCAGACGGCGGACCGCCGAATAATTGGCGCGCCAATTTCGGCGGCGGCGCCTGGGAATGGGACGAAAGGACCGGACAGTATTACTATCACGCGTTTCTCAAAGAGCAGCCCGATCTCAACTGGCGCAATCTGGAAGTGCAGCGAGCGATGCTCGATGTGCTGCGCTTTTGGCTCGAGCGCGGCGTCGATGGATTTCGCGTCGACGTGATGCATCACTTAGCCAAAGACACCGAGTTCCGCGACAATCCGGCCAATGCCGATTTTAAACCCGGCATGTCGCCGTACCGGGAATTGCTTGCGACTTACACGGCTGATCTTCCCGAAGTGCAAGAGATCGTCGCGATGATGCGCGGCGTCGTTGAAGAGTACGATGATCGCATGCTGGTCGGCGAGATCTATCTCCCCGTGGAGCGGCTCATGGCTTACTACGGCGCGAGCGGCAAAGGCGCGCATCTGCCGTTTAATTTTCAGCTGATCCGGTTGCCATGGAAAGCTGAAGAGATTGCCGCCGCTGTCGAGCGTTATGAAGCCTTACTGCCGTCTTATGCTTGGCCGAATTGGGTGCTCGGCAATCACGATAAGTCGCGCATCGCCACGCGCGCCGGCCCGGCGCAAGCAGGGGTGGCGGCGATGCTGCTCCTGACTCTCCGCGGCACGCCGACGATGTATTACGGCGACGAGATCGGCATGCGCGACGTGCCGATCCCAATTGACCGGGTGCAAGATCCTTTCGAAAAGAATGTGCCGGGTCTGGGACTCGGCCGCGACCCGGTGCGCACCCCGATGCAATGGAGCGCTGGCCACGGCGCGGGGTTTACCCGCGGCGTGCCTTGGCTGCCGCTCGGGGTCGATTACGCAACGAATAACGTCGCTTTGCTGAAAGATAATCCTAAATCGATTCTGTCTCTGTATCACCGCCTGATCGAACTGCGCCGGTCGGAGCTGGCATTATCCGTCGGCGAATATGCGCCGCTGCCGGCGGGCGAAGATTTGATCGCCTACATGCGCAACGCGGGCGAGCGCAGACTTTTGATCGTGCTCAATTTCGGCTCGCAAGAACGCAGATTTAATATCAGCGAGCTCGAAGCGCAGGCGTCATTGCTGCTGTCGACCTATCTCGATCGAGAACACGAAAAATTAGGCGCTGAACTCGAGTTGCGTTCCGATGAAGGAGTGATCGTCGAATTGCGCTGAATTGTGATGGCATGGCAGTCCCATCGTTTCACTCGGCAGCTCGCGATTCCATGGTTTTCACGGAGCGATTCCATTCTACGGGGTCCTGTTTTGTGCTAGACGATGAACATGGACGATGTCGATCCGACCGAGAAGCACGCACGCCCGCCGCTCTCGGTTCCGTTCTTTTACGGTTGGTTTGTCGTCGCGTTGAGTTTCCTCGCCAACTTGACCGCGGCGGGGATTCGCTCGGCGCCGTCGGTGCTCATTCATCCTCTCGAGGCGGAGTTCGGCTGGTCGCGCACCGCGATCGCGTCCGCAGCAAGTCTCAATCTTTTGTTGCTAGGATTGTTTGCGCCGATTGGCGGTTGGCTGATCGACCGGATCGGGGCGCGGCGAGTGATTCTCGGTTGTCTGACGACGATCACCGTTGGTCTCGTCGGGACTGTTTTCGTCGAAAAGCTTTGGCAACTGATCTTGCTTTGGGGAATCGTTTTGGGAATTGCGACGGGAGTGACGCCGGCATTGGGAGCGAGCATCGCGACCCGCTGGTTTGTCAGCCGGCGCGGTCTGGCGATCGGGATCATGACCAACGCCAATGCCGCGGGACAGGTCGTCTATCTGCCGCTCTTGATGGCGATCGTCGTCGGCAGCGGCTGGCGCAGCGCGCTGATGGCGATGGCAGCCGCATCGGCCGTTCTGATTCCCGTTATTTGGCTTTGGATGCGCGATAATCCCGCTGACGTCGGTATCGAGCCCTATCGTTCGCCCGATGAAAGCGGCTCGACACCCATGCGCAGTGGTTTCGCTCGCGGCGAGATTCGCCCGATATCAATCTCGGCTGTATCCGAAGTTTTTGGAACTTCGACCTTCTGGATTTTAGGCGGCTGTTTTTTTATCTGCGGCGTCACGGCCAACGGTCTTATAGGAACGCACCTGATCCCACATGCGATCGAGCGCGGCATTCCACAACTGACCGCTGCGACCGCGGTGGGAATCATGGGTGGCGCGAGTTTCATCGGCACGACATTTTCCGGCTGGCTGGTCGACCGTATCGATCCACGCAAGGTTCTCGCAGTCGTCTACGCGCTGCGCGGGTCGTCTCTTTTCATTCTGCCGTATGTCTCTGAGCCGATCGGTTTATTTGTCTTCGCCGTCATGTACGGTCTCGACTGGTACGCGTCGGGGCCGGCAACGACAACGATCATCGCGCGCAGTTTCGGATCGGAACGAGTCGGTAGAATATTCGGTTTGGTTTTCGTCTTCCACCAACTGGGCGGCGCATCGGCGGCGATTCTTGGCGGTTGGGCACGAGTGCAGTTCGGCGATTATCAGTACGCCTTTTTGACCGGCGGTTGTTTAGGCCTGGTCGCTGCCTGTCTCGCACTGACGATTCGCCGCAGTGAACATACAGATTCGCAAATGCCCGCCGCAGCCGAGCTTGCCGGAGCGTAATCGCAAACATATCTTCTTGGATTTGAAACAACAGATGATTGACGCCGAATGGTTTATCGCTGCGCTCGCG
>DASWCL010000253.1:0-2832 GCA_036390135.1 Binatia bacterium
CAAATCGGGTTCACTGTGATCTCGATCAGTCTCTCACTTGTGGCGGTTTTCATTCCGCTCCTGTTCATGGGCGGCTTGATCGGGCGTTTGTTTCACGAGTTCGCGGTGACGTTGAGCGCGGCGATTCTTGTTTCCGGGATCGTTTCGTTGACGCTCACTCCGATGCTCTGCGGCCGTTTTTTGAAAAGCGAAGATCGACATCGTCGCCACGGAGTGATCGATCGGCTGAGCGAGCGCGGTTTCGACGCGATGCACAAGTTCTACGAGCGAACTTTGAAATGGGTGCTCGAACGCGAGTACCTAATGCTCTCTGTTACCGCAGCAGCAATCGTCGCGACGATCATGCTTTACTTCGTCGTGCCGAAAGGATTTTTCCCGCAACAGGACACGGGGCAGCTGACGGGGACGACTGAGGCGGCGCAGGACATCTCCTTCGACGCCATGAACGAGAAGCAGAAGCAGGTCGTTGGGATTGTGATGGCAGATCCCGCGGTGCAGGCGGTCGGCTCATTTTTCGGCGGCGGCACTGGTCAGGCGTTGAACAACGCACGCATGTTTATCAGCTTGAAGCCGAAGGGATGGGGCAAGGACGAGCGCAAGGATAGCGTCAACACAATAATGGCGCGGCTACGGCAGAAGCTCTCCAAGGTTACAGGCGCCAATCTCTTCCTTCAGCCGAATCAGGACATTCGCGTCGGTGGCCGCTCCTCCAAGGCGCTCTATCAATACGCGCTGACCGATCAAAACATCGACGAGCTGAATTCGTGGGCACCCAAACTCGTCACCAAGTTGAAAGAATATCCCCAGATCAAGGACGCGACCAGCGACCAGCAATTTCGCGGCTTGCAAGAGAACGTCGTGATCGATCGCGATGCGGCAGCGCGCCTCGGCATTCAACCGCAAGCGGTCGATAACACCCTTAACAGCGCGTTCGGCCAGCGACAGGTCTCGATCATTTACACGCAGCAAAACCAATATCACGTCGTGCTCGAGGTCGATTCAAAATTCCAGCTCGAACCGACTTCGCTCGACAAAATTTACGTCAAATCGCCATCGGGAAATCAAGTGCCGCTCAGCACGATTGCGCATTTCCAGGCCTCGAACACGCCACTCTCCGTCAATCACCAGGGGCAGTTCCCCTGCGTGACAATTTCATTTAACACCGCGCCCGGCGTTTCGTTAGGCGAAGCCACGCAGATCATCCAGCGTGCGACGAAGGAGTTGGGAATGCCATCGAGCATTCGCGGAAACTTCGCGGGCACCGCGCAGGTCTTTCAATCATCACTGAACACGGAGCCGTTACTCATTCTCACCGCACTCATCGCCGTTTATATCGTGCTTGGCATGCTCTACGAGAGTCTCATTCATCCGCTCACAATTCTTTCCACCCTGCCCTCAGCCGGACTCGGCGCGTTGCTGGCGATGCTCGTCACTGGCGACGAATTATCGATTGTCTCCATTATCGGAATCATTCTGCTCATCGGCATCGTGAAAAAGAACGCCATCATGATGGTGGATTTTGCGCTCGACGCCGAACGCCACCAAGGACTCAGTCCCGAAGAATCGATTTACCAGGCCTGCCTCATTCGCTTTCGTCCCATTATGATGACAACGATGGCCGCGCTCTTCGGCGCACTGCCGCTCGCCATCGGCATGGGCGTTGGCAGCGAACTGCGCCAGCCGCTCGGGATCGCGATTGTCGGCGGCCTGATTATCTCGCAAATGCTCACTCTTTATACGACGCCGGTCATCTATCTGGCCCTCGATCAACTCCGGCAGCGACGGAAAGAGCGACGCAAAGCTACACGTTTGACTTCGATCGGCCCGCGGCAGATTGCCAATCCTGCGGCGGCCTGAGGCCAAGTTTCTTAGGATAACACAGATCGCAGTCTATCTCCGAAGAGGGAGTCGCGATCCGTTCTTCGGTAGCATCAGAAAATCCCCCGGACGTGTCGTAGAAACGGATGGAACGCACCAGTACCCTTTTCGCATGAAAGCGAGCAGTTCCTTTGCGATAGCGGCGATCTTCGTATCGATCCTCGCATCGAACGCGTTTGCGCTACTCCGGTCGCCCTACCCCAGCAAACCTTACCCGCCCGATCGCACCATCGTAATCGGGGAGGAAAGACATGACTGGGTTCAGCCCTCGTTTCGAAAATCGAAATGAACACGCTAGTTACTTACCAAGTGACTGCGTTCGTTGCGGTGATTGAACAGGCAGGAGTTCCGGCGTTGCGCGTCGGATTCACTCTCGCCGTGATCGTCTTTCTGCTTGCCGGAGTCATCATCTGGCGCAGGCGACACCAATTTTTCGATCGCGATCCAAACGTCGAGAACGATGTACCCGTCGTCAGACACAATCGCGAGGAGGAAATCCTACTTGTCTGGGGCGGGCTGACGCTGGTTCTGCTCAGCATCTTGTACCAAGTGTGCAGCGCGTGACGTGAACAACTTTAAAATCGACAACACAACCTCAGAAGCCTAAAAAGAAATTATTATGAGCGCATTTACTCGTCGAAGTTTCATCGGAACAGCCGTTGCCGCAGTCGGGAGCGTTGCCGCATTGCAAAAAGTGGTCGGTGCAGACCGAAGCAAAAGCGATCCAGGACCCGCCAATCCGCCGCTTGACGGCCAGAACCCTGATTCCATGTGGCCACCTGCCACGGACACAAAAGAACTGGTGCAGGCGTTCAAGTATCCGTTTTCCTTTGCCAACAAGCGTACTTATGAAGGCGGATGGTCACGCGAGGTAACGATACGGGAGTTTCCCGTCTCCAAGACTATGGCTGGCGTCAACATGAGACTGACTGCCGGCGGATTCCGCGAGCTGCA
>DASWCL010000254.1:0-10562 GCA_036390135.1 Binatia bacterium
CATAAAGTTTCGCCACCTAGGCAAACTGGGAAACCAGTTTGACGACCCATTAATCTATTCATCCTTTATAAGGAGTAAGAATGAAAAACGAACAATTGAACCACCTTCTCTATGAAGCATTAGAAACTGAAATAGGCGGTGTCCAGGTTTATGAAAACGCCATCCAATGCGCGGTTAACGATGAACTCAAAGAAGAGTGGCAGAAGTATCTTGGTCAAACCCAAAAGCATGAACAGATCGTTCGTGGCTTATTCGAAAAATTCGGCCTCGACGCCGAAGCGGAGACGGCGGGGCGCAAGGTCGTTCGGCATATCGACGAATCGCTGGTCAAAGCGATGCAGATGGCGCGCGAAGCCGGTGAACCGGACGCAGCGCAAATCGTTGCCGCTGAATGCGTCGTCGAAGCGGAAACGAAAGATCATCTGAATTGGGAGCTCTTGGCGCAGGTCGCGGAAAAAAGCAAAGTCGATGACCGCAAGATCCTTCGCGATGCTCTTGACCAGGTCGAGAATGAAGAAGACGAGCACCTTTACCATACCACCGGATGGAGTCGCGAGTTGTGGATTCAGTCGTTGGGATTGCCGGCGGTGATACCGCCGCCAGAAGAAGAAAAAGGCGTTAAGACGGCGATCGGCGCAGCGCGTGCCAAGCAAAACCGTAAAGAAATGCTTTAGGCTGCCCGCCTGGCCTGTATTTTTCCGAGCCGCCGCTCGAGTTTTGGTCAGCAGGAATCATGATTGAAGCAGTGATCTTCGACGTTGACGGTACGTTGGTCGATTCCGTCAATCTTCATGCGAAGGCGTGGCAAGTTGCCTTCGAGAAGTTCGATAAGCAACTATCTTTCGAAGCGATTCGCCGGCAGATCGGCAAAGGCGCCGATCAGCTTCTGCCGGTGTTTTTCTCGGATGACGAACTCCGCCATTTCGGTCGAGAGTTGGAGGAATATCGCAGCGAGCTTTTTCGGGCTGAATACTTGCCGCAAGTCAAACCGCTCGCCAAAGTGCGAGAGCTCTTCGAGCGGATCCGGCGCGATGGGCGAAAAATCGCGTTGGCTTCTTCGGCCAAAGAAGACGAACTGAATGAGTACAAGAAAATCGCTCAGATCGACGATCTGATCGAGGCGGATACTTCATCCGCAGACGTCGGACAATCCAAGCCGCATCCCGATATTTTCGAAGCCGCGCTCAAAAAGCTCGGTAATATCGTCCTCGATAAAATCGTCGTTGTCGGCGATACTCCCCATGACGCGGAAGCCGCCGCCAACGCAAATATGCGCATGATCGGGTTGCTTAGCGGCGGCTGGACCGAGGAGCGGTTACGCCTGGCCGGGTGTATCGAAGTCTATCGCCATCCTGCCGATTTGCTGGCGCGTTATAATCAGTCGGCGCTCAGGCCAACGAGGGGCTCACCCTCTGTGCGCTCCGACGAAAGAAGCTATCTGCAGGGGAAATAGCCTTTGGCCGTTAGACTTTTGTAGATCAGCAGAAGGGCCCGTGAAGAAACGACGCACAAACGGCGACAAGACAAGAAAAACTGGCAATGATCGCAAAACGGCGCAGTACTCCGATCAAAACGCGATGATGGGATTCGCTGGTGAGTTGCACCAGACTTCAAGGGGCGACAGGCCCGTGCTGACCACGCAGCAAGGTACTCCCGTATCCGATGATCAAAATTCTCTGAAGATCGGTGCCCGCGGGCCAACTGCGCTTGAAGACTTTCACTTTCGCGAAAAGATTTTCCACTTCGATCATGAACGAATACCTGAGCGCGTTGTTCACGCTCGGGGTTTTGGAGCGCATGGCTATTTCGAGAATTATCAGTCGCTTTCCGATGTAACGAAGGCCGACCTTTTCCAGCGACCCGGAGAGAAGACTCCCGCTTTTGTGCGTTTCTCGACTGTGGCTGGGCTTCGGGACCGACTCAGGTAGCCCACGCAAAAAACAGCCTCCATTTGAGTCTTTAGAAAGGACTTTGATAGATGAAGAAATCGAGTTCTTCGTTTTCCGACTTTGCACGAGGGGCGGCCAACGTTTCCGGTTCATCAACCACATTCGCATTGGCCGTACTGATTGTGATTGTCTGGGCCGCCAGCGGTCCTTTATTCGGATACAGCGATACGTGGCAGCTGGTGATCAATACCGGCACAACCATCGTGACATTTCTCATGGTATTTCTCATCCAAAGCACCCAAAACAAGGACACACAGGCGCTTCAAATCAAGCTGGATGAGTTGATACGAGCTACGAAGGGCGCGCGTAATTTGTTGATCGACTTGGAACAACTCGATGACGAGCAGATCGAACGCCTGCGGGGCACATATAAAAAGATGGGAATCGACGCTCGCAGTGGAAGCAAATCGAAGTGAGCGTCAGCATCTTGGTATTTTCCTGTTCTGTCAGTAAGTAGGTCGAGTTGACTTCGACGCCGCAAATGTAGCGATGATACCGGCCATACGATCGGTCGGGTCTCGGTTAGAATAGTGTCGGCCCGTGATAGTCAGTAGAGCTTAAATCTGGGATTTGGCGGGTTGCGGGACATTAGATTCTCTTCGCTGAAGCGGTTTAGTGGCCGCGCAGTCTCTTATGTCGCCCGCGTAGCGACCGACCGACGCTGCGGCCGCCGCCTTGTCCTTTGCGGGCAGAGGAATAAGATGGAATGAGGCACAACTTTAATATCGATCGCCTTCGACTGAGATTTAGGCTTATGGTTGTCTTTGGACCATGGCTTATCATCGATGTGAATGGGAGAGCCATCCCATTCAATTTGTAAATGCCGGGCTCGACGGACAGTTAGATTCGCTTTTGCGCTTCTACGGCTTATACAACGGGTGAGATATTTGCTTAACTTGCCTTCCTCGCCGCGGGGGAGCAAGACCACGTCAAGGAGCCCATCATTGGTATCCGCGCGCGGAGCCAGATCGAGATTTGGACCGGCATATCGAATATTCAACGCTTGTACTAGAACATAATCGCCTGACAGGTCTTCATCATCGAGACGAACTTCTAATGTCCTCGCTTGATGTGTTTCCAGCCGCTCTTTTAATATCTCCAGAACTCGTGTTATCTCGTCATCGCGGCCCACTGCGGCGGCCAGAGCAGAATCATTTCTTTCTCGGACGTTTAAAATCATGGCGGCAAATAGGCCGAGTCCAAACCCTTCAATGAAGTAATTCGATCCCCACGGACCTTCGGCTTCGCCAACGTCAAAATTAATACGACGCGCGGACTCCCACTCCATAACCAGACGTTCTAGCGCTATGCCTGTAAGACCCATGGCATGACCGACATTATTGGCGGTTCCTGTAGGTAAAATTGCTATCGGGATGGGACTACCGACCAGCCGCCGGGCGACCTTGCCGACGGTACCATCACCCCCGGCGACAGCGATGATATCGCAACGTTTCTTAAGCGCTTTCTTCCAGTCTTTCTCTTTGGAAGATTGATACTTGACCTTATGGCCGGCGGACTGAATCATTTCGACAATTCGATCACCCGATGGCTGTGAGTCGTCACCGGCGGATGGGTTATGAATCAGCGTAACCTTGATGGGTGTTTTTCTCCCTTGATAATAAAATGTCAATCGCTACGGAACAGGCGCGGGCCAAACCAACGGAGCAGCAATTGCGCCATGCTGTCAAGCCGAGACGCTTTCGCAATATTCCATATTTCGGTCAACGGATTGGTCGGCGCGACAACGAGCTCGGTGCGTTTAGGTGCGCGCCATCATCCACGCCGACGCCCAACCGATCTACCAACTCGCCACCCAGCCAGCCCGTAAGAAGCGCGAGCCCCGCTCCCATGAACGAGAGTACCAATGCCATCGCAACGGGCCGCTTGGTCGATCGTGTCGCACGAACCAACTGGCCACGAACAGCAGCATGACGACCACGTTTCCTGCTCCGTGCCACAGGCCGATCGACTTGGCGCGTGTGCCGGGCGGAATCCCGAACCAGTCTATCCATCCGAAGGGCGCTGCAATAAGCCCGCTGCCGCCGAGCAGATAAATGAGATCGAATATCACCGTGGTGGCGAGCAATCCTAGCGGAAAGAGATTGATGCACCGGATGTCCGAGGAACTTCATAGGCAACTCCCGACCTGCTTAGCCCGATAGCGCTGGAACTTCCTGTTTGTGGTGGCGCCATCAGCTCGCTCTTCGCAACCGCTTTTGTTTAGCTGCTTCCAATTGTTGGCCTAACTCTTCCAGTTCCTTGCCATTAAATGTCTTCCGCACCTTCGGGAACATCTTTCCTTCTTCTTCCTCCTCGGCATGATGTTCGACATCATCCCTCAAGACCTTGAGTTTTGCCTTGAATTTGTCGCTGCCCGCTGTCGCGCGACTCAAATCCCGGAGCAGTGTCTTTACCTGTCGATGTTCTTCGAGAGATTCAAAGACCATGTTCTTCAATTCTTTATACTCTTGCACGGCGGGATAGAAGATAGTCTCTTCCAGGCGGGCGTGGGTTTCGAGCTCAGATTTGATCTCTCTGAAGAGTCGCTTCTGTTCGTTCTTATCCTCGGTTTCTGTTGCTGATGTTAGTAATTTTTTCACCTTTTGATGATCCTGTTTCAAAAGCTCTAAAGCATCCATGGATTTTCCTCCTGCCGATTGCAGAAGCAAAGTTTGCGCCACAAATCGAATCGTCGATATCCATCGAAATGATTGGACAACCGGATCTACAAAGCAGAGCGCTTGAGGGCTAATTGCAAAATGCCGATTGATTGCTTGTCGGATTGTACGTTCAGTTTAGCAAATTGTAGTTGGGTTATCTTAGAGAATTATGACATCCGATCAAACTTTAAATGCTGCTATTCCCCTTTTACTTTAGTACGAATGCAACAAAAGGGGATCCGGAATAGGGTGAGAGATAATGATCGGCGTGGTTTTTGCCGGACGATCCCGTCGAGCCGGAAAGCATCCGATGATTGACCCATCGACCAACAGCCGCGTAGGGGATTAACGGCTCACCGGTTGATGCGGGGCTCTTCAAACCAGAGCCCTTAGTAAAGTGAGTGACGGTATCTTTGCGCCTTTGACTTGTATCGGAATCCCAGACAAACCTTATCGATTTAGCGCTCTCCTGTAAGTAAAAAAAATCACTACACATAAAAAAATTAGTTTTTTCCTGTGGCACATCACTTGCGGAGCAAGTGGTTACAGATGCTGTGAGATCATGCACAAGACCGCGAGAAAATGGTCATCCACATTTTGCTAGAAGACCGCGGTCATGTCGCGAACGGATGTAACAGTTTGTGAGGGAGCGTCACGGACGAGAGCGAAAGGCGCCGCCATTCAACTCAAGCGAGTCGGATCCGCGGTTAGGGATTGATTTTCCTCTGGTTGGCCAGCCCTATTTGAGTTTCAGCTAGCGTCCCGGTTATTACCACCGCGTGCAGGCGAGCCGAGCGCACGAGTGCGCCGCTTTGCGTGATTTCGGAGACAAAACTAAAACGGAGAGTTCGATGAGAATTGCCCAGGTAGCGCCGCTTTACGAACGCGTCCCGCCACTTTATTACGGCGGCACGGAGCGCGTCGTATCCTATTTGACCGAAGAATTAGTCGATCAAGGCCACGAGGTCACGCTCTTCGCCAGCGGCGATTCGTTGACCAAAGCGAAATTGGTTTCGCCCTGCGCTCAATCCCTTCGTCTCAATCCAAATTGCGCCGATTACCTCGCTTACCATGTGTTGCAGCTGGAGCAAATTTTTCAACAGGCGCATTTGTTCGACATCGTCCACTTTCACATCGATTATTTTCACTATCCGTTTTTGCGCCGCCAAGACATAGCCCACGTAACGACCCTACATGGCCGGCTGGACATGCCCGACCTGGTGCCGCTTTATTGTGAATTCGATGACATAGCGGCGGTGTCGATCTCCGATTCGCAGAGAACGCCGTTGGCTTGGATCGACTGGCACGGGACCGTGTATCACGGCTTGCCGTTCAATCTTTACAGATTCAACAAACACCAAGGCAAATACCTGGCGTTTCTGGGGAGAATCTCTCCGGAAAAACGGGTCGACCGGGCGATCGAGATCGCCATACGCGCCAATATGCCGCTGAAGATCGCCGCTAAAACCGATGCCGTGGACCGATGTTACATGGAGAAGGAAATACGCCCGCTGCTGGATCATCCACTGGTGGAATTTATCGGCGAGATCAACGACGCCAGCAAAGGCGAGTTTTTGAGAAATGCCTACGCATTGCTTTTCCCGATCGATTGGCCGGAACCGTTTGGATTGGTCATGATCGAAGCCATGGCTTGCGGCACGCCGACCGTAGCTTTTAGGCTCGGCTCGGTGCCCGAAGTGCTCGACGATCAAATCACCGGCTATGTCGTCGATGACGTGGAGCACGCGGTCGAGGCGCTTAAGGGAATCCGCCATTTCGATCGCGCTCGCTGCCGGCGCGTATTCGAAGAGCGTTTTTCGGCGCGCCGGATGGCGCAGGACTACGTCAAAATTTATCAGCGCGTGATCGACGGCAGCGGCCGGGCGCGCTCGACGGCGCCGCGGCAAAATGGCGCTATCGTGCCGCGCCGCGATCAGGTAGTGGCGGATCAAGCCAAGGCCAACGGAGCGACGCTCGCGGCCGCCGGCTCCGCCGCCAATCTTCGCATTAGCTTTCGGTGATCACTTCGACGTCGCCGCTGCGCCCGAGGATTTCTATGGTCGCCGACTGTGCCCGGCGATGAATCAATAGATCGACCGTGCCGGCGCCGACTTTTAAGTTATTGATTTCGATCTCATCGAGGAAATCCGGTAAAGCCGGTCGCACGAAGGACAGTCGCGACGCTGCGCCGTCGATTTTCAACCCAAGAACTGCGCTCAGCAGCGAGAAGACGGCTGCGGCTGACCATGCTTGCGGGGAGCATGCCACCGGGTACGGCACGGGTCCACCGCCGTTTTGTTTCTCGAAACCGCAAAAAAGCTCTGGCAAGCGAAATTCGACGAACAGGCTGGCTTGAAACAACCCTGCGAAGATCCTGTTGGCGTCATCTTTAAAGTCGTATCGTGCCAGCCCCGCGGCAATTAAAGCATTGTCGTGGGGCCAGACCGATCCATTATGATAAGCCATCGGATTGAAACGAGCTTCCGACGACGCCAGGGTGCGCACGCCCCAACCCGAAAATGAATCCGGGGCCATGAGTGTGTGAGCCACGGTCCCGGCGTATCTTTTATCGACGATGCCGGTATACAAACAGTGACCGGCGTTTGATGCTTTAACCCGGCATTGCCGTTTCTGACCGTCGAGAGCTAAGACATAGGTCGAAAGTTCTTCACTCCAGAATCGCTTGTGAAAATTGCTCTTGAGCTTTTCTGCTTGGACTAAGAGAGTCTGGGATTTCTCCACTTGTCCTAACGCCAAAGCGATCGTCGCGCCGGCGCGCTTCGCGGCATAAGCATAGGCTTGAACTTCGCAAAGAGCGATGGGTGCGGCGGCGAGAGCGCCGTCTTCGTGCGAGATCGAGTCCCAGGAATCTTTCCAGCCTTGCTGAATCAGCCCATTTGCCGAGAGGCGGGCATACTCGATCAAGCCATCACCGTCTTTGTCGCCGTATCGGTCCATCCAGTCGAGAGCCAGATTGATGTTGGGCTCAATCGATCGGATAAAATCCAGATCATGGGTGTTTTCGAAATAGGCGCCGGCGAGCACGACAAACAACGGCGTCGCATCAACCGCCCCATAGTAAAGCGTGAAGGGTATTTCTCCGAGGGCGGCCATTTCACCCCTGCGCGTTTCGTGCATGATCTTGCCCGGCTCGGCGTCGCGCTCGGCATCGATTTGCCGGGATTGCAGCGCGGCTAGAAAGTTCAACACGCCGCGCGCGATCGCTGGGTTGATCCACAGATATTCGAGAGCCGTGATGATACCGTCGCGGCCGAAGGCGGTGCTGAACCAGGGCACCCCGGCGTAAGGGTAAACGCCGAACTGGGTTTTCGTAAACATCATGTGGAGATCCGCGGACGAGCGCGCCAGCCATTCGTTGAATTGTTCGTTGGACGTGTAGATGCGGCACTCGGGGGTTTCCTGATCGGCAAGCGCTGTCTGCGCCGCCGCGCGCGCCCGGCTATAATCCACCTGTGTGACGGGAGCGTCGCTGATCTGACACGAGTAGGTCAGATGAAATTCTCTTTCTTCCTTCGGCTCGAGACGGTAACGAAACATGAGGCCGTAACCGGACAAACTATCGGGTGGGGGCGAGCACTCGATCTGGGTGCGGCGCACGACGCTGTCCAATCCCGTGTAATCGAACCGAAGCCGTGATCGTTCCAATGTCGCTTCATGCAGCACGCCCCTGCGCTCGCGCGTCATGCCGCGCACTTCGAACAGGTCGGCGAAATCGGCACTGTATTCGACGGAGAATTGAACATCGATCGATGACAACCCGTAGTTGCCGAATTTCAGCGTTTCGTAACAGACGGCTTGCCAGAGCATCTTCGTGCGCGTGATATGCAGCGTACCGCGCGGTAGAATGAGTTTTTCGGCCTGATAAATGTCCGGATTGGTCAGATTGGCGATAAAAAGCAGGTTGTCCTTTTGGACGTTCGAATTCAGCAGAAACGGGCGCGTGTGGCCCAGCTTGAGCAGCAAGTGTGAAAGAAATCTTGTCCCTTCATGATACAGACCCTCCTGACATGGACCGTCCGGCTGAATATCCCCGTGCCGGTCGAATACCGCAAAGGTGTCGCCGTCCTTCAAGACCCGTTTCGGCGCCTCGGCTGAAGCGTCGGTTGCCAGAATATAAAACTCATCTTCCATATGCATAAACCGTTCGCCGCGCGACAAAATACTCGGCGCGGGCTATTTCGTGAATTGATCTTTCTAACAATAGTCTAAAGGTTCTTTGACAATCATCAACATACCGATACTAGACAGCGGGCGCTTGCTCCGTCTCCCTCGCTGCTGAGGAAAGTCATTGGTTAAATCGTGCTTCCATTCATCGAACGAACGACCAACAGCGCCATGACGGGGCGAAAAATGGGCGAACCATATCGCGTTTGGGCACTGACCAAGGCCAATGATAAGCCAACGAAAGGATGGACGGGTGGCATCACCGGGTGATTTGTTTGACGTTAACTGTGCCACTAGACGAGTCGTCGACGCTGTAAGTTTCGGAGCTGATCATTTCGTCTGTCCGTGGCGCGGTGATCAGGACTGGAACCGTATTCCCGAAAAGCCCCTACAGTCGCGGAGATGGCCAACATCGTTTACCTGTGCTCAATTGCTGGATATCGATTGCCCCCAAGTGTGGCGCCGAAGTGTAGTTGGATTCTTGAAAGATTTCACGCACCGGGATCAATGATTGCCTTGATCGACCGGGAGGTCGACTTTTATGCAGCAAAGAGCGAAAACGTCACGCCGATTCAATTAAACTACAATGGTTAAGGTTGGGAAGAGGCAGGTCAGGCCTCACCGTGCAGCCGTGCCAATATGTTGCCTCAGCTTCCACGTCAACGGGAAGGCAAGCGCGCAGAGCGCGGCCATGATCCAAAATCCTTGCGCGCCAAGGCGCCCGTAGAGCGCGCCGGAGATAAAGGTGAGCAATGCGCTGGCTGCGCCGATGCCGATCGTGCCGTAAATCGCCTGTGCCGTTCCTTCGAGGCCTTGCGGCACAATGCGGGCTAGCAGACGCATGCAGGCGAGATGAAGCAGCGCAAACGTGATGCCGTGGAGCGGCTGCACCAACGCAAGCGCGATCACATCGGTTGTCTGCGCCGCCACCACCCAGCGCAGCACGCCAGCCAGCGACGCGACGGCGAGCGCGCCAGCTGGCGTCAGTCGGGTCACAAGCGCCGGGCCGATGACGAAGAACACCACTACTTCCGCGGCGACCGACTCCGACCAGAGCAAGCTTATGGTAATCGGGCTGATGGCTGCGGCGCTCCAGCGGATCACCGCGAATGCATCGTGCATCGCATGACTGCCGAGGATGAGCGCTGCGACAAGAACGAGATCCCGAAACAGCGGCAGCCGGAGCAGAATGAGAACACCGCGCGCCGGCACGCGCACAGAATCGGCAGTGCGATAGTGAATCAGTTCCGGTACCCGAATGGCGGCCAAAGCTGCCGCGCCAAGCAGTAAGGCCTGCCAACCGACGATCGCGTCAAGGCCAAATGCACTCACCGCCTGTCCAGACAGGAAAGTGCCGGCGATGAAGGCGGCCGAGCCGGTGCCGCGCACCCATCCATACTCGAAGCCACGACGTTCGCTGCTCGGCGGCGGCGAGGCCGATCCCAACGCCAATGCGTCCGCCAAAATCGTAATCGGCGCCAGCGACGCGGCATGCAGCAGACTCATTCCAAACAAAATCCAAAATCCATTCGCCGTCAGATAGCCGAGCGTCACCGATGCGGCAAGCGCGGTGGAGACGACGAGCACGATGCGCAGCGCCTGGATCAAGTCGCCGATACGGCCGGCGAGCGGCGCCGTGAGCAATCGCACGGCCGTGCCGGCGCCGAGCACGAGCCCGAGCTGCTCGGGCGCCAATCCGCGCGCGCTCAAAAAAGCAGGTAGGAATGGAGAAGCGACGCCGAATGCCGCATACATCGCGGCATAAAGC
>DASWCL010000255.1:0-8767 GCA_036390135.1 Binatia bacterium
CAGTCGGCGCGCTGATCGGTGATCAATTGATGGGACAGGAGAAAAAGCAAGAAGCTCAGGCTGTCCAAAGTAATGAAAATCGGCGCGAGATTGACCGCCTGGCCGCGAGAACGAACGGCTTCGACACCAACGAGCGAACAATAGGATCCATCGAAAGAATCCTTCATGTGTGTATGGAATTGACTTCAGGATCAAGTTTTATTCGCGACGAATTGCACCTAACCCCATAAAATTTAAGCAATACAGTGGGCCTGTTAGCGTGGTATGAATTTTGGTTACAGCGATGCCTGTGTTCAACCATCCGTTTCGCCACGAAAAATGTATTTCGGCAAAACCCTCGCGCATTCGCTGTTTGGGTACGCGTCGACGCGGGCGCAGGGCGTGTGTATTGAATGAAAATGGCCAGGCGCCGCTGCAGGCGCGCAAATATCTTGACAGTGTCGGAGGTGATGTCTATTTGAAAAGCCGTCCCGGAGAGACTGCGGAATATACTGTCTACTACTTACCGCTTCAGAGGAGCGCGCAGGGGAGCCGGCTAAAATTGAAAAATCAGATTGGTACAAGGGACATGGCACGAGCGTATTAACATTTCACAGGGAGGAAATTATGAAAGGGTTTGCCTCGATTGGAACCAAGTACTTCGTTGGAGCTGGAATGGTGGGATCATTGTTGCTGGCGCAGGGATGCCTTGCGACCCGCGACTGGGTTAAGGAACAGACGGATCCGTTGTCCGGGCGGGTCACGCAGGCCGAAGGCCGCTTGGACAAATCCGACGGACAGATCAGTAGCCTGGGTGGTAGAATGAGTGGTGTAGAAGGCAAGCTCGGCCAGTTCGAGGGGCGCTTGGGACAGGTTGATGGGAAGGCGGAGAAGGCTCTCAATGCCATCGCCAACCTTCGTTTAGAGCGCAAGGTCGTAATTGACATGAAAGACGGCGCGAACTTTGCGTTCAATTCGGCGAATTTGCCGGCTTCCGCCCAGCGCGAAATCGATAGCTTCATGAGCGATCTCAAGGGCGACGTCACGGGGGACAACGCAGTTTTCGTAGTTGCCGGGCATACCGACAATGCCGGTGCCGATAACTACAACTACGATCTAGGGAAGAAAAGAGCCGACGCGGTGAGCCGCTATTTGATTCTGCAGAAGAAGGTCGATCCGATGCGCGTCACGCCGGTGTCCTATGGGGAAAGCGCTCCGGTTGCCGACAACAGCTCGCCCCAAGGGCGCGCAAAAAACCGCCGTGTCGAGATTCTAGTGTATCGCGAAGGAATTACTTCCGAACCGACGGTAGCAGCGGCGCCAACGTCGGAGCCGACGCAAAAACGTCCGTCAGATCGGTCGTCTCAGGAACAGCCGACGAATCGTTTAACTCAGCGCTAAGCGATCGTTACTAACAGAGGGGCGGTGGGGATCAAAAAAGGCGGAGCTGTAGGCTCCGCCTTTTTTATTTTATTGGTAGAGCCGATCAATATAACCGCTATCGTCCAATTCGCGGACAAAATGGGTATCCCATAGACCAAGCGGGTTGTACTCTGAGATCTCAGGGTTGCGCCTGAGCGCGAGTTGAAAAACATTCGAGATCGCCGGCAGCGCCGGATAAGGTTTGCGCTCCAACGATTGCGCCCACTCGTCGTAAAGGGTTTCGACTTCTTCGTCCGACTGGAATTTTAGGATCGGCGTGGCATGTTCCTTGAGAATCTCCAGTGTTTCCGTCTTGCGGGTGAGAAAAAAGTGAATCGCATCAACGAAACCCTTGGTGAGCAAGCGAATCTCATCCGGATGATTCCTGACAAAAGTCATCGTTGTGGTCAGTGTCACGCCCCGGATCATCGGCATGGCACGCACGGTAATGACATGAGCGCCGGCTTTCGCCGCGCGAGCGTCGTGGGGAATGGTGACGAATGTCCCGGCAAATTCGCCGTCCACGACTCGTTGCCAACGCTCTTCCGAAGAACCGCGCAATTCGATTAGCTCCACATCACCCTGGTCGACGTCTAGACCTTCTTGCTTTAGAAAAAGCCAAATGTTGAGCCCGGCGTGGGATGACAACTTGTCGGCGACGATTTTCTTGCCCCGCAAATCCTGCACCGAGCGGATCCCCGGCGTGACCACCAGTTTGTTTTCCGTCCAGTTATTCGTCGCTTGCGCCAGATGGACAAAATCCTCGCCGTTCTTGGCGTTTCTGATGTAGAGGTTGTGGTGGTTGCCTGAGATCAGATCGACGTGACCGCTCTTGAGCGATTCAACGGCCTTTTCACGGATCAGCTGGGGTGAGGTATCGACATCGAGGCCATTTTTCTGCCATGAACCCGACTTGTCGGCCACGAGCCACAGCGGTGCGTGGGAATTTGACCGATAAATAATTCTCAATTTCGGGTTTGCCATTGCGGTTTCCTTTCGTGATCGCTGTCCCGCTTCATAGCATCCTTGCGTGGTTGTTGGCCAGCGGGAGAAATTAAGCCCGCAAGCGTATGCCGAACCACAGCGTTATCGCGGCGAGAATAAGGATACACCAGTTGGCGCTTTTGAGGCGGCGGATAACCGAGCCCAATTCCGCGCTCGTCACGGTCTCGCCACCTTCCTGGCGCCTGACAAAACGGTGTCCGATCCCCAAGGCTTGATAGACGCTGAAGATCACCAGCAAAAAGGCAAAGATGAGCTTCACAAAAAGATTAAAACCAAGCTGCTTGACGAACGCTTCACGGTAAGCCGCTTTAAGCTCGGTCAATTGGAAGGCGCCGGTAAATAGAAGGATCCCCAAGGAGCCGACTTGCAGCGGATTATAAAATTTAAGGCCGCGCGCCAGGAATTGCACTTTGTCTTCGTGCTTATCGAGGATAGCGACGGAGGGCAGCAACATCAGCCAAAATCCCACGACCGCCCCGAGATACACGATCAGAGCGATGAGGTGCAGCCAGGAATAGAGCATGAGGCGGAATCAACCCCAGGCGAAGCGCGATCCTTTTTTGAAGGGTTTGCCGGCGGCGTCGTAATTGTCGCCGATGGCGTCGAGCTGCCCGCGAATTTTTTCTAGCTCCCGTCGTTGATACGTTTCAAATCCCTCGGCTTCCTTCGCTCGCCGCTCAAGAAACTCGATCCGTTCGCGCTCGCGCCGCTTGGCGAATTCGCTTTGTTCCTTTTCCCACTTCTCGTAGGCGTCTTTGAGCAGTGTGCGGATGTGATAGTTCAAGTTGTCGCGCACCACCATCGATTTGTTACAGTTGTGGCAGAAAATGACGTTGCCGATGACGAAATTCTTGACGTTCTCGTTTTGCACGGCGTTGCACTTGAAACAGCGCAGCGGAATGTTCCACGAGTCGATTTCGGGTAGTTGCACATAGTCGACGTCGGCGTCCGCGAAGGTGGCTGCCGGCGCCTCGGTGAGCGGCGCGCTTGGCGCGGTGGCGGCATTCACCGGTGCGGCGGCCGGCGCCGCGGTGGTGGCGGTCGCGGCTGGCGCCGGTTTGCCCTCACCTTTGCGAAATCTCGATTCGAAGTTTTCCGGAAAGTTGACTTCTGGGTGCAACTGGCGCGCGCGGGCCATCAGCGCCTCTTCGGTCTCGATATTGTTCGGGTCGGTGACGCAAACGTCGACCGGACAGACCGCGGCGCAGGCTTCGTAGTCGTGAAAGCCGACGCACTCCGTGCACAACTTCGGGTCGATGACGTATACCGGATCGCCCTGCGAAATCGCGTTGTTCGGGCACTCGGGCTCACAAGCGCCGCAGTTGATGCAATCGTTGGTAATCATCGTAGCCATGAAAATGAAACCTCCGAAAATAATAAGCGGTGGAACGGCGTGAAAACCCAACTATCCTAGATGAAATTTTATAACGTTGCAAATTAGCGATTGTTGGTATCGCATTGCAATTTGCCGTTGGTATCGCTGGCAAACGGAGTTAGTTTTGCGCAATGAGCAGGATTTTAAGCGCGTCGGCAAGCCGATCCCAAATCGGCACTTGCGGTTACACTTAGCTAGTGACCTAGGGGCCCGACCGTAATTATCCTCTCGGCTCGCGCCGGCTGAGATCTACCAATTCGATTTTGTAACCGTTCGGATCTTCGATAAAAGCGATGGGGGTGCTGCCGTGGGCCATCGGTCCCGGTTCGCGGACAATCTTGGCGCCGCGACGGCGCAGCTCCTCGCAGGTGTGGTAAATATCGTCGACACCCAAAGCCAGATGGCCGAAGCCATTGCCAATATCGTACTTGTGGGTGTCCCAGTTGTAGGTGAGTTCCACCACCGTGTTTTCGGCTTCATCACCGTAGCCAACAAAAGCCAGGGTGAATTTTCCGGAAGGATATTCACTTTTGCGAAGCAGCTTCATGCCTAAGACATCGCAATAGAATTTGATCGATTCGTCCAAGTCGTTGACGCGAATCATGGTGTGGAGAAACTGCATAATACTCTCCTCGGATCATCTTTAGTCCTGCAAGTGAATTCCATTTGCTCGAACCCTAACAACTGAAAAAGCGCGGGACAACTAAAGCTCGCTGACCTAGTGTGGCGGGTCTTGGCGGGGGCGTCAATGTGGGCTATGCTTATTTATGATCAATTCACTATTATTTTTAATCCGCCGAGAATCATCCGCTGCTCTTTGGCTCGCGTTTATCTTCGCTCTGTGCGCCCACAGTCAAGTGGGCGCTGCCGATGCTCCGAGAAAATTGCGCTTGGCCTATGCCGGCTGGGAAATCGGCACGGCCGTCGCTTATGTCGGCGTCGACTCCGGGCTTTTCAAAAAGCACGGGCTTGAGATCGAAGAGCTACCGATTCGTGACACGCTCACCGCCGGTGTGCAATCTCTGCTCGGCGTCGATCTATTGATCGGTTTTGGCAATCCGTTGGCCGTGCTTCAACCGGTCGCGCACGGCGCGGATATCGCGGTGATCGGCTCCCACGTCAGCTTTGATCAGTATGGCATGGGCGTGGGCTCCGCGATCGGCGGCATAAAGGAGCTGAAGGGGAAAAAGATCGGCGTTTCGGCATTGGGCGCGAGATCGGACTTGATCGCCCGTGTCATGTTGCGGCGCGCCGGTCTCGATCCGGCAAAGGACGTCGAGATGGTCGCGGCGGGTTTGGCGCCGGCCAGGGCGCTTGCTCTATCCAAGAATCTCGTTCAGGGCGTGCCGCTGAGCCAAGACGTTGCCTCTGAGGCGCAGAAGCTGGGGATTAAAGTCATAGAGATGAAGTCCGTGCCGGTCGTGACCGATTTGTTAATAACGACCCGTTCGTTCATTAAAAGAGATGAGGAAACCGTACGCCGATTTATGAAGGGTTACGCCGCCGCCATCCAACATTTCGTCAGCAAGCGCGACGAAAGCTTGAATATCCTAAGGAAATACTTTCCCGGCACCCAGGGGGTCAGCGTCGATGCCATGTACGATGCTTTTTCGGCGCAGCTCCGGCCACTGCCGGAGCTGAATAACGAAGCGATTCAAGCCCTCGTGGATGTCGGCGCCGCGGTTGATCAGCACACCAAGACTCTAAAGCCACCGGACATCACCGAACCTCGCTTCTTCGACGAGCTCAAAGGCAGTCAGTTTTTGAAAGACCTGTATACGGAAAAAGTCAGTCTCTAAACTTTCGCCTTTCGCCTTCCGCAAAACTTCTACCCGCGGCGCTACGCCAGCGATCCGATTTAGTTTATCTCTCAGTCGGCGTATCTGGAACTTTCACTGGGCATCTGCTATGCACCGGGGAAAGAAATTTTACGGAGGAAACCCATGAGACTGAAGGATCAAATCGCCATTGTTACCGGCGCGGGCCGAAATATTGGTGAAGATATTAGCAAGCTGTTCGTGGAGGAAGGCGCCAAAGTCGCTGTCGTTGATCTAGATCAAGCCAGAGGCAACAGCGTGGCTGCAGCGATCAACGGGAAAAACCCGGGTAAAGCCATCGCCGTTGTTTGCGACGTATCGTCGCCGTCGTCGGTGGATAACATGGTGCAAACGGTGGTGAAACAATTCGGCAGAGTGGATATTTTAGTCAACAATGCCGCATGGACAGATCATAAGACGCTTTTCGATATCAGCGAAGAAGAATGGGATCGAGTCATGAATGTTTGCCTCAGGAGCGTTTGGTACTGCACTCGGTCTGCGGCCAAAGTAATGATCGATCAAAAACGTCAAGGCAAGATCATCAACATCGCGTCGACTTCCGGCCACTGGGGGCGCAAAGAGGCGACGGCGTATACGACGGCCAAAGCTGGAGTGCTCAATCTGACTCGCTCGATTGCCGTTCAGCTCGCGCCGGAAGGGATTCGTGTGAACTCGATTTCCCCGAACCGCATCGGCTCGCCAGTCGGCCAGCAGGACGTGCCGGAAAACCGCTTCGTCAAAAATCTCGCCGGGCGGCGCGGCGTGCCGATGGATATCGCGAAAGCGGTGGTTTTTCTCGCCTGCGATGAGTCCGATTTTATTTACGCGGTTGACTTGCCCGTCGACGGCGGCGCGCTGGCGATCCGCGATTAGCCGCTGCTTCAAGATTTTGTTTCAGCAATAAGGGCGGTGGAGATGGGTGTTCTTCGCCGCCCTTTGCCATTTCTCGATCCGGTTGACGATAGATTCGCCGCGACAAAAGGATCTCCATGATGAGCGAAATTTTAGCGGGTTCACACAGCCAGCAGATCACGCAACCGATTCAGGTCGACGCGACGCTGCCTTCGACTCCGGACACGATTCTTTGGGGTTATATTGCCGCGAATCTGGCGCCGGCGTTGACGATCAACTCCGGGCAGATCGTCGAGATCGAAGCGCTGTCGCATCAGGGGCTGACGACCCACAAAGATCCGGAGAAATTCTTCGACGCTTACGGAATCCCGAGCCATGAAGTGCTCAGCGATGCCAAGACGATTTATGCCAAAGTGAAGCGTCCCAAAGGCGCGAGCGTGCATATCCTCACCGGGCCGATTTACATCGAAGGCGCGGAACCGGGCGACATGCTGGAAGTGCGCGTGCTCGACATCAAGTTTCGTGTGCCCTATGGCGTCAACAACACCGGACCGGGTAAAGGCGTGTTGCCGAAGCTATTAAAAGAGCCAGCGGCGAAGCTGATCCGCATCGATCTTGAGAGACGCGTGGCATTGTTTTCCGATGATATTCAAATTCCTCTCAATCCTTTCATGGGCATCATGGCGGTCTCGCCGCCGACAAGCTTGGGCATGGTGTCATCGACGCCGCCGGGAGCGTGGGGCGGAAATATAGACCTCAAATTCACGGGAATCGGCGCGTCGCTGTTTCTACCGGTGTTCAATAGAGGCGGCCAGTTTTTCACCGGCGACGGCCACGCCGTGCAGGGCGACGGCGAGGTCGACGGCGGCGCGATCGAAATCTCGCTTAAACCGACGCTGCAGTTCATTGTTCACAAGGGCAAGACGATCAAACAGCCGCGAGTCGAAACCGCGACCGATTATCTGACCACCGGATTGAGCACGGACTTGAACGAAGCGACGCGGATCGCGCTGCAGGAAGCGGTCGATTTTCTGCAATCGGAAAAGGGCATGAGCGCGGCCGATGCCTATGCGCTTTCGAGTCTCGCCGTCGATCTTGGTATTGGCGAAGCAGTCGACATCGTCAATCTGGTTTACGCGAAAATTCCCAAGAACATTTTCAAGAGCAATCCGGAGTTCTGGTATCAGCCCGGTAAATAAGGAAGGCGAGGTGCTTCGGTTCGGCTGAAATGCCAGTCGTTATGTGAGCGGAGATCCGCCCTATGGTGAACTTCGTCCGAGTCTTGAGATTGCGCTCAATTCGAGGATAGATAAGGGCAAGTGTATCGAAGGAGAACGTCATGGACATTGCGCCGCTTAATCAAAAGACCGGTTACGTGCGTTGGATGAAAAGCCAGGGGCTGCCGGTTCACTCGGGTCATGGCATGGCCGATCTGCGTGCACTGGAAGTCGCGCCGTACCCGCGCCTGGGCGGCAAGGCGGCATTTATTCAGCTGCATGGCATGCAAGGCATTACCGGCGGGTATATCGGCGAGATTCCGCCGGGCGATGCGCTCAAACCGGAACGGCATCTGTACGAAGAAGTTATATGCATTCTCAACGGTCAGGGCGCGACCGAGTTGTGGGACGATCATGGTCACAAAAAAATGTTCGAATGGAACAAATGGAGCCTTTTCGCGCCGCCGTTGAACACCACGCATCGCTTGCTCAACGGCTCGCGCGAACCGGTGCGTTTTCTTGCCGTGACCAACGCGCCGCTCGCGTTCGATATTTATCGCGACGAAGACTTTGTCTTTAATTGTCCGTATAGTTTCAAGGACCGCTACTACGGAGAAGAGGACTATTTTGAAGTCGGCAAGAAGCGCTACGTGAGCGGCATGATCAATATCTGGGAGACCAATTTCATTCCCGATATCAAGTCGGCGATGCTCGAAAGCCTGGAAGTCAAAGGCGCGGGGTTGCGCTTGGCGCAGTTCGAGATGTCGGGCAACGCTCTGGTCGGCCATCTCGGCGAGTGGCCGGTGGGCAAGTATCACAAGGCGCACCACCACGGACCGGGCGCGATCATCGTCGGTACGCAATCGGTCGGTTACGTTTTGCTGTGGCACAAACAGTGGGGCATGCATCCGTACACGGACGGCCATGAGGACAAGGTCATCGACATCAAGTGGGGCGAAGCGAGTATTTATTGCCCGCCCGGCGATTGGTTCCACCAGCATTTCAACACCGGCGAGGAGCCGGCGCGCCATCTGGCGGTGCGCTATGGTAGCCGGATTCATCCGCTCGGCTTCAAAGTCTCGCACCAGAAAACTGACGAC
>DASWCL010000256.1:0-4662 GCA_036390135.1 Binatia bacterium
GAAATATTCGTTGGCTTTGCGGATCTCGTCGGTCACCGAATATGGGATGTCGTAGAGCGAAAGCATCATGCCTTGCTTGGCATTGGAAGCGGCGACTCGATCGAGGTTCACCGAGCGAACGGGGAGAAACAGATTCCAGACCCGCCAATCCTCGTCTGAGATTTTTGGATACGGAATCGGCCGTGCGTTATTGCCGCCCATCAAGGAATCAACGTTCTCACGACGATAATTCTCGACAAACATATATTGTTCCTCCTTGCAAAGTTATAGTTTCGAACGCCTTCATTTTGGCAACGCACAGGCATGAAATAAAACCTCTGCCGATCCAACGCGGGGATGTCTCCTGTAAAGTAAAAGATCGGCAGCGTGATGTTTGTCTTCCAGCAAACGAACGGCAAGATCGATATTGTAGATGGGAACGAAACGCATGGTTCTCGTCATCGGGAAGCTTGCGCTTCCCGGGATAAAAAGAGTTAGCAAGCCCGCTGCGTCGGAGCGTCAGCGATAAAGTTAGCAATAGGCAAGAATTAGGCCGAAGAAGCGGACATGCGGATGCAATCGATAACCCTCGAATTTGCGTCAAGAACGCGGGGACGAAAACAATCTGTTGTCCTATTTTTCCGACGGAATCGGCATCAGCGTAGGAAAAAAGTGACACGCTTTATGGAAATATGCCTAGCGCCGGAAGGAGATTAAGGAGATATAGAGTCCTACCTCCCGGTGCTCGCAATCGGAGCCACAAGTTTGCTCATTAACTGCGACTTGGATTTACAGTTCCACTTTCATGCAAAAGCCGAGAATGGAAGCTGCAAACTTGAACGCGATCCATGCCTTGGCCGGTTACTCATAAGATCAAGTCTCGCTGAGTAATTTTGGGTAGCAATTCCATCGATTTGCTTGTTCTGTTTTCGTTTCTTTCAGTCCCGCACGTGGGAGACCCGTTCGTAGCGCATTTTTTTCCGGCTGATTTGTTGACCCACATGGTTCCCGGGTCTACGCTGATTTGGTGACGGGCAAAAGTTTAAGTCGTACAAGGAGGTCGTATGCCGATCGTCAGACTTATTTACGTGGACGTTAAACCCGAGCAGGCGAAAGAAGCGCTCAACCTGTGGAAAAATCATTGTGCGCCTTTAATGATTAAACAGCCCGGCTGTCTTTCCGAAAAGCTCTTGGAATGTGTCGACGCACCGGGAGAATTTATTTCATATTCGGAGTGGGACAGCCAGGCGAACATCGATAAGTACCGCGACAGTCAAGCGCACGCGGAAATCCAGAAGCACGCGCGCGGCTTGCAAGGCGGCAAGACAACCGTGAAACGGTATGAAGTCAAGTAGACGAAAAGTTTTGACCGGGCGTGACACCGGGATGTGAGTAATCTTGTCGGCGTAAGCGAGGATCCGTCCAGCAACAACGAGTTTCTTCAGCTAACAGAGAGAATACATAGATCGTTCGCTGCCTGAATCAACTCGCCATTTCGGGCCAATTCGTTGGTAGACAGCGGAACGGAGTTTAGGTAATCCTCTGTGAGGGAGAAGCTCGTATGGCACCGTCTACTATCAAAACCGACGTCATTGACGCCGACGCGCACGTCGTCGAAAGCGAGCAGGCGTGGGATTATCTCGAAGCTTCTGAGGAGAAATACCGACCGACACTGAAGCCTTCACCGGAAAATCCCCACAGACAAAATTGGTTTCTCGACGGCGAAGATCTCGGCTTCAAGTTTCCGTCGCCGAACGAAAGACAATCCGCAGCGCACTTTGAAAGATTTGGCCGGGAGGTCGCCACTCCGGTTGAAGCGCGCGAGGTTTCCGACGTGAGGCAGCGGCTGCGGCACATGGACGAGCTCGGCATCGACGTTCAAGTTCTTTACAACTCACTTTGGCTCACGCCGCTCACGCGCCGGCCAGACGCGGAGATCGCGCTGTGCTGGAGTTGGAATCGTTGGCTCGCCGATGTCTGGAAGGTCGGCCAAGATCGTCTGCGCTGGACCTGTGTGGTGCCGGCGCTGACCCCGGCTGAAGCGATACCCCAAGTTCGTTTCGCCAAGGAACACGGCGCCGTCGGTGTCTGCATGCGGCCTTTTGAGCGGGATCGCATGATGACGGACCCGTATTATTATCCGATCTACGACGAGGCAGAGCGGCTCGATATTCCCATTACCGTCCATCTCGCCAATGGCAGCCCGGAGCTGTTCAAATTGATGGCCAACGAAGCCGGCGGCGGCTTTTCGACATTTCGCGTGCCGACAGTCACGGCCTGCTACGCGCTGATCATGAGCGAGATCCCGCGGCTCTTTCCCAAGCTCCGTTGGGGCTTCATCGAGGCGTCGAGCCAGTGGGTGCCGTGGGTTGTGCACGAAGCGGTGCGCCGCTCGCTGGGCAGCGCGCATCCGATTTCCCGCGACTGTCTGCGCGAATACCATATTTACGTATCGACGCAGACCGACGACGATTTTTCCTACATCATTTCGTACGCAGGCGAGGATAACCTCTTGATCGGCACCGACTACGGCCACGGCGATACATCGAGCGAGCTCAACGCGATTGCACGGTTCCAGAAGATGGACGGTCTGAGCGAGGAGGTGAAACGTAAGATTCTTTCTGCCAATCCTAGAAGGTTTTACGGCATTTAGCTGGCGGTAGGAAAAAAACGGCGCGATGATCGATCTTTTGTCACTTGCCATACAACCGTTTGATGAAGCCCGAAGATTCCAACTCACTTACAAAGGAACATCAGCAACCACGTCTTGCTATGAGTCATGATGGTGATGCGCCAAGGCAATCTCAGCTGCTTCTACTTCGTTGTCTTTTCTCGCGAATCGGCGTTTGGTTTGGTTTGCGGATAATACCCGCCGGGAATGGTTCCACTATTTCAGATAACCCCTCTCCCGATAAAACTTTCGTGCGCCGGGATGGAGCGGTACGTCGTAGGGCGCTTCCTCGCCATTGGCGCAGAGATCGGCGATTTCGAGCGACCTAAAATTGTCGGTGGGAATGGCTTCTCGGCGTAGCTCGATGGCCTCGCACAGCGCATAGGCGATATCGTTGGGCATATCGGCGCGCACGACCATCGGCCAGCCGCTGAAGTCGATGGTCGGAACATCGGCGGCGAGACCTTTAAATTCCGAGTGTGGGACAACGCCGGCACGGTAACCCATGGCTTTTAACTTTCTCAGCACTGATCCCTCGATAGGGAGATAGCGAAAGCCGTGATCGAGCACGGATTGGCCCCAGCTCTTGATACCCTCGTCGAAGACCGCGTTGACGCTGCCGTTCTCCACAGAAGCGCGGCGCTCGGGATGGCTCGGTCGCGATATCGCTTGAATTTTTCCACCCCACTTCCGGATATCCGCAAAGGTGAAACCGGCCGCCTTCATCGCCGCGCTGACCATGAATGTTACCGGGCTTTCCACCAAGTCGCGCGCGCTCGCCGGCCCGGTGGAAAGCTTGATCGGAATTCGTTCTTCTTTGATTTGCTCGAGTGAACTGATTCCCGTTGATTGATGGACAGCAAAACCAACCACGTCCCACGACGGAAACACGGCAACAGCTCTGAGCGGTATACGCCCTTTGAGGGGTCCGGTGCCTTTATAAGCAAGCGTCACCGACGCAGAGGGATTGATCCATGCGACAGACACTTTTCCTTGCGCGAGAAGTTTCAGCTCGCGAAAACTATCCGCCGCGAAGGAGAGCGAAATGCAATTTTCTTGTTTGCCGCGCGGCAGTAACGCGAGCTGCAGATAATAACCGAGGCGCGAATCCGTCTGCAGCACGCCCTCGGCCGCCCGTTGAGTCTGCTGCGATAACGACGTGTCGTATAGCGCCGACGCCATTTCGAGAAAACCTTTCACCCGTTGGATCGCGGCGTTGTAGCGTTGCGGTGGCATGCTGTAATCTTCCTTTCGCGATAGTTAACAACTTTGTTGGTAGCGTTCCCGGGACCACCGACTTCAACATACTTGACGCGGGGAAATGGTCAAGCATGTTGGGCGACCGGTGAATTTCGAGAGGCGATGGTTTGATTACTTGGTGCCGAGCCAACCGTGCTCCGAGAGATCGACCGTGACGTCGAAGTCGAAGACATGGCGGCGGCGCGGGCGCAGGCAGATTGAAAAGGCGGGTGCCGTGCATCGCCCATATCCCGGAACCGATGAGATGGCGAAACCCGGTAAGTCGAGGTCAAGTTCACCGTGCCAGAGGGCGATCCATGAGGCGCCTCACGACGCAGACCGGTAATCCGTCCTTGGCGGCTGCCAAGGGCATGCATTTCGGATAAACAACTCACCCGGAATTAGAAAATCTTTGGCTCGATCACCGGTGTTTCCAGCGAGGCCAGAGCCTTCTCGATCAGTTCGACGCGCCAGCGGAGCTCTTCCGTCGGCGGCAGCTCCGGCTGTCCGACCGGATAGTGAAACTTATTCCCTCCCAGGATTCTCCCGACGCCGACTTGAGCGGCGACGTTGGAGAGGCAGGTGATGACCACCACAGGGATTCCCTTTTTCTCGATCTCTTTTGCAATCGTAGCGCCGCTACGAGTGCCAGTTCCTCACGTGGCGGTTAGAACGACCGCATTGATGCCGGAGTCCGCCAGTTCGTCAGCGATACCGGCGCCGAGCTCAGCCATCTTGCTCGGCATGGCGCCGGTGCCGGTGGTGACGAAATA
>DASWCL010000257.1:0-3706 GCA_036390135.1 Binatia bacterium
CTCGATTCCTACGAGAAAGCCTGGGAGAGAATCCCAGCACCGTCGCAACCGGCCATCGAAGCCGTGCTCGCATCCTCGGAGAATCCCAAGGCCAAAGGTGCCAAATGGGATCAATTCATCGATGACAGGTTCGTAAAAGAATTGATCGCGTCCGGAATGTTTAGGTAGGGCAGACCGATGTGTCTGCCCTAGCCGAGTCCACGTTACAAAGTCCCCATCGACTTTTATTCCAAATCATACGGCACGCCAAGTTGTTCGCTCACATCCCGCAAACCCTTTAGCACCGACGGCAGCAGCGGAATACCGCGCTCGGTTCGCTCTTCCGCCGTCTCAAATTCTATCTCGCCGGCGACGTAGACACGATTCTGTCCTTCTATCGGCGGCGTTGATTTTAATTCGCGAATCAGCCGATCCATGTCTTGTTTAAATTCCGCCAGCGGGCGAAACGCATCGATCCGAATTGCGCCGAAAAAATGGCCGCGCGGATCTTGATCGGCGTTCAGCGCGGTCATCGTGCCCGTAAGCACGCCGCAGAGAATTTCCACGACGATCGCCAGGCCGTATCCCTTGTGGCTGCCGCTGTCGCGCGAGCCGCCAAGCGGCAAAAGCCTGCGCGCCTTTTGCGCGATCCGGGGATCATCCGTCGCTTCGGCCTTTTCGTTTAACGCCCAGCCCAATGGGATCGCCTTTTCCATGCGCGCGGCGAGCTCCAATTTACCCGCCGCGGCGGTCGTCGTCGCCATGTCCAGGACAAACGGCAGCTCTTTATCGGCCGGCACCGCGAAGCACATCGGGTTGGTGCCAAACCGAGCTTCCCGGCCAAACGTCGGCACCACTTGCCGGCTCGCATTGGTCATCGCGATGCCGATCATATTCTGCCCCAATGCCTGCATCGCGTAATACGCCGACATTCCGTAGTGGCGGCTGTTGCGTACGCCGACCATGCCGATGCCAGACTGTGTCGCTTTGGCGATCGCTAGCTCCATCGCGCGGCGACCGATGACCATGCCCATACCGCGGTCGCCATCGATCAGCGCGGTGGACGGGCTTTCCGATATCACGCGAATGTTCGGCCGCGCGGTCATCGACCCTTCGGTCAGCCATTTGACATACCAAGCCTGCGGGTTGAAGCGAATCACGCCGTGGGTGTCGACACCGCGCAGATCGGCTGCCACGAGCGCATCCGCGGCGATTTGCGCGTCGGTGCCGGGCACGCCCAATTTTTCAAAAGCCGCCTGGACAAAATGCACGAGCCTTTCATGATCGATCCGCTTGCTCGCCTTCACATCCGTTGCCATGCTGGGTTCTCCCTTTTAGCGCCGGCGCTCTATCTGACGCCGAGATAATCATTATAGATCTTCATGTAGCGGTCATAGCCGCCTTCGGGCGCGATCACGTGAAAATTGCCGCTTTCCATCAGTTGATCAATTTCCGGCGACTGGCTTTTCACGCCGCGACGTAGCGGTATTTTTCCCGTCGCCGCTAGGCCGCGCTGTCCTTCCGCCGAGAGGTAAAAATCGATCAACAGCTGCGCCGCCGCCGGATGGAGCGGATTTTTGATCATGGCGACCGTCGAGATCGTCGCCAAGGTCGGCGCGCTCGGCAGCCAGTCCACCGGCGCTTCCTTGCGTTTCATGGCGTCAAGCTTCGACACTTGCATGAACGTCGTGAGCGGATACTCGCCGGCGGCCATCAAATTAACTGTATGCGTATAGCCTTCCACCAGCCGCAAATCTTGCTGCGAGAATTTTTTGAAATAGCCGATGCCCTGCTCTTCGCCGCGTAGAGAAACCATCCCTGTTAGCGGATACGGCACGCCGCGATTGACTGCCAGTTGGCCTTTGAATTGTGGTTTCAAGTAATCGTCGTAATTTTTCGGCGCCGCCGCGCGAGTGATCAGCTTGGGATTGAATCCGGTCACCAGAAGGTCGGTCGTGATCCCGGACCAATAACCGTCGGCATCCCAGGCGCCTTTCAAAAGATTCTTGGCTTCCGGCGCTTGGTAAGGCCCCAGCACGCCTTGCTGTTTGAAATAGAGCAAAGGCTCCGGACTGTTGCCCAAGACGTCGGCTTGCACCCGACCGGCGCGAAATTCCTGCATCACGCGCGCCGCCTGGCGGCCCGAGCTCAGATACACATGGCGAATATTCAGAAACGGATATTTTTCTTTGGCTGCTTTATTAAAAAGCTGGAAATCGCCCACCGTCATGGTGGTGTAAAGAATAACTTCGCCTTCTTTTTTCGCTTGGCTCAAAATTTCCGCCGTCTGCGCAAAGGTAAATGCCGGAACAAACATAGAAGCCAACAACAGCAGCATGAGTCTTAGCTTCATTTTGATTCTCCTGTCGCACGGCACCATCATGGTCCGCCGCGCAATGCGCAAACTCACCTAACGCTTGTTGACCTGCTCGATGAAACCCGAAGCCTGAATTTTCTGGACTACCGAGTTATCGAAAAACTCCTCGGGCTTCATCTGCTTCGCTTTGGGACTCTTAGCGACGTCGAGCACTGCCTTGACTTCGGCCGCGGTCATTAGTGGCGTGGTCGGAAACACATCTTTGTAGTCGTCATAAACTGATTCGAGCACCGCTTGATCCGTGGTTTTGAGAAACTTACCCATGGATCGCATGGTGATTTCTTTGTCTTTGCGAATGACCGCCAAAGATTCGATATAGCCGCGCAGAAACCGGGTCACGGCTTCATTTTTTTCGCGGACAACTTTCGCCGATGAGAGCATGGCGGTAAAAAGAAACGGCACTTTGAGAGCGGTAACATCGACGATGGCTCGCAACCCCGCCGCTTTGGCGCGGATGGACGTCGGCGCCGACATGATGCCGGCCGCGGCATTACCCGCGCTCACGGAGGTTAACACACCATTGATATCCTGCGCGTAAAGTATCCGCACGTCCTTATCGGGCTCCAAGCCGTTGCGTTTGAGCACGATGCGCATCGCATAATCCGTCGACGCCGCCGGCTGGGTGACTGCGACGATCTTGCCTTTTAAGTCCGCCAGGGTCTTGGTCTCCGGACGCCCGTAAATCTGGAACACAAACACCGGCAAACCGCTGGCGACGTAAATGAGATCCGCGCCCTCGAGCTTGGCGTCGATGCCCTGATTGCCGACGAGGCCGATTTCTTCGCCGCCGCCGAGCATGCCTTGAACCGCTGTCGTAGCCGCCAAATATTTCAGATCGACGTTGACCCCATGCTTGGTGAAAAGTCCGGCGTCTTGGGCTACCCAAATCGGCGCCATGACACCACTTAGGGCATTGTAAACCGCGCGTAAGCTCATTTCTTGGGCAGAAGCCGCCCGTAGCTTAAGCATGAAGAACAAAACGACGAGCACTCGACGTAATTTGCTTTTACCCATCATAGTCCCGCTCCAGCGAAAAATTTCGCCCACCTTATCAACGCAAGCAATAGATTTCTAGAAGAATTTGCTGACTGAAATCAGCGCCGTCCGGCGTTCTCTTTGACCCGTCAAATCACGGCATCGACATTGCTTCTTACGGCGCGCGATGTCATAGCACCGAGATCATGAAAACAACATGTTAACCATCGGCCTTTCTTTGATTTTTATAATTGTCTTGGTCGGTCCGTTCTTGAACAAGAAGATCGAATCGAATCTCGAAGCCTTTTTGTTCCTGATGGGCGTGATCAGCGCGACCTTTGCAAACGCATGGAGCACCGAAGTCCTTCATGAGGG
>DASWCL010000258.1:0-10872 GCA_036390135.1 Binatia bacterium
TTGGCGCAGGTCTTATGCTCATGACGCGAAGCGGCATTCTCCTGATCGACAAATCTGAAGGCCCCTCGTCCGCTCAGGTCGTACACCAAGTCAAAGAAATTTTGCGCGCCAAGAAAGTCGGTCACCTCGGAACGCTTGATCCCTTTGCGTCAGGATTACTCTTGGTCGGAATCAACGAAGGAACGAAAGTCGCCGATGTCTTTCTTGGCGGCGTGAAGAGCTATCATGGAGTGATGGTGCTGGGCGTCGAAACCGACACCCAGGATGCTACGGGAAAAGTGTTGAACGAACAGCCGGTGCCGGAGGTCGGAGAAGCCGACTTGCGCGCCCTGGAAAAAAAATTCACCGGCAAGCTTCAACAAGTGCCGCCTATGTTCTCGGCATTAAAAAAAGACGGCGTGCGTCTATATCGTTTGGCGCGACAGGGAAAGGAAATTCCTCGCGAGCCGCGTCCGATCAGGATCGACGCGCTTTGCCTGACCAAACTAAGTGACCAGGAATTCGCATTCGACGTGACGTGCTCGCGTGGAACCTATGTGCGCACGTTGGCGGCGGATATGGGAAAGGATCTCGGTTGTGGCGCTTATCTAAAAATCCTGCGTCGGGTCGCCTGCGACCATTTGACCATCGCTGAATCGATCGGCGTCGACGAACTCGAAAAACGTTGCTCGACGGGCTCTATCCCGCTGGTTCCGCTGCACTCGGCATTGGCTCAATTGCGCGCCTTTTCCTGGCAAAGTCCGTTGCTGTCCCGATTGCGGCTAGGACAGCAGGAAGTGCTGGCGCGAATCGGCACACGCCAGAATGGCGAAAGCTACGTTGCGATTCTCGATTCCCGCGGCGAGTTGGCGGCTCTAATCAAATGGGTGGAAGACGTTGGCCCCGGGCGCTGGCGGCTATTTCGGATCTTCCGCGCGTAGTGGGAATATTGACATCGCCGCGCTTCATCAGATAGGCTTCTCTAATAAAACAAACGTCGTGGCCGCTTTAAGGCAGAGCTATTGAGAGCGACAATAGCTTGAACTTATTTGCGCACAAAAAGAGCCAAAGGTAACAACAACGCCGGGAAAAGGAAAGAATCGGTAACCCATGAGCTTATCCGGTACAGTAGCCGCAAATCGACATATCCAGAATTGGGTGAAGGACATGGCCGCCATGTGCCAGCCCGATGATGTTTTTTGGTGCGATGGATCGGAAGAAGAGAAGGACAGGTTGACCGAGGTTGCGGTGAGGTACGGCGATCTCATGCCCCTGAACCAAAAGGAATTACCCGGCTGTTATCTGCACCGCAGCGCACCCAATGACGTGGCCCGAACTGAGAATCTGACTTTCATTTGCACCGATCAACAAGAAGAAGCGGGGCCGAATAATAATTGGATGGCACCGTCCGAGTCCTATGACCGGCTGTCAAAGATATTTTCCGGCGCCATGCGCGGGCGAACGCTATACGTGATTCCTTTTCTCATGGGTCCGGCCGCGTCTCCGTTTAGCAAAGTCGGAATCCAGATCACCGATAGTGTGTATGTCGTTCTCAATATGCGGTTGATGACGCGCATGGGGAAAATTGCCCTCGATCATCTCGGCGACTCGGATGATTTCACGCGTTGTCTGCATTCCAAAGCCGACCTCGACATGGAGCGGCGCTTTATCTGTCATTATCCCCAAGACAACACCATTTGGAGCGTCGGCTCAGGGTACGGCGGTAACGCCTTGCTCGCCAAAAAATGTCTCGCGCTGCGGATCGCCAGCAAGCTCGGTGAAAAAGAGGGTTGGCTTGCCGAGCATATGCTGATCGTCGGAGTTGAGAGTCCCGATGGCGAGATCACTTATGTTTGCGGTGCGTTTCCCAGCGCCTGCGGCAAGACCAATCTCGCCATGCTGGTGCCGCCGGAAAGCATGAAAGGCTGGAAGATTCATACCATCGGCGACGACATCTCTTGGCTTCGCGTTGGTTCCGACGGACGACTCTGGGCGATCAATCCGGAAGCGGGTTTCTTCGGTGTGGCGCCCGGGACGGGCTCCAAAACCAATCCCACTGCCATGGCGACCATCAAAAAAGATACGATCTTCACTAATGTCGCGTTACGGTCCGATGGGACGGTATGGTGGGAAGGTCACGACGATCCGACACCGAATAACGCGCATGACTGGCGCGGCAGAGCATGGGACCGCGCGAGCGGCCAGCCGGCGGCGCATCCGAATTCGCGCTTTACCGTTTCAATCAAACAGTGCCCGACCTACTCAGCCGAATGGGAAAAACCCCAAGGCGTGCCGATCAGCGCGATTCTCTTCGGCGCGCGCCGCAACAAGCTCGTGCCGCTGGTTTACCAATCTTTCAACTGGCAGCATGGAACTTTTCTCGGTGCCACTCTGGCGTCGGAAACCACTGCGGCCGCCACTGGCGCAGTCGGCGTCGTGCGCCGCGATCCGATGGCGATGCTGCCCTTCTGCGGTTACAACATGGGCGACTACTGGGGGCATTGGTTGTCGATGGCGAAGCGTGCGACCAATCCGCCGAAAATTTTTCGCGTCAATTGGTTCCAGCGCAATGATCAAGGGAAATTTATCTGGCCGGGCTTCGGTGAAAACTTGCGCGTCCTGCGCTGGGTGATCGAGCGTTCGAAGGGAGCCGGCGCGGCGGACGAGACACCGATCGGTTATGTGCCTAAAGTGTCAGCGCTCAACGGCGGCGGTTTAAAGGTCTCCAAGTCCGATCTTGATCAATTGGTCGCCATCGACCGCGAAGGCTGGAAAAGTAATTTAAAAAGCCAGGGCGAATACTTCGACACTTTCGGCGATCATCTGCCGGCGGCAATCAAAGACGAGCACAATGCGCTCGCCAGCCGCCTCAAAGGTTAGAGAGATCATCATGGCGCGCGGGCATCACGATATCGGCGGGCTTCCCGGCGGCGGTCCGATCGATCAAAGCGAGCATCAGCTGTCGGACTGGGAAATTCTTGCAGATGCCGTCAATCAAGCGCTCGGCGCGAAAGGCATCAAACGTACCGACGAGATGCGCCGTGCCAGGGAAGAGATGGATTCTGCTGTCTATCGCGAGATGAGCTACTACGAGCGCTGGATCGCCAGCATCGAAGCGATCCTCATCGAAAAAAAAATTCTCACCAAGGAAGAGATCGATCGTAAACTCACCGAATTCGAAGCCAAGTGGGGCGAACCGTGAGCTCGGCAGCGGGACAGTTTAAACCCGGCGACCGTGTCAAAGTAAAAGTTGAAGACCGCCCCGGCCACATCCGGACGCCGTGGTATATTCGCGGCAAGACCGGCTGGATCGAACGCGTTCATGGCGATTTTTTAAATCCCGAATCCTTGGCGTTCGGTCGTGACGGTTTGCCGAAAAAAACGCTCTATCTCGTTGCGTTTGATCAAAGCGATGTGTGGGGCAAGTCCGCGGTGCGGACAGACAAAGTTCTCGTCGATATCTATGAGCATTGGTTAGAACCTGTGGCGTCAGGAGGAATCAAGAATGAGTAACGTCCCAAGCGACGCCCACGGCCACGAGCATCCGAAGCATGAATTGAGCAGTTACGCCAAACGAATCTATGCGATCCGCGATCTGCTTATCGAAAAAGGCGTCATCACGGAGAAAGACATTCAATGTCAGATTGATTACCAGGAGGCGCGCGCGCCGGCGAACGGGGCTAAACTCGTGGCCCGCGCCTGGGTTGATCCCGCTTTCAAAGCGCGGTTCATCGCCGATCCTAAAGCGGCGTGCGCTGAAATGGGCGTCGATGCAACCGCTCTCAACGAATTTGTCGTTCTAGAAAACACGGAACGAGTTCGCCATATGGTCGTCTGCACGCTCTGCTCCTGTTATCCGCGGCCGATATTGGGTAGACCGCCCGATTGGTACAAGAGCTTCAATTACCGCCAGCGCTCCGTGGTCGATCCGCGCGGCGTGATGCGCGAGTTCGGCCTGAATCTAGCGGACGACGTCGAAGTACGAGTGCACGACAGTACCGCCGATATCCGCTATCTGGTTCTGCCCCTGCGCCCCCAAGGGACCGAGAGGTGGAGCGAAGCCGATCTAGCCAGGCTCGTCACCCGCGACAGCATGATCGGGGTGATGGATGCTCTCGTCACGATTCCCGAATAGCACCGAATATAACCCGCAAGTAGCTTCACACGCCATCAGCAGGACTAAACGGCGCGACGTGTGCCCGAGCGGCGAGCAAGTCTCGCTATTTTTAAGTTGATTTTTAGGCCGACTGTTCGTACCATTTACGTTACAGATTGTCCAGAAACGATATAAACAACTCTATTTACCTCGCCTGTCGATTCAAGAAATCACCATAATGCGGCGCATGAAATACGCTGATGCCCTTCGTTGCATCGCCCAAGACCTCGAGCGCCGGGGGTTAAGAACATTCGATGTCCAGCTGGCGCAAGATGAGTATCTCGCGAATTGTGGCTACCAGGAACCGCCGGCGCCGACGCCGGTGACGATTCACTATACCGTCAAAGATCTGGAAGAGTTGGATCACGTGGGCGAAGGCAAACGGGGCGAGCCGTCGCCGGCTAAGGAGTTCCTTAATCAAATACAAATTTTTCGAACCATCGGCGGCTACCTGGACAAAAACGAAGCGCGCCTGATTCGTATGACCAACAATGAAACGCCGGGTAAAGATTCCGTGTTCAAGGTCGAGTACGTTACGCGCGACGGAGAACACATGATCGACGATCGGGCGGGTTCGGCGCTCTATGACATGTGCGTCGTCATGTATAAGCAAAGAGGAAAATTGACCGGCACCGGAGGACGTCGTTCGCGTGGGCGCGGATAAATATCAAAAAACTGACTTGGTGAAATTATCGGTGGCCTGGAGGCCGTAGAAGTTGGATACCCTCGATTACTATTCGCTGCTTGGCATCAAGCGCGGCGCAACCCCGGATGAAATCAAACGGGCGTATCGAAAGGCCGTGTTTCGCTATCATCCCGACCGCAACCCTGGCGATGACGAAGCCGCGACAAAATTCAAAGAGGTCTTGGACGGGTATGAGATCCTGTCGGACAAGAAGAAGCGCTCAGCCTATGATGAAGTGACGCGTCCAGCAAACGGCGAGCCTGAAGTCGAAGAGGAACCAGCCGAGGAGGAAGAGGAGCAGTCCGGCGACAATCTAGGTCAGGGGTTTCACTTCACCCAAGGCTTTCAGCAGAAAATCGAGCCGGAGCCCAAATGTCCATCCTGTTCCGTTATCGGCACTGATCACATTGTGTCGCGAAAGGGCGGTGCCGCCGTAACGCGCGGCAAACAGTTTGTTCTCGCGCCGTTCAATATTGTTTTTTGCGACGCGTGCGGCCACGTCTATGGCGTGACGCCAAGCACCACGTGATTCTGCGCAACTTTCCTCGTCGCACAATTTATTGGCTTTCTTCCGGCGAATCGCGCGTCGACTCGAATCGCCGCCTTAATGCATGATGCCGCCGCCCTCGACGACGAGCAGTTGACCGGTGACAAAGTCGCTGTCGGGGCTGGCTAGAAAAAGCGCGGTGCCGACGATATCGGCGGGAGTTTCGACGCGCCGAAAGACGCGCTTGTCCATGCTGCCTTCGCGCCGCTTGAGCACCTCCTCCGACACCGACTCCTCGCTCATCGTCGAGCCTGGAGTCATGCAGTTCACATTGATGCCCCATTCGCCCAGCTGTCTGGCCATCACTCGCGTGAGCGCGACCACGCCGCCTTTGGCCGTCGTGTAGTGCGGCATGTTACCGGAGCCGCTAAAAAATGTGCCCGAGGCGATATTGATGATCTTGCCGCTCTTTTGCTGTTTCATGATCGGGATCACCGCTTTGCTGCACAGGAACACGCCTTTTAAGTTAACCTCGATGACGCGGTCCCATTCCTCCAGCGTCAGTTCTTCCACCGGGCCTTTCCACAATTGTTGCGTGACGTAGATCGCGGCATTGTTGAGTAGCACGTCAATGCGGCCGTATTTTTGAATGGTCTCTCCCATCAAGCCTTCGATGTTTGGCAGGGTCCGGACATCCGTGGTGCGCGCCCAAGCTGAGCCGCCGCTATCGATGATCGCTTTGGCGGTCGCTTCGCCGGCTTCGCCGTCGATGTCGGCGATGATGACGTGAGCGCCTTCTTCGGCAAAGCGCCGGGCGTAGGCTTTACCGATGCCGTGGGCCGCGCCGGTGATGATCGTCACTTTGTCTTTTAGTCGCATCCTTCCTCCACGGCGGCGGAGAATTGAATCGAAGATTGAGAAAATTTAGGTGAAGCTCGGCGTCATTCCGTCGAATAAGCTTTCCAGACGCGCCGAAGGAAAACGCAGGCCAAGGTAAAAAGTTCCGAACAGACCGTACACCGCGCTCGCTTCGTCGAAGCGCATTTCGTACACGAGTTTCTTAAAAACCAGCGGGTCGTCGGCGAAAAGATCGACGCCCCATTCCCAATCATCGAAACCGATGGAGCCCGAAATGATTTGTGTCACCCGTCCGGCATAGTGGCGGCCGATCATGCCGTGCTCGCGCATCATCCGATGGCGCTCGCGAATCGGCTCGCTGTACCAGTTCTTGCTCTCACCGCGGAACTTGTTCATCGGATAGAAGCAAAGATAGCGGCGCTGCGGGATTTCTGGCCAGAGGCGCGGTGCCGCGGCTTCGCGCTGCTTGGTCAACTCGCTCTCGACTTCCTGGTTCCAAGCCGCCGTGCCTGGCTGCAATCCTTTCACGGTCAATTCCGAATAGAGCTTCACCGAAGCTTCGTAGAGCCCCAATTCCACCACGGAGAGATAGGACGTCGTCGGCTCGAGATACTCGTTGAGCTCGGAGCGGGCGACGGTCAATTCAGCGTGATTGAGCTCATCGATCGTCCTGCGAAAGTGGACGAGCATCAAATCCCCTTTATGGCCGAGCATGGAAAACAGGCCGGTGGGTTCTTGCTGGTTCTCCTCCATGACGGTGAGTGTCGTCATCGCATCGGTCAACACGTGTCTCCGATCGGAGCTGCCGAGGGCGCGCCACGCCGTCCATCGCACGCGAAACATCTGGTGCAGAATAAACGAACCGTCGAGCGTCAGCGGCGTTGCGGGAAGCTCGACGCTTAGTTCGTTTGTCGACGAGTGTTCCATCGGATTCGACTTCAGGTTTTATGTCGGTTGTGGCGAAGATCCGTTCGGGGTGGGCTGATCGGGCTTGACGCCGCGCATCTTGTTGCGCAGAGCCAGAAAGCCGCGCTTGGCGAAACGGAAGATCTTCGGTATCAGCCAGGCGACCAGCGCGAGAAAAACCAACACCACGATCATCATGACAATCGGATGATTGAACATGAGCCAGACGCTGCCGAACACTGTGACATCTTCGGCGATGCTGGCAGCCCAGTTGCTAAAAGGCTCGGGACTCGCATTGATCGCCAGACGCGCCGTCGCTTTGGTGCCGTGCGCTACGAGAGCGATGGAGCCGCCGGCGAGCATGGCCATCAATTCCAGCGCGGGATTCATGTCGCCCAACGAGCGCGCCGCCAAGATCGCGCCGGCGGGCACGCGAATGAAGGTATGGAGCGCGTCCCAGCCGGTATCGAGATACGGCACTTTGTCGGCGAAAAATTCGATCAAGTACATGATGCAAGCGATAGCAATGACGCCTGGATGGGACAGCACTTCGAGATTGTGGGGTAGCTGGATGAGATCCAGCCGATTGGCGATGCCTAAGGCGGCCACTGTGGCGTACAGGTTGATGCCGGACGTCCAAGCGGTGCCCATCGCCAAACTTAACGCACTCATTGTGCCCATAGGAGGACTCCCTTCCGACCGACTGACGGTCGAACGCCTCTAGGTTTGACGTTGGCGTGAGTCAAAATATATCACTCGCCGGGCGCATACAAAAACGCCGGTTCTAGAGCTTAAACTTGTCGGCGATCTGGTCCTTGTATTCCTTGGTAAAGGCGTTAACCGCCGGAAACTGATCCATCCATTTGTACGGCCGACAAGCGTCGATCAACACGCGATCGGAAGTGTAGCCCCGCGGTGAGCGCTCTTCGGGCGGCATGGCCGGTTCGCAAACCGACGCCCAAACATCTTTGACGATATCGATGCCGCCACGGACATAGCAGCGCGTGGCGATGGCCCAAATCACTTCGCCGGGATTGGTGATGTCGATGTCGTCGTCGACCACCACGACGAACTTGCCGCCGTAGGCTCCGGCACGCGCTCCCGCGGCGACCAGCAGGGCTTGCTTGGAGTGGCCGGCGTAGCGCTGCTTGATTGAGATTACCGTGAACGGACCGGGTTGGCCGCCGTAGACAAAACCCCAGACGCCTTTTACTTCCGGAATGCCGGCTTTCTCCAGCTGTTCCCACAGCGTCGCAGCGCCTAGCGGCATCGGCAAATAACTTGACGGCGGCTTGAGCGGCGGCGCGCCGAGAAGAATCGGATCGTTGCGATAGTAGACGCGCTTCACCGTCATCACCGGGGTTTCGCCGACATTTTCTTCGGTGAAATAACCCGGCCACTCGCCGAAGGGTCCTTCCTTGGGCATGTCTTCGTCTTCCATCGGCAGCAGCTCACCCTCGAGCACGATCTCGGCATTGGCCGGAATTGGCAGACCCGTTACCGCGCCGCGCGCGACGGACACGGGGGCGCCTTGCAGATAGCCGGCGAATTCGAATTCGTTCACGTCGGGTGGCAGTGGCATCTGCGCCGCGAGAAAAACCGCGGGGCCTTGGCCTAAAGTAATCGCGATCGGCAGCGGCTTGCCGGCGTCACGAGCGCGCTCGAAGGCGAGGCGGCCGTGTTTGCCCATGTTCATTTTTACTGACACATGATTTTTGTCCTGCACCATGACGCGGTAGGTGCCGATGTTGATCTTGCCGGTATCCAAATCTTTGGTGATCACGCCGCAGCCCGTACCGATAAACGGCCCGCCGTCGAGGTCGTGCCATTTCGGCGTGGGGAACTTGTAAAGATCGACAGCGTCATCGGCCATCTGATTTTCCATCACCGGGCCGCCTTCGACCTGTTGCACAGGTACGGGCTTGTAGGCCGCGAGCTTCTTCCTCCAGGCATAAAGGTAATCGATGCCGTTCTCTGCATCGATGCCCATCGCCGGACCGGTGCGCTTGCAGGTGCGAAAGACGTTGGAGATGACGCGAAAACCCGCCGGATAATTTTTGAAATTGCTGAACAGCAACGCCGGACCTTCTTTATCGGCCGCCAGCTCCGTCAGCGCTCCTACTTCTGTGTTTAGGTCCGCGCCCTCGATGCGGCGCAATTCACCCATCTGTTCGAGCAGCTCGATGTAGCCTCTCATGTCGGTGACGTCTGCCATTAAATAAATCCTCCCAAGCTGACGCTCATACTAAGTTGGTGGGGACGGGGAGTCAACACGACTCGACCGCAGCGACGGCTTGCAGCCGACGCTCTGATCGTACCAATATTCCACCCTTGGGTGTCGGCGCGGCATAGGAAGTCGAGCGATTGACGGCCTGCTTGTCATTGCGTATGGTGCGAGCAATAATTATTGCAGCTTGAGGCGCTTAACTTCAACGGAGGAGAACACTTATGGCATACGATCTGGTCATTCGCGGTGCTCGTGTCGTCGATGGTTCCGGACTGCCGTCTTACGTCGCCGATGTCGGGGTTAAGGACGGCAAAATCGCCGAAGTCGGGCGCTTGAAGGACAGTGCGGCACGGACCATCGATGCGGCGGGCTTGGCCGTGTCGCCGGGGTTTATCGATCATCACACCCATTTGGACGCGCAGATGCTGTGGGATCCTTACGGCACTTGCGAGCCGCAGCACGGCGTGACGACGGTGGTCATGGGCAACTGTGGCCTGACCCTCGCGCCGATCAAGAATGGCGACGAGGACGCGATCGTGAAAAGCTTCGTGCGGGTGGAAGCGATTCCACGTCACGCCTTGGAAGAGGGCGTTAAATGGAACTGGCATAGCTACGGTGAGTACCTCGACAATTTTGAAGGCAAAGTCGGCATCAACGTCAGCGGTCTGGTCGGCCATATCGCGGTGCGCCACAACGTCATGGGTGAAGAAGCCGTGGAGCGCGAGGCGACCGGAGCGGAAGTACAGAAAATGCGCGGCTTGATTCTCGACGCGATGGAGGGCGGCGCGTTGGGCATGTCGACCAATCGCAATGAGCGCCATATGCGCGAGGACGGCAAGCCGGTGGCAAGCCGGCTGGCCGACGACGAAGAATTATTTGCCTTGTGCGACGTGCTGGCGGAACGCAACACCGGCGTGATCGAAACGATTCTCGGGCGCAACAAGATCGAGCATTTCGAGTTTTATCACGCGCTCGCCAAGCGGACGCAACGGCCGGTGCTGTGGCAAAGCCTGCAGCACCGCTGGGCGGAGCCCAATCTTTGGCGCGCACAGCTCAGCGCAGTGGAGCCGATTTTTAAAGCCGGCTACCAGGCCTACGGTTTGTCGCATACCGTGCCGCTGGTGCGCCATTTCACTTTGAAGGAATGCCAGGTGTTCGATGAGTTTCCGACCTGGAAAAATTTAATGTTCCTGCCCGTTGAAGTGCGCAAGCAAGCTTTCGCCGACCCGGACACGCGGCGAAAAATGCGCGCCGATCTCGCCGATCCGCGCCCGACGAATTTTCATAAGCGCTGGGATATACTTCGGGTCGAAAAGGTGATGAAGCCGGAGAATCAAAAATACGTCGGCAAAAATATCGCGGAATTGGCCGCCATGCGCAATCAGGATCCGCTCGACGCATTCTTGGATTTGTCGCTGGAAGAAGATCTCGGCACGATTTTCTGGAACGCCAACAACGGCGGCGATTGGAACGCTATGGGCGAAATTCTCCGCAGCCCCTATGTTTTGGTCGGCACTTCGGACGCGGGCGCGCACGTGCAATTCGGCGCCGACTTCGGTTACGGCACGATTCTT
>DASWCL010000259.1:0-20315 GCA_036390135.1 Binatia bacterium
GGAATGGTAGAAGCATCACGGCTGGACGAGCCGATCTTCACACCTTCAACGAAAGCGCCGGTGGGAGCCCACGACGTCAATATTACGTTCGACGAAATGATCGGCAAAATCGGCCGGCAACGAGCCGAAAAGATGCGCGACGCGACGATCGCGATTTATTGCCGGGCGCGTGATCTGGCGGAAAAAAAAGGCATCATCATCGCCGACACCAAGCTCGAATTCGGTATCGAAGGCGACAATATCCTGCTGATCGACGAGGTGCTGACTCCCGACTCGTCCCGCTTTTGGCCAGCGGACGGATACACGCCGGGAAAAACACCCGATAGTTTCGACAAGCAGTTCGTGCGCGACTATCTGCTCAATCTGCCGTGGGATATGAAATCGCCGCCGCCTGCACTACCACCGGAAATCGTCAAGAAAACCCAGGAAAAATATCTCGAGGCGCTCAAGCGCCTAACCCGCTAGATCGCACAACACCTGCGCGCGCCGTTGACCGGCGCGTGAAAAACTCTGCTTGCCGCGCGAAGGAAGTTGGGCCGCAGGTTTGGTTATTCTCCGAGCCTGTGATCGGTAACATTGGCGCAGAACTCCTTCGATGAATCGTCGCGCTGCGCGCTCGTCGTAATCGTGCGGGATGTGAATAAAACCGAACGAGACATTTAGCTTTTCCCGGACAATTTCACGCAAGATCACGTACATCGAATAGTTACAGACGTAATCGCCCGCATCCTTCGAGACTTTCGCCCACCGGGGCGCCTTTACGTTTAGAGTCGTAGCCAGTTGTTTGTGTTCCCTTGTAAAGATAGGTCTGAGTTTTTCCGCTGTCCTGACTCTTCGACGGTTAACTGCTCTAGTTTCAATTTCAATGGCCCGCCGCGAGCTTTGGCCGAGACCGATGACGATATCCAGATTATGCTGCTTTAAGGCTTGAACAAACGGTGCGCGCTGAAACCTGACCGGGAATACCAGCTTCTTCAGCCCCGCGCGCTTCGGCAACGCGGCGATAATTTTTGTCGTGATATTTTCGCGGAATCGGCGATAGGGACCGAAACCGTAGATTAAAATCCGCATGAGATTCATGCCACGCTCGGCATCAAGCAATCGGCCGTCCAGGAGCAAAAACTAAACTGGCCGGGATCGAGCCGGCCAGTTTAGTGGAAATGACGAACCAGGAAAACGTTCAGTCTTTGGACGCAGCGCGCATGGCGAGGCTGGAGGTATCGCTAGGGCTGTCGATCTCTTGGTAAATCTTCCCGCCGGTTTTCTTAAACTGCTCGGCCTTCTCGTGCATGCCGGCCTCGAGCGCCGCTTGTTCCTCCAAGCCCTTTTGCGCAGCGTAGTCGCGCACGTCTTGGGTGATCTTCATGGAGCAAAAATGCGGGCCGCACATGGAGCAAAAATGCGCGACCTTGGCACCTTGCGCCGGCAGAGTCTCGTCGTGAAACTCACGGGCCGTTTCCGGATCCAAACTCAAGTTGAATTGATCTTCCCAACGAAACTCGAAGCGCGCCTGACTCAATGCATCGTCGCGCATCTGCGCGCCGGGATGTCCCTTGGCCAGGTCGGCGGCGTGAGCTGCGATCTTGTAAGCGATAACGCCGTCCTTGACGTCTTTTTTGTCGGGCAAACCGAGATGTTCTTTGGGCGTCACATAGCAGAGCATCGCAGTGCCGTACCAGCCGATCATCGCCGCGCCGATAGCGCTGGTAATATGATCGTAGCCGGGAGCGATGTCCGTCGTCAGCGGGCCGAGCGTATAGAACGGCGCCTCGTGGCAGACTTCCAACTGCTTGGTCATGTTCTCGTGAATCAAGTGCATCGGCACATGACCGGGTCCCTCGATCATCACCTGGACGTCATGCTTCCAGGCGATATCGGTCAATTCTCCCAGAGTTTCCAGCTCACCGAATTGGGCTTCGTCGTTGGCATCGGCAATCGATCCTGGACGCAGGCCATCGCCCAAGGAGAACGATACGTCGTAGGCTTTCATGATGTCGCAGATCTCTTCGAAATGGGTGTAAAGAAAATTTTCCTGGTGATGTGCCAGACACCACTTCGCTAAGATTGAACCACCGCGAGAAACGATACCGGTGACCCGCTTGGCCGTGAGCGGCACGTAGCGCAACAGCACGCCGGCGTGAATCGTGAAGTAAGACACGCCCTGCTCGGCTTGCTCGATCAGCGTATCGCGGAACACTTCCCAGGTGAGCTCTTCTGCTTTGCCGTCGACTTTTTCCAAGGCTTGATAAATCGGCACGGTGCCGATGGGCGCGGGAGAATTACGCAAAATCCATTCGCGGGTCTCATGGATATTCTCGCCGGTGGATAAATCCATCACGGTGTCCGCGCCCCAGCGTGTTGCCCAAATCATTTTCTCGACTTCTTCTTCGATCGACGACGCCACGGCCGAGTTGCCGATGTTGGCGTTGATCTTGACCAAAAAATTGCGGCCGATGATCATCGGCTCCGCTTCCGGATGATTGATATTGGCCGGGATTATCGCGCGGCCGCGCGCCACCTCATCGCGCACAAACTCCGACGTGACGAACTTCGGAATGGCCGCGCCGAAGCTGTATCCCCCGTGGGTTCGTCCCGCGCCGTTGGCGCTATTCTCCAATGCTTTCTGGCGACCGACGTTTTCCCGGATCGCTATGTATTCCATCTCGGGCGTAATGATGCCCTGCTTGGCGTAGTGCATCTGGCTGACGTTACAGCCCGGCTTGGCGCGCAGGACTGGCCGGCGCGCAGTGTCAGGAAAACGCTCGGTTGACGAGGAATTCTTGTGTCCGTTCTTGCCAGGCGGTGGTTGGTAGCTCGGCGCCGGCAATTCTTCCACGTCGCCGCGCGCGCAAATCCAGTCCAAACGCAGAGCCGCCAATCCCTGCCGAATGTCGGTCCCAACATTACCATCGGTATAGGGTCCAGAAGTATCGTAAACCGTAATCGGCGCCTGGGTAGGTTCGCTGTGGCCATTGCCGTTGTGAGCACTAGGCGCGTTCGATAAGTGGATCGCTCGCATGGCGACCCGGATCTCCGGCCGGTTCTGACTCGCAACGTAAATTTTATGTGACGCCGGCAGAGGTTCGTTGGTGATACCGTTTGGCTGGGAGCCGTTTTCCGAGTTTGACATGACAAGCCCTCCTTCGGGTGGAGCAATCATCGCTCGAGGTGATTAAACGTGACGGTAAGGTTTGACGTATTCTTCGTACAGTCCTTCTTTGCCCTTCTCGGCAAGCTCCTTTGAGCGTTCCATCAGTACCTCTTTAGTTTCGACGAACTCCTTTCGTCCAAAACCGAGATTGCCGGGGTGCGTGCCGGAATCCATGCGAATGGCATCGCATGGGCAAGCCTCTACACAATAGCCGCAATAGATACAGCGCAGCGTGTCGATGTCGTAGCGAATCGGAAATTTTTCCACCGAGTTGTCAGGATACTCGCCGGCTTCGATGTAGATGCATTCGGCCGGACATGCGGTGGCGCAAAGAAAGCACGCCGTGCACTGCACCGCGCCGTCATCCTTGAGCGTCAGTCTGTGCCGGCCGCGAAACGTATCCGGATAAGGCAAGCGCTCTTCGGGGTATTGCACGGTAATCGCAGCCGAAGCGTTTCGGGCCAAGCCAAACATTTGCAGAACGTGAATTCCCAAATTACGCCAGAATCGATACCCGGTGACCGTCAGGCCGCGAATCACCTCCGGGAAATAGAGCCGCTCCCAGAGAGACATTTCTTCGATACGTTTCATGAGCTATTTCAAAGGGAGCTACGGCGCGCAGCGTGATTTGACGCGGAAAGCCTCATCACGATAGATCAGTTTCCACTTTCACTCTCACTTATAGAACATTGCCGGGGGATGTCAAGGAAGAGGAAACGCAAAAACATCGCTGTAATTACAGGCTATTCCGCGTCGTACTGCACGATCGAATAAACCGCATAAGGGCTCAATTTCTGTCGGCCATTGAGAAAAGAAAGCTCGATCACAAATGCACACTCGACCACCGTAGCGCCGAGCTTGGTCACCAACGCGGCGGTCGCTGCCGCCGTTCCGCCGGTAGCGATCAAGTCGTCGGCGATGATGACCCGGGCTTTAGGGGGAATCGCGTCGATATGGATTTCCAGCTTGTCCATGCCGTATTCCAGCTCGTAGCTCTCGCTGTGAGTTTCGTAAGGCAGTTTTCCCGGCTTGCGCACGACGCTAAAGCCGGCGCCCAACGTGTAGGCCAATGCGGCGCCGATAATAAAACCACGCGATTCAATGCCGAGCACGGTGTCGATCTTTTGCCCGTGATAGCGATCGGCGAGAAGGTCGACGGTTTTGGCAAACAGCGGTCCGTTGGCTAGCAGCGGCGTGATGTCCTTGAACACGATTCCCGGTTTGGGAAAATTTGGAATGTCTCGAATCGCCTGCCTAATCGCCGCGATGTCTTCGCTCATAGTGATCTACTTTGCCTCCAGCACTTTTGATTTTGGTCCGGAATCTGAAAATCAGAGCCCGGCGCGGCTCAGCTCCATACCTGCCGCGCGGTTTCCGCCACGACCTCGAGTTTTCGCTTCTGGTCGTCTTCGCTGATCAGATTGCCCACCACGTCCGAAGAAAAACCGCACTGCGGGCTAATCGCGAGCTGTTCAAGTGGCACATGCTTGGCGGCTTCGTCAATCCGTCGCTTAAGCTCGTCGACGGTTTCGAGGCGCGGCACTTTGGTGCTGACCAAGCCGAGCACCATGATTTTCCCCTTAGGTAAAAAACGCAGCGGCTCGAAGCCGCCCGCTCGGGGCGTGTCGTATTCGAATAAGAAGCGGTCATGCTTCAGCTCATTTAAGAGCCGCTCGGCGATCTCATCGTAGCTGCCTTCGCGGTGCCACATGCTGCGCTGATTGCCGCGGCAAAGATGAATCCCGAAGGTCACATTATCAAAACCTTCGAGTGCGGCGTTGTCCGCTTGCAAAGAGCGGGTGAAATTTTCCTGCGGATCTTCGCCGCGGCTGCGCATGGCTTCGATCGATGGCGCATCGACATACGCCGTATAACCCGGTGCATCGATCTGCACGTATTGACATCCCCCTTCGACCAAGCCGCGGATGATTTCATGCTCGACCTGCACCACATCGGCGACGAACTCATCCAGCCCGGAATAAACCGTTTTGGAATTCTGCCAGTCGAAACGCTGGGCAATCCGGTCGGGGTCGATGAGCGCCACTGGCCGGCTTGCGCGCTAGCCGGATTTTTTCCGCTGCCGGCCTGCGCTGCACCACAGCGGTTCCCTTGCGTTCACCATGATCGTGAATCTCCCAACGCTGGAGCGGACTTCCACCTTCAACCCGTTTTTCGTAGAACTCCAGCGTCGGGCTGCCCGCATCGTAGCCGGATACGGATTCGCCAAAGCTCTCCTGAAAGTTCAAGCGCCGGTATTCTCCGTCGGTCACCACCGCCAAACCGACGGCCTCTTGGCGCGCGACGGCTTCGCGCACACATTGGTCTTCAACGCTCCGCAATTCTTCGCGGGAGCCCGTGCCTTGGTCATAGCGCATGCGCGCGTTTTTTAATTTCACCGGGCGCAATAAGCTGCCCACCACGTCGTTTCGGATCCTAGCCAATAGCTTCATGTAAAAACGTTTCTAACCATTCGGCAGAACATTATCGGATGCCGGGACACAGCACAACTGCGGCAAATAGCGCATGGGATCCTGCGCCGCATTGTTCTTGCGAATTTCGAAGTGAAGGTGCGGGCCGGTAACACGACCCGTGCTGCCGACTCTGGCAATGACCTCGCCGCGATCCACGCTTTGCCCTTCATGGACGAGATTGACCTGATTATGGGCGTAGACCGAGACGATGCCAGCCGTGTGGCGAACGATCACGATGTTGCCGTAGCCGCGGATCTGATCACTATAAATCACTTCGCCTTTTTCCGCGGCGCGAATCGGCGTGCCCTCCGGCGCCCCGATATCGATCCCGTCGTGGAATCCCGCGCCGCGCGCGCCAAAGCCTGAATTGATCGAACCGTTGATCGGCCAAAGCAGTAATTCATCGATCGGCTCGGCCGGCACCGGCGTGTCGCGGGTTATGGAGTTGGTTTCCGTCGGCGCAATGATTTCCACAGGCAGTTGCCGCGTCGCGCCGGGGATCAACAAACGCTGGCCGACGCGAATCTGGCTAGGATCTCTGATTCGGTTGAGCCGTGCCAGCTCGTCCACCGCAACATCGTAAGTCTTGCCGATCCGAAATAGATTCTCGCCGGGCTTGACGATGTGATGGATGCCTTGAGACCGCTTCGTCGGCGCCGGCGCGCCGAGACGCTGAGCACAGCCCGGCAACAAAACCAGTAATAGCACGAGCTTAAACGGAATGGCTGACGGAGTTTTCATCGCTTCGGTGGCGACTGCATTTGCAGAAGTCGAAGTGAAATTGGCAATCGTCCGGGTGACTGGATCGAAAGCGGAACGACCCGTGCCACACCGCCCTCAGTGCCGCCAACCGTACTTGCCAAACAGCTTAACAAACTTGCATTCGCCCAATTGCTCTTGCTTAAACCCGGAGCGGGTACGGATCACGCGCAGGAGCGTTTGCCCTTGTTCGTCACCAATCGGAATCACCAAGCGGCCGCGTAAACCGAGCTGATCGAGTAGCGGCCGCGGGGTCACCGGCGCTCCGGCGCTGACAATAATCGCATCATACGGCGCGTGCTCCGACCAGCCGATCGTGCCGTCGCCGACGTGAAGCGCTATATTATGATAGGCCAGGTGATCCAGCAAAGCGCGCGCTTTGTGCGATAGAGCGCGTATCCTCTCGACGGAAAAGACGTTGAAACAGAGTTCGGCTAACAGCGCGGTTTGATAACCCGAGCCCGTGCCGACTTCCAACACTTTTTCCTCGCCGATAAGACTGAGCGCTTCGGTCATGCGCGCCGCCATATAGGCCTGGGATAAAGTCTGCTTTTCGCCGATCGGCAAGGCACTGTCATCATACGCCCGATTGACGATGCCGGGATCGACGAATAGATGCCGGGGAATCTTGCGCAAGGCGGCGATCACCCGAGCGTCATTGATGCCGCGAGCGATAATTTGCTCCTGAACCATTCGGTCTCTGGCCCAGGCAAAATCGTGGGGACTTGCTTCAGAGACTTTCACTTTAACGAAGTACGTAACGGCGGGACCAAACCATAATCCATGTTAGAATAGCACATAACCCACCGCGCTTGCCATAAATAGACCGATGTTGCCGGCGCGGGCCGCAAGAACATTCAGAAGTGGCAGGTAGTTCGGGCGAGCATGGTTCGCGCTTCGCCGAGGATTCCGACCGAAACTTGCTTTAGCTCACAGGCGTCCGTTTTCTTTTAGCTTGTGCAATCGCCAATTGACGATGTCTTCGACGGTTTGCGGCGGCAAAGCGTCTGGTAGCGCGCTCGGGTCGGCGCCGAGCTGCACCAACCTTTCGCGCATGGAAGCGAGATTTGCGTGCAGCCGTTGATAGTCATTGATGCAGACCGTGCATTCTTCAAGTTTTTGATCAATGGCGCTAACGCAGCGCTCCAGAGCTTGTTTTTTTTCTTCAAATACCGCGTCGAGCTGTTCGCGAATCTCGAAGGTCTGCTGGTGCAGGGTTTGGGTTATGTGCGCCAGGTTGATCCTCATCTGGAGAATGATATCCATCAGCCGCTCGACGGACTGTCCGCTCATTTGCTTCACCCGTGATGCCTTTCAAGAAAGCCTCGCCCTGTTGTCGCCAATCAAAAACCACCATTCTCCCTTTGAGAATCGATTTGAAGCTAATTTATCAATCTTGTAATCCGTCCCGCGTCGCAAAGTCAAGAATGTTATTTCGCAGAAGCTTGAACGCGCCGAGGCCAATCGACGGATCAAGCAACCAAAAGCATCCCACAAGCAAAAATGGCTGACCGAAATGTAAAGCGGTGAAAAAAGGCGAGGGAAGGAAATACGACTTACACGGTTAAGTGGACTTTATGCAGCGGTTCGGGCGATCGATGGTGAGAATATCGCCAAAGCAGCGCAGTTGTTCTGCCAAAAAAAGCAAAAGCCGGGAGTGAAACAATTTTAGCGGCGATGAAGTCAGAGATCGATAGGATCGGCCAATGGCGATTTGTCCCTAACTTGACCCCTTAGGAGTTTCAGGAAATTCGAAGGTGAATGGTCGGGGCGAGCGGATTTGAACCGCTGACCACACGCACCCCAAGCGTGTGCGCTACCAGGCTGCGCTACGCCCCGACATAAATCGTGTAACATTCCCAAGACGGCAAATCAATTTGCGTAGCCGCGCGACAAGAAATTACGCACGGTTGCGCAAGAGGAAAGCAACGTTTAGGAAAGCAATCGACGAAGCGATTCCAAGTCTTTTTTGATTTTCACGAGAGCACTTTTATATTTCTGTTCCGAGAGCGGCAGCTTGAGTTGATCCTTTTCTTCTTTTTTCGCTTCCTTCAATTTTTTGCGGGCGCCTTCGATGGTGAAGCCATCGGTGTAAAGCAGCCGCTTGATATCGAGCAAAAGCTCCACGTCGCGCTTCTTGTACAGGCGATGCTTCGAGGGCGCCTTGGAAGGCTTGAGTAACTCGAACTCGGTCTCCCAATAACGCAAGACGTAGGGTTCGACGCCGACAATTTCGCTGACTTCGCCGATCTTGAAATAAATTTTCTCCGGCAGACGAGGGGGCATGCCGATTCCTATTCGGATGCAGATGAGCCTGGCGCAGACGCGGGCGAAGCCGAAGAAGTACCGTTCAAGCTCTTTTTCATGATTTGGCTCGCTTTGAAGGTCAAAACCTTGCGGCCGACGATGATGATCTCATCGCCGGTTTGCGGGTTTCGTCCCTTTCGCGGTCGCTTGGTATTGACGACGAAATTTCCGAAACCGGAAACCTTCACTTTTTCACCGTGCTCCAGACAGCCCTTGATGATATCGAAAGTCGCTTCCACCACATCGGTCGCGTCCTTTTTAGAAAATCCGACTTTTTCGTATATTCGCGTGATAATTTCTGCTTTGGTCATTTTACACCTCTTCTTCAGTGTCGGCGATTAAGGAACTCAACTTCGCCGCTCGGCGCCGAAAGTTTTGCCAAGCCGATCGACCAGTTTTTGGTGCAGCTCATTGATTTCCGTGTCCGTTAGAGTCTTGTCCTCGGCGCGGTAGGAGACTCGATAAGCCAAACTCTTCTTACCGTCGGGAATCGGTGCACCCACGTACTGGTCAAAAACTTCAACATGTTCGATCAATGGTTCGTCCAGATCATTGATCCAGCCGATCACTTGTTGAGAGGCAAAGTCACGATCCACCACGATCGCAACGTCGCGCTCAACGGCTGGAAAGCGTGGCAGCGCCGAAGTAGCTATTCGGCGCGGAGCATACTGAAGCAGTTTCTCGAAGTCAAGTTCAAAGACCTGCATGGAACGCAGCTCAAGCCGATCGGCGACGTCCGGATGCAGCTCCCCCAAATAACCGAGTTGGTCGTCGGCGCAACGCAAAGACGCCGACTTCCCTGGATGCAAGAATTGACCTGCAGCGCGCAACCAAGTCACTCTGTCGCTCAAATGGAACAATTCGAGGATGGCTTCGATCAGCCCTTTGCAATCGAGAAAACTCGATGGCAGCTCTTCGCGCAAGCGCAACCCGTGGCGCGCGCGCGGCCCGTGTAGCAATCCGCCGACACACTGCCGCTCGCCAATCTCGCCAGCGGCGCTCAAGCAAAAAATTTTGCCGAGCTGGTAAGCATGAAACCCGCGCGCCTTGTGCGCCGCATTGAGCCGCAGATTGTCGATCAGTCCGGGAACGAGACTATGGCGCATTTCGCCGTTTTCCTTCGCCAGTGGATTGAGCACCTCTACAGCCATGGCGTCGGGTTGCCAAAGACCGGGGAAACAGCGATTCAAAGCTTCCGACGCGAACGGCAAATTGATCACTTCGGTCAAGCCTTCGCCGGCCAGAAGCGCGCGCAGTTTTCTTTCCCAAGCCAAGCGCGGATCATTTCTGCCGCCGGAGATTCTCAGTCGTGGCAGGGTGGTTGGAATATGGTCGTAGCCGTTGACGCGCGCTAGCTCTTCGATCAAGTCGGCCTCGCGCGTGAGGTCGGGGCGATGTGTCGGCACCCCGACTCTCAGGCTCCGGCTCTTTGCTTGGAGCTTCGTTTCTAATCCGAGGGCTCGAAGCAGTTTTTCCGCTCGGGTTAATTTAATATTTGCGCCGAGGAGGCTTTCAATGCGCTCTTGGCGCAGCCGAAGCGCTAGCGGTTTTGCCCGACCTGGATAACTATCAGCGGCGCCATCCAGCGCAGTGCCACCCCCAATGTGGTTGATCAACCCTACGGCACGATCCAAGGCTCCGATCGTTCCTTCGCGATCGACGCCGCGCTCGAAGCGGTGCGACGCCTCGCTGTGGAGTGACAAGCGTTTTGCCGTGCGTCGAATCGTGGATGGCTCAAAATTAGCGCTTTCAAGCAAGATCGAAACCGTCGAGTCCGTCACTTCCGAATCGATGCCACCCATGATACCGGCGAGAGCCAGCGGTGCATCGCCGGCGCAGATCAGCAGATCCTCTTGAACCAACTCGCGTTCCACAGCGTCAAGGGTCGTGAATTTCTTTGTTTCCCTGGCCGGACGGACAACGATTGTTTTCGCCGGCAAGCGGTCCAAGTCGAAGGCGTGAAGCGGTTGACCGGTTTCGAGCATGACGTAATTGGTCACATCCACAATATGGTTAATGGCGCGGATGCCGCAAGCTTCGAGGCGGTAGCGCAACCACGCCGGCGATTGTGTGATCGCGATGTCATCGACAATTCGCGCTGAATAACGCGGACAGAGCCTGGCGTCTTCAATCCGGATCGCGATCCGTTTGTTTATGCTCGGGGCTTTCTTGGCGGCCTTGATCTGCGGAGCTTTGAGCTTTGCGCCGGTCAATGCGGAAACCTCCCGCGCGATGCCGGCAAGACCGAGACAATCGCCGCGATTGGGCGTCACGGCGATCTCAAACAGCCAATCCTCGCGACCGGACTCCGGCTCACGCAATGACGTTAACGATTCAACCTCGATCCCAGCCATCGTGAGCAGCTTGGCCAGCTCCTCCGGCGCGCCAGTGACATCGATGAACTCTTTAAGCCAGTTGACGGTGAATTTCATGGGAACGCGGTGCCGGAGTAATGGAGTGATGAGTCTAAACGCAACATTCCAACACTCCATTCACCCTGCCTATCCAAATTGCCGCAAAAACCTGAGATCGTTTTGAAAAAAAAGCCGTATATCATCGATGCCGTACTTGAGCATGGCGATCCGTTCAACTCCCATGCCGAAGGCAAAGCCGGAAACTTTTTCCGGATCGTAGCCGACGAACTTGAATACCGCGGGATCGATCATCCCGGCGCCAAGGATTTCCAGCCAGCCGGTGGCCTTGCAAACCCGGCAAGGCTGATCCGTCTTATTCGTCCCGCTGCCGTCACAGATCACGCACTCAATATCGATCTCAGCGCTTGGTTCGGTAAACGGAAAGAAACTCGGACGAAATCTCACGCCGAGGTCGCGCTGAAAAATTTCCCGCAGGAATTGGCTGAGTACGCCTTTAAGATCAGAGAAAGCGATGGTCTCGTCCACCATAAAGCCTTCGACTTGGTGAAACATCGGCGAATGGGTTGCATCGTCATCGTGGCGATAGACGGCGCCCGGCACAATAACCTGGAGCGGCGGTTTGCGAATTTCCATCGTGCGAATTTGCACCGGCGAGGTATGGGTTCTTAACAATCTATCCTTCGACACAAAAATGGTGTCTTGCATATCCCGCGCTGGATGATCTTTGGGGAAGTTGAGCGCTTCGAAATTGTGATAATCGTCTTCGATGTCGGGGCCGCGCGCGATTTCGAATCCCATGCCCCAGAAGATGTCGATAATTTCGTCGATAACCAGCGTAATCGGATGAGCATTGCCTCGCGCCCAACGGGAGCCTGGAAGCGTGATATCGATTCGATCTTGTTTCAGTGCCTGCGCCTTGGCCTGCTCCTTGACCGCGCCGAGCTGCTCGTCCAAACGCTCCTCAAGAGTGCGGCGCAACTGATTGAGCTGCTCTCCGGCCCGCCGCCGCTCTTCCTCGGGCAGCTCCTTGAGCCCGCGCAGGCGAAGCGTGACGCTGCCGCTGCGCCCCAAAACTTCGACCCGAATCTGTTCCAGCTCCTTCTCGGAAGAGGCTTGCTGAATGCGATCGAGAACCTCTCCCCGAAGAGTCTCCACGGAATCGTTCATTCGACTGCAAGGCTCGGACGTTTACGCGCCCAGGTGTGATTTTGCGGTTTGGACTAACTGGCCGAACCCTGACATGTCAGCTATGGCGATTTCCGCCAATACTTTCCGATCGAGCTCCACGCCGGCTTGCTTCAGTCCTTTGATCAATTGGCTGTAGGAAAGACCATTGATTTTAGCCGCCGCGCCGATGCGCGTGATCCACAAACCGCGAAACGTTCTTTTCTTGACGCGCCGATCGCGGTAAGCGAATGTCAGAGCGCGTTCCACCGTCTCTCGCGCGGACCGATATAAGCGTCCTCGGCCACCGACGTAGCCTTTCGCGAGCTTCATGATTTTTTTGCGTCTCTGTCTTGATTTACTTCCACCTTTAGCTCTGGGCACCTTAGGAACTCCTTCCTTCTCAATACGGAGTCACGAGAGCTGAGGCCTGACTAGAAAATTTTTTCCCTCACTCTTCGGTCTCGTCACTCAGGACTCATGATTGTCATTTGTAGGGTATTAATTTACGTATATTCTTTGACTCCACCGCGGAAACCATTGTCGCGCGGCGCAATTGTCTTTTTCGCTTCTTTCCCTTGGACGACAGAATGTGACGCTTGAATCCTTTGTTGCGCTTGATCTTGCCGTTGCCGGTGACACGAAATCTCTTGGCTGCCGATTTGTTGGTTTTGATTTTTGGCACGTATCACTCCTTCACTTTATGTTTCTCGGCGGACCTGCTGGCCGCCTACTTCGGGGTCAGCAACATCGCCATGCTTCTACCCTCCAGGCGCGGTTCGATATCGACCTTGGCGACGTCCACCACCTGGTTGACGACGCCCCTGAGCATTTGGCGGCCCAATTCAGGATGGGTAATTTCCCGGCCGCGAAAGAAAACCGAGACTTTGACCCGCTGACCTTTCCCAATGAATTGACGAATATTGCGCACCTTATGCTCGACGTCGTGCGCGTCGGTGCGAGAACCCATTTTAACTTCCTTGATTTCAACGACCGCATGCTTTTTCGGCCCGTGCGATTTCTTCTTCTGCTCGTAGCGGAACTTCCCGTAATCCATCATGCGGCAGACCGGCGGTTGCGCGTCTGGAGCAACTTCGACTAAATCGAGCTCCTGCGCTTCCACCTGTTTAAGCGCCTCATGCAAGGGTAACACTCCGAGCTGCTCGCCCTTCGCTCCGATCACCCGCACTTCGCGGGCGCGAATTTGATGATTGATCCTCGCTTCCCTAGCTATAAGCCACCTCCATGTCCGATTTGATCCCTATATTTATGCTTCTCCCATTTCGTGCGCAAGCTCCGCGCGCAGCCGCTGGATAAAATCGTTGAGCGCCAGCGGCGGCAAGTTTTCACCCCCGCGCCGCCGCGGCGCCACCGTCTCAGCCTGCACTTCCTTATCACCGATCACAATAGCATACGGGATTTTCGCCAGCTGCGCTTCGCGAATCTTATAGCCGAGCTTCTCATTTCGGCCGTCTAATTCAACCCGCCAACCTGCGTCGCAAAGCTGCTCGAACACTTTTTTAGCATATTCCCGCTGGTCATCGGTAACGGTCAAAATCTTTAGTTGCACGGGCGCAAGCCAGAGGGGAAAAGCGCCGGCGCAGTGCTCTAGAAGTATCGCGATGAAGCGCTCGATGGAGCCCAAAACCGCGCGGTGCAGCATGACCGGCGTTGCCTCCGTCCCTTCCGGAGTCACATACGTAAGGCCAAAACGCTCGGGCATGGCGCAGTCGATCTGGACCGTCGCCAGCGTCCACGAACGTTCCAGTACGTCGCGAAAATCGAAGCCGATCTTCGGTCCGTAAAAGGCGCCCTCGCCCGGCAGAACTTTCACCGCGAATCCCGACTGCTCGAGACAACGGCGCAGCGCCGCCTCGGCGGCATCCCAAAGCTCGATGCGGCCAAGAAACTTTTCTGGCCGGGTTTGGAGCGTCACTTCGATGCGATCGAAGCCGAATACTTTATAGACTTCCTTGGTCATCGCGACGAACTGCTGAAGCTCGCCGTCGAGCTGCTCCGGCGTGCAGTAAATATGCGCGTCGTCTTGGGCAAACGAGCGCACCCGCGTCAAGCCGGACAGGACGCCGGACTGCTCGAAGCGGTGCAGGCGGCTGAAATCAGCATAACGAATCGGCAGATCGCGATAGGAATATTTCCGCGAGGCGAAAAGATAACAGTGACCCGGACAGTTCATCGGCTTGACACCGTACTCGCCGTCGTGGACGTCCATCAAGAACATGTCGTCGCGGAACGCTTCGTAGTGTCCCGAAGTTTTCCACAAATCGGTCTTGTAAATCAGCGGCGTCACGACCTCGCTGTAGCCGTAGCGCGTATAAAGCGTCCGGATATATTGGATCAAACGGTTATAGATGATCGTGCCCTTGGGATGAAAGAAAGGCGATCCCGGCGCGATCGGATGAAGCGAAAAGAGATCTAATGCCGGGCCGAGACGCCGATGATCGCGCTGTTTCGCTTCTTCGACGCGCTTGAGATAAGCGTCCAAATCCTTGCGATTGGCCCACGCTGTGCCGTAGATGCGCTGCAGCTGCTCGTTGCGCGAATCGCCGCGCCAGTAGGCGCCGGCGATGCTAGTCAATTTAAAAGCCTTGATCGCAGCAGTGCTCGGCACATGCGGACCGCGGCAGAGATCGACCCAATCGCCCTGGCGATAGAGCGACACCTTGTCCTCGGGGATGCCTTCGATGATCTCGACTTTGTAGTCTTCGCCCATCTTTCGGAAAAGCTCGATGGCTTCGCTGCGCGGTAATTCCTCGCGGACGATTTTCAAATCGGCTTTCACCAACTCTTGCATACGTTTTTCGATCGACTCCAATTCTTCAGGAGAAAAAGCTGCAGTGCGCTTGAAATCATAGTAGAAACCGTTTTCGATGGTCGGACCAATGGTCACCTGGGTACCGGGAAACAGGCTCTGCACCGCCTGCGCCATCAAATGAGCAGTCGAATGACGCAAAATGTCGAGCCCGTCGGCGCTCTCCGGAGAAACCCACTCCAATGTCGAATCGTCATTCAACTCGCGGCCGAGATCTGCGAGTCGGCCATTTATTTTAGCCGCGATGACGTCGCCCTTGATACTGGTGCTGGAGGCAATTTCCTCGATGCGCGTGCCGGGCGCAACGTCGGCGGATTTGCCGCCGGGCAATGTGATATGGATACTCGCCATGCGACTCGCTTAAAAGATGGTAGGCACGGGCAGGATTGAACTGCCGACCTCTTCCGTGTCAAGGAAGCGCTCTCCCACTGAGCTACGTGCCTGCGAGATTTGACAAGAGCGGCTGAATTGCATCTATCGGCGATCCATCTAGAGAGCTGACATGCGCCTCTTACGGCGCGCTTTCTTGCCTTAAGTGCCAAGAGTGTAAAGCAGTGCAAGAGATCGATTTTATTACCAATTTACAGCTACAATGTCAACCTAGGCGTTGATAGATGGAGCTCGACTTTGCAGCCAGACAAGACCCTTATATAAATACTGACAGCCGGACACGACGGTCACGACGGCAGTGGTATCGACAAAGATATCGAGCACAAGCGCAGGTAGAAGGCTGCGGTCGTGGAGCATCACCAACGCCACAGCCAGTGTTAGCAGTTGCAAGGTCGTGCTCCACTTGCCAACCAGAGTCGGCTTCACTTGCAGTCGTTCTTCGATCAGGAAATAAATAATCGCGTATCCCACCACGATCAGAATATCCCGTACCACGACGACGATAGCCAGCCACATGGGAATACCGCCGATGGAACCGAGCATGATGAAAGACGTGATCACCAACAGCTTGTCGGCGACGGGATCCAAGTACGCACCGAGAGCGGTCTGCTGATTCATCCAGCGCGCGACAAATCCGTCCAAAAAATCGGTCACACCACCGATGCCGAAAACCAACAGCGCTTCCCAATAAAAATGGTAGGATAAAAATTCCAGAAATACCGGGATCGTCAATATGCGCAGCAGCGTGAGAAAATTGGGCAGGTTCAGCATGAACGGTAAAACTGGGAGTCATCCTGCATGATTCGCGAGCAAGAGTTTACGCATCTGTCCAGCCAACTTCGGCGTCACCAGGGCGGTGACGTGCACCCCATCTTCCTGATAACTCTGTTGGACGATCCGACCGCGCTCGCGCAGCATAGCGACCAACGCACCCTGCGATTGAGAAAAGATCGCGTGGAAACGCTCTTTGCTCTGATCCATGATTTCGCCGACAGTTTGCAATAGTTGGTCAACACCGGCACCGGTCAAAGCGGAGATCGGACACACTTCGCGCGCCTTGCCGTTCCTCAACTGCGCCAACGGCACCTCACAGGCAACGTCAATCTTATTGGGCACGAGCACGGTGCAAATTTCCCCGGCGCCGATTTCACCGAGCACGTTTTCAATCACCTGAACCTGCTCCTCGAACACGGGGTTTACCATATCGACCAGATGCAACAGCAGATCGGCGCCGCTCACTTCTTCGAGGGTGCTTTTGAATGCTTCGATCAGTGAGTGTGGAATCTTGTTGATGAAGCCGACCGTATCGACGAGCATGATTTTATCGCCGTTGGGGAGGCGCAAAGCGCGCGTCGTCGGATCCAACGTGGCAAAAAGCTTGTCTTCGACAAACACGCCGGCGCGCGTCAGCGTATTCATCAGGGTCGACTTGCCCGCATTGGTGTAGCCAACCAGAGCTACCGTCGCGAACGGGAATTCGTCGCGTTCTTTGCGTTGCAAGTTGCGCGTACGCTCGACGGTCTTGAGTCGGTGCTTCAAGTGGCCGATGCGCTCGCGAATCCGCCGTCGGTCGATTTCCAATTGAGTCTCGCCGGGTCCACGGGTGCCGATGCCACCGCCGAGGCGCGACAAGTGCGTCCACTGACGGGTCAGGCGCGGCAATAAATATTCCAGCTGTGCGAGTTCGACCTGCAACTTGCCTTCGTTGCTGCGCGCTCTTTGCGCGAAAATATCGAGAATCAATTGACTGCGGTCGATCACACGAACTTTGAAAGCCGTTTCGAGATTACGCTGCTGCGCCGGCGTGAGATCTTCGTCGATGATGACTAAATCTGGCCGTAGGTCTTGCAACCCGGCATGAATTTCCTCGACTTTGCCGCGTCCCATTAACGTAGCCGGCGTGACGTTTTTAACCTGTTGGCTATATTTGCCGAGCACGGTTGCGCCGGCCGTTTCAGCGAGCCGCTCGAGCTCTTCCAGGCTGTAAGCGAGCGGCACTTTATGGGCACGCGATGGTAGATCGACGCCGATTAAAACGGCCTTTTCCTTGGAAGGCTTTGTCGAAATCAGTGGCTTCAAGAGTTCAGAGCGTGAAAACTGATCCGTTGGCCGAAGAGCCGTTCGACGGTCTCGATCAATTCCGGCGACGACGCGATACGCACTTGCTCGGGCAGCTCGATGACGGTCTCGCCATTGGCTGACGCCAGCAGGTGGAGAAACACCGTGGCGTGCCCCGGATAGTCCAGCAAGGTATCACGCAAGCGCACCAGCTCATCGCCCGAGACTTCAGACTCGCGGGCATAGAGATGAACTTTTTCACTGTTACCGTTTCCCTTGCCATTGCCGTTGCCGTTCTTTTGATTCTTTGCGGCTTCGGCCAACAGCACGATCTCGTTGGCAATGACCTGCATGCGCTCTTCGCCGACTTCGAGCCGACCTCTGACGAAAATCGGCTCGTCAGCGCCAAGCAACGCAGCGCATTTTTTGTACGTGTCCGGCCAAGTGATCACTTCGATGAAGCCGGTTTTATCTTCGAGATTGAAGTTGCCGTAGCGATCGCCTTTCTTGGTGTTGCGCAGTCTCAAAGCCGACACCACGCCACCGATCTTGACTTCCCCCGGTTGGGCTTTCTCTTTTAGCGCCGAGATCGTGCCATTGGTAATTCTGTTCAAAGTGCGATCGAATTTATCGAGCGGATGCCCGGTAATATAGAATCCCAACGCTTCCTTTTCGAAAGCCAGCGATTCCTGCGTCGACCACTCCGTGACTTGGGGATAAACATCGCCGGGCTTCTTGCCTCTCTTGGTTTCGGTGCCGAGCATGGCGAAGATATCGATCTGATTGCTCGACAAGTCGCGTTGATACGCCTGGCCGGCCTTCATGGCGTCGTCCAGCGCGCCGTTCATGCGCGCGCGAGAGACTTGAGTGGCGTCGAACGCGCCGCACTTGATCAAGCTCTCAATCACCCGGCGATTGACTGCCGTCGTGTCGACGCGTCGGCAAAAATCAAAGAGCGACTCGAACGGACCGTCTTTGGAGCGGCTTTCCAGGATGACTTCAACCGCCTTTTCCCCGACGTTTTTTACCGCCGCCAGGCCAAAACGGATCTTGTCACCCACGGGCGTGAAGTCCGCGCGGCTCTCATTGATATCGGGCGCTAAGACTTCAATGTCTTTAGCGCGGCACTCGGCGAGGTTTTTGATCACCTTGTCCGTGTCGCCCATTTCCGAAGTCATCAGCGACGCCATGAACTCAACCGGATAATGGGTTTTTAAATACGCGGTTTGATAGGAAACCAACGCGTACGCCGCGGAGTGGGATTTGTTGAAACCATAGCGCGCGAAGGTCTCCATCTGATCGAAAATCTCCGTCGCTCTTTTCTCGTCGATCTTCTTGTCCCGCGCGCCGCCGACAAACCGCTCGCGTTGCGCCGCCATTTCTTCCGGATCTTTTTTGCCCATGGCGCGCCGTAAAATATCGGCGTCTCCCATCGTATAGCCGCCGAGCACCTGAGCGATCTGCATCACCTGCTCTTGATATACGATCACGCCGTGGGTGTCTTTGAGAATCGGCTCGAGCAGCGGGTGCAAGTATTTGATCTTTTCCTTGCCGTGCTTGCGTTTGATATATTCTTCGGCCATGCCGCTGTCGAGCGGGCCGGGACGATAGAGCGCTAAGATCGCGACGAGATCCTCGAAGCAGTTGGGCCTGATCTTGACGGTCATCTCGCGGATGCCAGTGCTTTCCAGTTGGAACACGCCCGTGGTGTTACCGCTGCACAGCGTCCGGTATGTCTTCTTGTCGTCCAACGGCAAGCGATTGACGTCGATTTTTTCGCCTCCAGTGACTTCGATCAGCTTTAAGCAATCGTGAATCAAGGTGAGCGTTTTGAGACCGAGAAAGTCGAACTTGACGAGTCCGATCTTTTCGACGCAGCTCATGTCGTATTGCGTAACGATGCCGCCCTCTTTATCGACGAACAGCGGCAAATGATCGACCAGCGGTAAGTTGGACAAAACCACGCCGGCGGCGTGGGTCGAGGCGTGGCGCACCAATCCTTCGAGCCGTAAGGCATGATCCATCAACGTTTTTACCCGCGGATCGCTCTTCATCATCTCCGGGAGCCGCGGTTCCATCTTCATCGCCTCGGTCAAAGGATAATCGAATCCTTGCTTGGGCGCGGGAATCAGCTTGGCGATGACGTCGGTTTCGGCGAATGATAAACCGAGCGCACGGCCGACGTCCTTGATCGCCGCCTTGGCCTTGAGAGTTCCGAAGGTGGCAATCTGCGCAACGCGGTCGGCGCCGTATTTATCTTTGACGTATTGAATGACTTGCGCCCGGCCGCGAATACAGAAATCGACATCGATATCCGGCATCGAACGTCGCTCAGGGTTGAGAAATCGTTCGAACAACAGGACATGCCGGATTGGGTCGAGATCGGTGATTTTGAGAGCGTACGCCACCAAGCTGCCGGCGGATGAGCCTCGTCCCGGCCCCACCGGGATGCCGTTTTGCTTGGCGTAGTTAATGAAGTCAGCGACCACCAGGAAGTATCCGGGGAACTGCATGCGTTTGATTACATCCAGCTCGTATGCGAGCCGTTCATCATAGCTTTTTCGCAGCTCTGGATCGATGATGCCTTCGATGCGTTGTTCGAGCCCCTGGCGCGCCAACTCATCGAGATAATCATCCAGGCTGATCTCTTTGGGCGGGGTAAACGTCGGAAAATGATATTTGCCGAATTCGATTTCAACGTTGCAGCGATCGGCGATTTCCAGCGTGCGTTCGACCGCGCCCGGGCAATAATCGAAACCTTGAATCATTTCGTCCGCGGACTTGAGATAGAGCTCGTCGGTCCCGAGCTT